>JAUNRU010000002.1:73042-91776 GCA_030535535.1 Corynebacterium casei
GCGGAGCGAATACCGCCAGCACAATGAATGACAACAGGACGTGATTCGCGTTGTGCTTGCGCAATTTCTTCCGGGGTTTCGTCGTCCATAATCCGTGGGAGTGGGATTTTTAGGGTGCCGGGGATGGCGAACATCGCTACTTCGTCGGGATTGCGCACGTCGATGACAAGGGCATTCTCCGGGATGTCATCGACTTCAGCGATACCCAGTGCGGCGGTGGAGACTGGGGCGGTAGTTGGTGGCTCTTCGAAAGCTTCTGCACCTTGGGTCGGGCCAGTGGTGCGCACGCGCTCGGTGACTTCTGGATTGCCGACCAGCGGGATGTACTCCCACGTGCCTTCGAGTGCCGTGAAGTATCCGATCTTGCCAATCAGTGGCGTGCCCACGCCGGTGACAAGCTTGATTGCTTCCAGCGCCATGGCTGAGCCCACCACGCCAACCGTTGGGCCGAGCACGCCCGCCTGGGAACACGATGGAACGGAACCGGGCGCTGGTGGGATAGGGAAGAGGTCTTCGTAGATGGGACCGTTATCGGCGTAGAACACGGTGAGCTGAGCATCGAAACCCAAGATGGACGCCCACACATGCGGAATGCCGTGCACCGCGCAGGCCCAGGAGGCGTTGTAGCGGGTAGCGAAGTTGTCCGTGCCGTCGAGCACCACATCAGCGCCGCGTAGATGCTCAATAATATTGTGCTCATCCAGGCGTTCTTCGACCATATTGATGGTGACCTCCGGATTGAGCGCGCTCAGCGCCTGCTGCGCGGACTCAGCCTTATTCACTCCAATATTGGCAGTGGTATGAATGACCTGGCGGTGCAGGTTCGACACATCCACGGTGTCAGAATCAAAGATGGTTATTTCACCAACACCGGCGCCCGCCAAATACAACAGCGCAGGCGATCCAAGGCCGCCGGCGCCGATGACGGCTACGTGGGCATCGGCAAGCTTTTCTTGCGCTTCACGCCCGAAACCTGCCAGCGAAAGCTGCCTGCGATACCGGGAAATCTCCCGGGGGCTAAGTTCTGTCATTCCAATCCCACCCATTGTGTGCCGCCTGCGGAAAGTTCTTGTTCTTTCCAAATGGGGACCTCGGCCTTGACGGCATCGGCAAGCTGCGAAGCTGCTTCAAACGCCTCCCGGCGGTGAGCGGATGCCGCGATAACGACAAATGCCAAGTCGCCGATGCTCAACGTTCCCGTGCGATGCGCACACCACAGGCGCACATGCGGATGCGCTGCGCTAATACGCGCGGTGACCGCCTCAATCTCCTGCTGTGCCGAGGGGTGCGCGGAGTAAATCAACTTGGCCACGCCCTGGCCACCATCATGATCCCGCACCACGCCATCAAAAGTGACAACCGCGCCCATGGCATCCGTGGCGACCTCCGCGCGGGCCTGCACCAACACTGATTCAATCGGTTCGGTCATCATCACCGCGCCGATGACTTTGCCCGTCTGATCATGCACATAGGCCGGGTCAAAAGCAGGATCATGGTTAGTGCTCATTGTTTCCTTTCATCACGTCGATGATGTGCCCCAAGATTCCCTCGAGCACCGCGCAGCCATCTTTCACTCCACCAGGCGAGCCCGGCAGAGTCATCACAAAAGTTCGCCCCGTAACACCAGCAATACACCGTGACAGCGCCGCCGTGGGGACAGTTTCTAATCCCTTCTGCCAGAACGCGACCGCGATGCCGGGCATCTCCTTGCGAATATGGCCTTCAACTGCTTCAACAGTTAGATCATCTGGGGTAATCCCAGTCCCGCCTGAGGTTAACAACACATCCGGTGCATCCGCGCCACCCAGCGCATTATCCACGGCCGATTGGATATCAGCGTCCGCGACAATGACTGCCTCCGGTGTGTTCAGACCCTGGGCGCGCAAGAACTCCACGGCAATCTTGCCGGAGCGATCTTCATAGTCGCCCGCGGCCGCGCGCGTGGATGCGACGATGACTAAACCAGTTCGTGTCATACCTATTCCTTGTTCATCTCTTGCTTAGAGTTCATAGACTTGGACCACGTCTCCAGCAACTAGCTTTGCGCCAGCAGGGATACGAATGAGGTGCGTTGCTTCCACCGCCTGGCTAATCAAATGTGAGCCCGCACCGCCGATAATATGCGCGAGTGTTGTGCCATCCGCGCTGTGCTCAATCCGCCCGCGACGAAATTGCTCACGTCTCGCGATGCCGGCCGTATCTTTTGCGAGTTGTGCCCAAGAAGCCTGCGGTACCTGGCCCAAGATGGGCGCGACGAAGAGCCGGAAGCTGACCAGCGTGGATACCGGATTGCCGGGGAGACAAATAAAAGGAACACCATCAAATACTGCAATGCCCTGCGGCCCACCCGGTTGCTGGTCCACGTGCCCGAACCAAGTCAACGTATCCCCTGGAAATGCAGTGGACGATCCTGCCACCGTCAAAGTGGATTCCAAGACTTGGCGCACGACCTCGAACTTGCCGGCGCTAATCCCACCGGACGTTACCACCGCATCTGGTTCATACTCCGCAATAGCGGTGGATAGCTCCAATGCGAGTGCCTGCGGATCATCATTGGTGGACACATGCCCGACCACCTCAATGCCAGCCTGCGCTGCCAAAGCGCGCAGCATCGGCGCATTCGCGTCGGGGATAGTGGTTTCTTGCGCTTCTACGTTTGCTAGCTGTGAATTGATCTCCGCACCGCCGGTGCAGATGACTATGCGCGCCGGGCTGGTGACCTCAACCTGCGTGACGGATTGGGAAGCGAGCGTGGCAACGGCGGCACCGGAAATCTTCGTGCCTGCGGGAATGATGACGCTGCCGGCTGCCACATCGCTGCCTTGTTCACGAATGAACAGTCCTACCTCCACGGCAGGAACTTCCACGTATTCACCCGGGGTCAGAAACTCCGCCGGGGTGGTGCGCTCAACGGGGATGATCGCTGACGCATCGGCAGGCACTGGCGCACCCGTCATAATTGGCGCGGCCTTACCCTCCAACAACCCTGGGCGACTGCCAGCCGCGATGGTTTCGGTAACTTCAAACCTGCCACCGCCAGCGTGCGGCACGGCGTAGCCATCCATCTGCGAATTATTAAACCGTGGGGAATCAAAACCCGCGATGACCTCCGCGGCAGTGATGCGGCCGAGGGCTTGTTCCACCGGAATCATCTCAGTAGTGCAGTGGGTAAATTCGCCGATGAGCTGGCGAATCCGTTTCAGGTGAGATTCCGGCGAAGTCATGGAACCATTGTAGGATAAGAATCATGGTTGACGTGCACTTCTTCGCCGCCGCCCGGGACGCCGCTGGTTGTACCCACACGAGCCTTGATGGTTCCAACGTTCCGGCTACATTGGGCGAACTTCTTGATTCTCTTGCTACTGCTTTTACCGGCACCACTGGTGCTGGTACCCCGATGGCAGACGTCCTCGAACGCTGCTCTTTCCTGCTTGACGGCAAATCCGGCACCGCGGAGACCTCATTAGTAAATGTCTCCCGCGTGGATGTTCTTCCACCGTTTGCTGGAGGTTAAACGCCCAAGTACGTGGGTACCTGCGGCGTTTAACGAAAGCGCGAATATCGGCTAGTCGCGGGCGCGCAGTGGGCTGGTGAAGAAGTTCACGATGCCCGAGATGATTGCCAGGACAATGGCGCCGAGGATGGCTGGCCACAAACCTTCGATATCGAAGTGGGCGTCTTGGAAACCAATGAGGTTAAACAACCACTCTGCAATCATCAGCACGAAGCCGTTAATAACTAGGGCGAACAAGCCTAAGGTGATACACGTCAGCGGCATGCCGAGCAGGCGAATAATCGGCGCGACGACGGTATTAACCAGAACGAATACAGCGGCTAAGACTAAGAATGCGGTGAGTTCTTCGCCCGCAGCCGTGGCTAAATCGATGCCGGGGACAAATTCCACGACAACCCACAGCCCGGCGGCAATAGCGATAACGTTGAGGGCAAAGTTCCAAATAGAGCTCATGCCCCAGAGTATAAGTCAGTTTCCTGGCTCGGATGGGGGACTGTCCTGCGACTGTTCTGGCATTGTTCTGCGATGGCAATTAGGCATGGCTAAGGCTTGTTGCCACCCTATTTGGTTCATGAGGGAAGCAGCAGGTAAGCTGAACACCGCCTGTTTATAGGCAATGTTGGAGACGTGCCAGAGCGGCCGAATGGGGCTCACTGCTAATGAGTTGCTCTTCTAACGGAGAGCCGGAGGTTCAAATCCTCTCGTCTCCGCTCGAATCGAAACCCCCTGTTAGCGCAGGGGGTTTCGTCGTGCCACGGCTTTTGTGTTCATGGCCAATGCCCGCCGGCGCGGGCTATCTCGTGGGGGAAGTGAATTGCCGAAATAGGGGCTTGACTTGTAATGAGATTGCGGCTCATCGTTGGCCCTCAACTTCCGTTACTTTTTAAGGCGGTTTTGTACACTAACTCACAAAATTTTCTATCTAAGTAACGCAAAAGTATTGCAATTCGATCGGGCGTGTTCTAGTATCAAACCATCAATGTATGGAACTAAGGCAGCAGCCTGGTATGTAGCTCGTGTATAGGCGGGCATTAGCTTTGGGTTCGAAGTGCATACTATTCACGCTCGATTGGTTCTCGGATTGCTCGTCGCGATGCTGTCGCCAGCAATTACGTTGATATTGACCTCAAGCGGTAGCCCCGTTTTGGGGTATTTTCTCTGCGTAAAAATCGCGAAAATGAGTTGTTGGCAAATTTGGAAAACAGCCTTTTGCGCACGAATTTTCACACCAAATGCATAATATGCAGTTGGTGAACGGTATAAATTTAGCGATCTGGGTATTGCAGTCCGAGGCGGTGGCACTGCATACTCTAAGTACAAGTTCGTCACAAGGCGAGCCCGCACCTATTTGAAAGGATCGAACCATGTTCAACCAGATCATCGATCTCGTATCAGACGTTTTCGCAGGCATTTTTGATTTCGTCGGCGAATTCAGCTCCCAGTCCTTCGACGCAGTCGGCACCCTGTCTTCCAACGTATTCTAAGGATTACGTTCTAAGATTTGCGGATTGCAGACCTAGCTGGCCTGATGTGAAGGTTAGCGTAAACGGACTGTAGTTATGCTGGACGCGCTTTCTGTACCTTAACTGGTGCGGAAAGCGCGTCTTTCTTGTTTTCTCTTCGGTATCCATTAGAGGGCCTTGTGTCTTTGATGGCCGGGGAGTCGGGCTTCGTGTGGGAATCGCGCGGGAAAATGGTATCGGCAATTAAGTACCGGGCAGTCTAAGCTGGGTAGGGCTTGAGTAAATTTGTCCCACATCCTGCGTCAAAGGCGGGGGTTCACCCCAAACCACCTGAATTATGGTGCGGGAGCGATGTGGTCCGTGGAGGTGCACATGAACGATATGACCGAACAGTCAATGGAAGTTTTGGAAGATTGGCTGAAAACTGAGAAAACTATCGATCCGAAAGATGCACCTCGATTACAGAAACTTCTGGCGGACACACCCATTAAAGACGTCATCGCGCTAGTTGAGCGTCACAATGCGTCGCGTGCAGCCTTGGCACTGCGTTTGCTGTCACGGCAGCGGTCCATTGAAGTCTTTGATGCGCTGGACTCCGCGCACCAGGCGGACTTAATTGATGAGCTAGGTAATGCGGAAGTCTTTGAGTTCTTCGATGAGCTAGACCCCGATGACCGAGTATCGCTGCTGGATGAGCTGCCGGCAGAGATTGCGGATCGTTTGCTGCGTTCTTTGAACAAAGATGAACGCGACGTTACGGGCGTGGTGCTGGGCTATCCGAAGGGAAGCATCGGCAGACGAATGAGCCCTGAGGTGCCTGAAATCTTCCGCGAGATGACCGTGGATGAGGCATTGGCACGCGTGCGTGAAACCGCTGATGAACTGGAGACTATCTACACTCTTCCGGTCACGCGCAAAGACCGGCGCCTGGTGGGAGTGGTTTCTTTCCGTACCCTGTTTACCGCGCGCGGCAATCGTCTGGTCGAGGATTTGATGAGCGACCCGGTGTTTGCCTATGCCCATGATGATGCGGAGGAAACCGCACGTTGGTTCATGGCGCTGGACTTTTTGGCCATGCCGATTGTGGATGAATCCACGCGCCTGGTTGGTATTTTGACCTGGGATGACGCGGCCGACATTGTGGAGGAAGAAGACACAGAGGACTCCGCGCGTGCCGGTGGTACGGAAGCGCTGCAGCAGCCGTACATGTCCACGCCTTTGCTCAAACTAGTGCGCTCGCGCATCGTGTGGCTGTTGGTGCTGGCGGTCTCAGCGCTGTTGACGGTGAAGGTGCTGGACACTTTTGAAGACACCCTCGCCGCGGCTGTCGTGCTTTCGTTGTTTATCCCCCTATTGACGGGTACTGGTGGCAACACCGGCAACCAGGCTGCAACGACGGTGACACGTGCTTTGGCGCTGGGTGATGTCCGCTCGAAAGACTTCATGCAGGTTCTCTGGCGGGAGCTACGCGTGGGCCTAGTTTTGGGTACCTTGCTGGGCGCCCTGGGCTTCATTTTGGCCTCGCTGGTCTACGGCCTTGATATCGGCATTGTTATCGGCCTGACCTTGCTATTGGTCTGTTCCATGTCTGCAACCGTCGGCGGTTTGATGCCAATTTTGGCCAAGACCATCGGCGCGGACCCAGCCGTATTTTCCAACCCATTTATCTCCACCTTCTGTGACGCAACGGGTCTGATTGTGTACTTCCTCATCGCCAAGACGGTGTTAGGTTTGTAAACCCTCATCTTCACAAAAATACGCCCACTCACCTGAACCTATGCTGTGTAACTTACCTAGTTACCCGGGGGTGATGTGGGTGTATTTTTGGCATCAATATTGTTTAAAGTTCCGATCTTGCAAAGATATTTTGTACGTTGTTTCTAAACCACTTCTGTGAATGAAGTCTCTAAATGCCTTGATTTTGGTAGAAAATTCATCAAGTTTGTATATGAATCTCTGCCACGTTCGGTGCATGGAGGCTTGGTTTGGAAGTAGCCCCGAGCATGATTTAGGAGCACACATATCTTATGTCGACCCCAGTTACGCAAGAATCGACGTCCCAAGCGGCGGGTGAGGAAGCCGAAGGCGTCAAGAAGTCTGAATGGCGCCGCCAAATCACAGGCATTTTTGTTGGCCTGATCCTCGCAGCCCTCGTATACGCCTTCTTCCCATCCAACTCCGTTGAAACCGTGCTGGAATCAACGGGCGCTAACCCGGAGACTGAATATACGCACCAGTCGCTGCGTATTGTCGCGGCTACCACTGTCCTGATGGGTGCTTGGTGGATGACGGAAGCAATTCCACTGGCCGCCACCGCCTTGCTCCCAATCGTGATCTTCCCAATCACGGGTGTCGCGGAATTCTCTGCAGTGGGCAGTCCTTACGCATCATCCACCATCTTCTTGTTCATGGGCGGCTTCCTGCTTGCCCTGGGCTTGCAGCGCTGGAATCTGCACCGCCGCTTGGCGCTGTACGTTGTCAAGGTTGTTGGTACTTCACCAAAGCGCCTGATCCTTGGTTTCATGATTGCAACGGGCTTCATGTCCATGTGGGTGTCCAACACCGCAACCGCAGTGGTCATGCTGCCAATCGGTATTTCCGTTCTGCAGCTGACGGCTGAAACCGTTGGCGGCATGAAGAACCAGAAGAAGTTCGCAACGTCGATGATGCTGGCTATTGCCTACTCCGCGTCCATCGGCTCCCTGGGTACTTTGATTGGTACCCCGCCAAACGCACTGTTGGCTGGTTACATGCAAGAAGCACACGGTATCACCATTGGTTTCGGCCAGTGGATGATGGTGGGTATGCCAGTGGCAATCGTGTTCACCGTTGTGGCATGGCTGGTATTGATCACCGTGTTCAAGCCAGAAATGGACCACATTCCAGGTGGCAAGGAACTCATCGATGAAGAGATTCGCAAGCTGGGCAAGTGGACGGGTCCACAGATTCAGGTCGGCATCATCTTCGTCTTGGCCGCAGTAACCTGGGTTGCATTGCCATTGCTTATCGATGCCTTCGCGTGGGACATCCCTTATGACGACGCCATTGTTGGTATCGCCGCTGGCCTTTTGATGTTCACCTTGCCAGCTGACCGCAAGACCGGTGTTCGCCTGTTGGACTGGAAGACCGCAAATGAGCTCCCATGGGACGTTCTGCTGCTCTTCGGTGGTGGCCTGTCCCTGTCCGCAATGTTCACCGCCTCCGGCCTGTCCCTGTGGATTGGTGAAGTTGCTAAGGGGCTTGGCGCCCTGCCTATCTTCCTGCTCATGGGTGCTGTTGCCGCGCTGGTTCTGATTCTGACGGAGTTCACCTCCAACACCGCAACCGCAGCGACCTTCCTGCCAATCATGGGCGGTGTTGCCGTCGGTATCGGCCTGACCGCCAACGGCGAAGTCAACGTTCTGCTGCTGACCATCCCAGTGGCACTGGCCGCAACCTGTGCGTTCATGATGCCAGTGGCAACCCCGCCAAACGCTATTGCCTTCGGCTCTGGCTACGTCACCATCGGCGAGATGATCAAGGGCGGCGTCTGGCTCAACCTCATCGCCCTGGTTCTCATCACCCTGGCGGCATACTTCGTTGCTATCCCAGTCTTCGGACTCGTGATTTAGCAATTCCCCACGTTGAGGTGCTTGTGCAACCTCAGCGGCTCAGAAGCCCAGCGACTTGGTGGTTAACAAAAGTCGCTGGGCTTCTTCTTTGTCTACGACAGTCATTTCTCGCTCGGTAGCCCGATTCCGCGGACCGACTTAATGTGTAGATGAACTACACATAAAATCGCGGAAAAATAATAAACAACCAGCGGTTTTGTCAGTTTGTTAAAGTGTGAGTATAGTTAAGCAACGTTGCAGGGAACACCTACTAAGGGTTCACGGCAATGGGAAGCGCCCGTAGCTCAACGGATAGAGCATCTGACTACGGATCAGAAGGTTGGAGGTTCGAATCCTTTCGGGCGCACAGTGCAAAACCCCAGCTAGAACGGTTAATAACCAATCTGGCTGGGGTTTCTTCGTTGTTTTGTTCGAGCTCAAACGCGGCGACGCGGTTGCTGTTGAAGCTCCGCAGTTTTGAGCAGATTTTGAAATGACGCAGTCCCTGCAAGGGGACAAGCGGGGACTGCGTTCTAGCGGGGCGAGTGTGCCGGGGGAGCAACTCACCAACAATCATCTAACCGGCACCCTCTGCAGATAGCTAGGGCTTGTGTATTCCAGTGGTCACGCGCTGTGCTGCAGCATGAATTACGGCTTCTAGTGGGCCGCGGCGGAAGAACCGGAACCAGATCGCTGCGAGCAGCATGGGTAGTACTACAAAGAGCACGAGGCTGAGCCAGATGGAAATCATGGCTCCACCGGCAAACAGCAACACTAGGAACCCGATGATGTGGCCAACGTAGTAGGTCAACGGCATCTTTCCAAGATTGCTGAATGGAGTGAGCACGGGTGCGGCAAAGCGCTCGATGAGTGAAAGCACAGCCAAAACCAGCAGGACAAAACCAATCCCACCGATGATTTCAGTAATTGATCCGGAGTGGCTTGCGGCAAAGAGCAGGCTGCGCACGTCGTTCAGGTTCGTCACGCCGAGGTCTGTATAAGCCAGCGATCCAAACTGATCCATGAGCTGGTCATCGGTGGCATCGGCGAGCGCCGGGTCAATCCCGCGGAAAACCGAGATGCGCTCAGACATGAAGTCGGTGACGGTAACCAGTACAAAGCTGGTGCCATAACCCACGACAGCAAGAGCTACGCCCCAGATGGCCGCCAGGCGAGTGGTGAAGGTGGAGTCCAGAATCAAACGCCCAATGACAATGCCGGCGAGCAAGAAGGGAATCCAGGTGAGTACGGGATACATGCCATCGAAAAGCAATTGGCGAAAAGCCTGTACCGTGCCCTCGATGCTGGTGAAGCTGAATATGGTGGGGACTCCGCCGATGACCAATTCATCACTGGTATCCGGCCACACCGTGCGCAACCAGAAGGACAATATCGGCGCTACAAGTGCCGTGAGCGCAGTCAATATAACCAGGACACGAGTGGACAAGCGCAGCACAGGGATAGCTAGCAAATACAGCACAGCGTAGGTGCTCAAAATGACAATCGGGCCGGCGCTCAACAGCGGAAGCGTGATGCCGATGAGGAAAAGGATGATGGCGCGAACCAACAAGTCCCGGGAGCTGTTGCGATTGGCAAACCCCAAACGCTCGCGGTCTGTAACCGCATGGCTACGCGCAATCAAGGTGGTGGACACACCCGCGAGGACCGCAAACATGATGGATGCGCGGCCCGACACCAGAAACTCGACGGGCGCCGGGATCGGAACAAAAGCGGCGATATGCGCCAGGAACATGCCGATAATCGCCAAAGCGCGAGCAGCATCAAGATAAGCAATCCGGGTCCGCGGCGCACGCACGCTATGCGATGCCGGCGTTGCAGTATTCAAAGTCATGCTAGCCATTTCAATCGATTTCCCACCCGATTGATAGAGTGCTGACGATAAACTTCGTAGTAGATCTGGCACTACCCTTGCCTGATACGTGCTCTGTGTCGTGCGTTGAGAGGCTCACTGTGGCTAGGAAACCTAGTGGCGCTGCATGGACCAGACGGTCGGTGTGTTTGAGGATGCAGTAGTTGCATAGACACGGAATCCGAGGCGTTCGTAGAGTTTTACATTAAGAGGATCAGACGTCTCTAAATGAATGGGGACAGGTGATTGAGCGGCGTCGTCGAGAGTTTGCAGAAAGTGCTTGATAATCCGTGTACCAAGCCCCTGTCCTTGAGCTTCGGGGCTAACTCCTATTGTTGCTAATGACCAGCTATCTTCTAGCTCGGGATCTGGTAGTTCGAGGGGAAAATCCTGAGACGGCGAATTGCCCATCGCAGCACGAATATCGCCCCATACTTGATGGCTTATCTTCTCGCTGGCACCAGGTTTGGTCGCGGCTAACACCGCAGTATGGGTATCGTTAACCAGAACTACACCAAACGGGATAGCTATGTGGACAAGGCAAAGCTCCTGTATGCGGCGGATTCGGTCGGCGCGATTGTCTGCCGCCACGGTCCAATTGGTCCAAGGATAATTTTCAAAAGCCTGGCTTAGAGTCGTGGCGGCGGACGGTGCATCAGTTGCTGTTGCAATTCGGAATTCGTCCATGGGCGGAGTTTAGCAAAACGATCTTGTAGTGCGGTTATATGATTGCATCGTTAATCTCAGCCAAAGCCCATTCGAGGGTGTCGTCATCGTGGGAGCCGAAACCGAAGACGATGCCGTTTTCGGCGTGGCTGCTGCCGCCCCAATATCTGGATAGCGCGGTAACCGCGATGCCGCGGGTGTTAAGTTCGGCGACGACGGCATCGGCAGGCTTGTGGCAAATGAGTACGGCATGCAGGCCACCGCTGATGGGACGAAGCTCAGCCCCGGCGACATCGTTGAAGGCAGTCTGTACGGTGGTGCGCCGGCGGCGATACACACGGCGAAGGCGTTGGGTGCGGCGCCTTAGCGCACCGGTGTCGAGGAAGTTTGCCACTGCGGCCTGGGTAATAGCGCTGACCGGCTGGCCAAGCACGCTGCGAAGTGCATTCAGGCCGGGTGCTAATGCTGGTGGGGCCACTAGGTAGCCACATGAGATATGCGGGCTGATGACTGAAGAGAACGTGCCCAGTAGCACGGTTTGTTCCGCCGCGAGTGAAGTCAGCGGTGGCAGGGGCATGCCGACGTAGCGCAGTTCAGAATCGAAGTCATCCTCGATGAGCAACGTGTTGGTGCGCTCCGCCCAGGTGACTAGTTCAGTTCGGCGGTCAGCCGGCAGCGAACCGCCGTAAGGATATTGGTGGCTGGGGGTAACAAGAACTGCATCCAGATTAGTTGGCAGATTTTCAACGACCAGTCCAGAGGCGTCGGTTGGAAGATCAACAATGTCATAGCCCAACGCTTGTGGAACGCGGCGCAAGCTGGGATAACCAGGGGATTCCACGCCAATGCGTGCGGTGTCATGAAAAGTACGCAGCAACAGCGTGAGGCCTTCACGCGCACCAGCGGTGACAATGATGCGGGATGGATCAGTAATCAGCCCACGCATGCGGCGCAGGTGCTCAGCAATTTCCACGCGCAGGTCCATGAGCCCTTGGGCGGGGCGTTGTGCCGGGGGATTGGACGACGCCGCGCGCCACGACGCACGCCAGGCGGAATCAATCAACGTGGAAGTATCAGGAACACCCGGGTCAAGACTCACCATGCGCGGACCGGAGGGACGTTTCGGTGTCTGCGGTGCTGAAGGCGATGAAACTTCCAGCTCCTTGGGCTTGAGCAAGTGCAGACGCGGGTTAATGGTGGTGCCTGAACCGTGCGTGGTCACGATGTAGCCCTCGGCCGCGAGTTGGTCATAGGCGGTGACCACGCTTCCGCGGGAAACACCGAGTTGTTTCGCTAATGAACGGGTGCTGGGAATGTGGTCGCCAGGGCTTAATATTCGCCGGGCTACGAGATCTCGAATCTGGGTTGTTAATTGCGCTGGGATCGGCAAATTCTGCTCTGGGTCGAGTACCAGCGGCAATGAGGATACGAGATCGGAACGCATGGATTAATCATGGCTCTAAAAGTGGTCTAATGCAATTGGTTCAATGTGGCTCTGTCCATAAACCACTTTGCGGGGTTTGATAATGCCCATGACTCAAACACTTGTTGAAGAAAATCAGAGCAATAACTACCCGGAGACCGCCGGCACGCCCGTCAAGCGCGGCATCGCGGACTCCTTCATTGGTGGTGTGATCATGGACGTGGTTACCCCGGAGCAGGCACGAATTGCGGAAGCATCTGGCGCGACTGCGGTCATGGCGCTGGAGCGCGTGCCAGCAGACATCCGTGCCCAGGGTGGCGTGGCGCGTATGAGCGATCCGGACCTCATCGAAGGAATCGTCAACGCTGTGTCCATCCCCGTGATGGCCAAGGCTCGTATTGGCCACTTTGTTGAAGCACAGGTTCTGGAAGCACTCGGCGTGGACTTCATCGATGAATCTGAGGTGCTCAGCCCGGCTGACTTTGCCCACCACATCAACAAGTGGAAGTTCAACGTTCCATTCGTGTGTGGCGCAACCAACCTGGGCGAGGCACTTCGTCGCGTCACTGAGGGCGCTGCAATGATTCGCTCCAAGGGTGAAGCTGGCACCGGCGATGTCTCTGAAGCAGTGCGTCACCTGCGCACCATTCGCGGCGACATCAACCGCCTGCGCACCCTGGACGAGGATGAGCTCTTCCTCGCCGCCAAGGAGTTCCAGGCACCATTCGACTTGGTGCGTGAGGTTGCCGCCACTGGCAAGCTTCCAGTGACCACCTTCGTGGCCGGTGGCGTGTCCACTCCTGCCGATGCCGCCCTCGTTCGCCAAATGGGCGCCGAAGGCGTGTTCGTCGGCTCCGGTATCTTCAAGTCCGGCAACCCAGAGGCCCGCGCCACCGCAATTGTGAAGGCCGCGCAGCATTTCAATGACCCATCCGTCATCGCTGACGTCTCCCGCGGTCTCGGCGAAGCCATGGTCGGCATCAACGTCGCCGACCTTCCCGCCCCTCACCGCCTTGCAGAACGCGGCTGGTAAGTTTTCGCACTGCTCAAACACCCATACGAACCACACCCTCTCACGCCGAAAATCGTGATGGTGTGGTTTTCCAGTTTTATAAGTGGTTTTAGTAAACCTCGATGCGTCCGCCAAGGGATTCGGCTTGTTTGAGGGTGGAGACCCAGCCGTAGGCGCCGGGCTTGAGGCGAAGCACGGGGCGGGAGGAAATCTTGACGGGGGAGACGGAGTTCTTGTGTGCGCCGGAGCGTGCGTCGAGGCGGGTGCGGGAGCGGTAGCCGGCATCAGCAAGGTAGCTTAAGTCGGCGGGGTCGGCGGCGAGGGCGTCGCGGGCATCGGCGAGCAAGATGAGGGCTTCATCGAGGGCATCGACAAGCGCTGCGGAGTTCGTTTCACACATCTGGCGGACCAGTGCTGGCGAGGTACCCGCTACTCGGGTGCCGTCCTTGAAGGAGCTGGCGGCCAGGGACTGAGCCAAAATTCCGCCGTTGTCGCCTACTACGGCGAGGGCCTCAGCCAGCACGTGCGGCAGGTGGGAGACGCGCGCGACGGCTGCGTCGTGATTAGCCACATGCACCGGAATAGCTTCCGCGCCAGCAAGCTGAATCAGCTTGGTGACATCGGTGAACAAGTCCACCCAGAACTTACCGGGGTTATCATTTTCCACGGCATAATCAAAAGCGATTGCCCACGCGGCCTGCTTAAACAAGCCGGTGTGGGAATGCTTCCAGCCGGAATCCGCGGTGCCCGCCATCGGGTGGGAACCCACGTATTGTGCTTCCAGGCCACGATCGCGGACCAAGCGAAGTACTTCCGCCTTGACGGAGACAACATCAGTGAAACCACACTGCGGGGCGTGCTCCTTGATGGCGTCGAGGATTTCGCCGACGGCGTGCATGGGGACGGCGATGACGATCAAGGCGTCATCGGCAGCCGCGCGCTGCAACGTGGCAACCAAATCATCGGAGGCATCGAAGCCCTCCTTGATGGCCGCACGCGCGCCGGAGGTAGAGCGATTGAAGCCATAAACTGGCTGGCCGTGCGCGGCAACATCACGAAGAAGGGAACCACCGATCAAACCTAAACCGATAATGCAGGTTGGGCGAAATACATCTTTTGAACTCACAGTGACAATTCTGGCACAAAACGACTAATCTCACGCATATGAGCGATGACGATTTTGACGGCTACTCATTCGCCATCACCGCCGCAGTTGGTGAGGGCGTCTGGGATGTGCGCAGCTTTGATGATCCTTTTGAGAATCCGCAGACCTCGGCCAAGGCGGTGAGGCAGTTGCGCGCGGAGGGCGCGGCCTTTGCCATGCTGTGCGTTGACGATGACTACTTTGTGGTTGTTCGCCCTGTTCCGGGCGGTGCGCGTTGGTTTATCTCTGATGCCACGATGGCTGTCGATGATGACTTCGCCGCAGGTGTGCTGGAGGAAGCCGGCTGCGAGATTCCAGACATCGACCCGCAGGACTTAGACGATGTGGACGGCTACGCGGATGGTGACTTCGATATTTTCGCCGACCTGGGCGTGAGCGAAGACCAGCTGGCGGCATACGTGGACAATGATGAGGATTACCCCTCTGACATGCTGCTGCGTATTGCCGGCGAGTTGGGTTTTGGAGATGAGCTCGAAGAAGAAATTAATTCCTAGCGTGCCAGAAGTTTCACAAGGGCCCGGGCTTCCAATGGAGCAGGGGCTGGTGCAGGCAACCCAGCGCATGCACCGCGCGCTGGAGGTTGCCGCGACTACGCCGGCGGGTGATGTGCCCGTAGGTGCGGTTATTTATGGCCCCGATGGCCGGGAGCTGGCCACCGGGGTGAATCGGCGTGAGCAGCTGGCCGATCCAACGGCGCACGCCGAGGTCGAGGCTATTCGCGCTGCCGTGGCCGTCTTCGGTGATGCTTGGCGTCTGCAGGACTGCGAGTTGGTGGTCACTTTAGAGCCCTGCGCCATGTGCGCGGGCGCGGCGCAGGCAGCCCGGGTGGGCTCCGTTGTATTCGGGGCGTGGGAGCCCAAGACGGGCGCGTGCGGTTCGCTTGTTGATGTCCTCCGTGCTCCAGGTGCCCTGTTTGTTCCGCAGGTGCGCGCCGGGGTCTTGGAACAGCAATGCCAAGAAATATTGCGTGAATTCTTTGAAGATCTTCGCGGCGGCGCGCGGGAATAATAAGTATTATGGCGAGGGTAATACAAACGCTTAAGATTGAAGGAGGCTCACAATGGGCGATTTTGAAAACAAGAAAGACGAGTTCGTAGGCAAGGCAAAGGAAACCTACGGCGAAGCAACTGGCGATGAGAAGACCGCTAACGAAGGCAAGGCAGAGCAGGTAATTGCTGATGCCAAGGAGAAGTTCTCTGACGCAGCTGATTCCATCAAGGACAAGGCCAATGAAGTCCTTGGTTCTTTCAAGAAGGATGAGGACCAAAAGTAAGTTACTAATTTCGTCCAATGCTTCCGCCTTTCGCCGCTGTAGCTCCCCGTGGTGTCATTGACAATGTCACTTGGGTAGCGCAGCGGCGATTTGGTTTCTTAGATCTTGCTGCAGTAACCTTGTTCGCGGTGGCGTGTCCGAGCGGCCGAAGGTGCTCGCCTCGAAAGCGAGTGTTGGGTAACCCCCAACCGAGGGTTCAAATCCCTCCGCCACCGCCAAAATTTCAAGCCTCCCGGGGCATCGTTTTAAGATATTTTTCTTAGCGGTGACCTCGGGATTCTTGTATCTAGACCGCTGGCACCGGCACCATGGCGGGCACAATAACGATGGTAAAGCTGATAGCTACGATGATCAGCACGAAGATACTTAAGACCGTGAAGCGAAGGCGGTCACGGATAACGCCCACGAATTCTCGGATGAATGCGCTGGGAAAGTAGTACCATGCAGTCGGTGCGCCAACAACGTGCGCGTGCATTTCTAATGAACGACTAAGCAGCGCTGCGCGAAAGACGTGGTAATTATTGGTCGCTACGACCACGGGCGCGTTCGGTTCTGAGAGAAGCTTCCGAGAAAACCGCAGGTTTTCTTCGGTGGTGCGGGACTCGGTCTCTGCAACCACACGGGAAGGCTCAGCGCCATGCTCAATAAGATAATCACGCATGGCTTCGCCCTCGGGGCGGGGTTCATCAGCGCCTTGACCACCGCTGGTAATAATTGTCGGGCGAGACCCGAATTGTGACTGGACAGCGAAACCACGCTTGAGCCGTGCAGCCAGAAGCGGTGGCACTTTGCCATTGGTAAGCCCTGAGCCCAAGACAATGATGACCTCAGGCTCTGTGCGAATGCGACGACGCTGGTACAGCAGCCAAGCTGCGATGAACGCGGTGAAAGTGAAGCCGAAGTAGAACACAATCAGCATCACTGTCAGGTGCGCGCCGTAACGGAGCATATACGCCGTATCCGTGCTGACGGTATTTGACGGGGCCAGCATGCGCATGGTTGCTGGCACAAAAAATAGGCCAATACCGGCTAACAGTGCCAAAGCATTGCCCAGTGAGCGGCTTTCTTTGCGCAGGATTGTCAGACCCGAATAAAGAAGGAAGATCACTAGCGCGGGGTTACCGAGGTTGCTAACCACAGGCCGATACTTAGAGCGAGCAATCCGGAGCCCATGGCTAAATAGACAGGAGTGGCAATACGCCGACCATCGCGAATGAGCCCAGTGATACCAACAATAAGAAGCAGCGAGCCGAGAACACTTAGGCCAATAACGATGGCTGGTGAGATTGTCATTTCAGTTCCTTCCCCGAGAGCTGTTGTGCAACTTCGAGCCTGCGCCAAGTTGCCCAGTACACCAAGCCAGCAATGATAGACCCGGTGGTGGCTAGGGTATTTGCCGCCAGGTATAAATCCCATTCGATGACCGGATCGCGCAAATCTTGCACTCCAGCGAGATATCCCAAAAGAGCGCCAACAGCCAGTGTCATAAACCCACCAATAGACATCAACACGACATAGATAACCCGCAGTTGCGGACGGTATTCCGTTCTTTGAATAGCGCCGTAGCGAAGCAGGACAAGCGCCGCGATGGAACCCACAATGAGTGCTACGAAATCTGCACCGATGGTGTCAGAGAGCCGGTGCCATTTGGCGGTAACAGAATAAGCACCGATGCCTACTGACCAGGTCATTACAATCAACATGGCTAAACCACGGCAGCGATAAGGAACCACTAATATGGCTCAACCAGCACCGTCATCGCGATAGTCGTGTGTCCGCCGGGGAAAGAATTGTGCGCATAATCGCCGGTTACTTCTACTAATTCTGGCCGCGGCAAGATAAAGCGTTTTAACGCCTGGGTGATCACTTGCCCGCCAACAATGACGCCGACCGCTACGAATGCCAAAAGAACTTTCCGGCGCAGCAACGCGATAAGTCCAATCACTGCGGTGGCGATACCCAGAGTCCAGACCGTGATATCCCCCAGGCCTTCCCACGCTTCATCACTATCAGCTGCCGATGCCTGGTCAGCGCCCCTGAGCGCAGCATTTTCCAATGCCTGCCCCATAGGAGTCAGCACAGCCACTGCATAAACCGCAGCGAGTAAAACAATGGAGAACCCAAGCAAAACCCACCAGCGCCGTGCCGAAAGGGATAAGGGGTTTATCGGGGTCCATTGAGTTGAGTTCGTTGAGCTTTCTTCGTGGGGGCTACAAAACAAGACTGAGAGGCGGTAGGGCGGTTAAGTCCAATTAACAGCCTTGGGTTACTTGATGCGTGAAACCCATTGCGGTTCAGACGCTGCCACCTGTTCGAGGAATAGACGTATCCTGAATTCAACGGCGAAACCAGAAGGACTAAGTCATGGGCAGGAACACACTGCGAAAGGCTGCTTCATTAGTAGCCTGCTTACTGCTGCTTTCTGCTTGCGAAACTATCCCCGCTGATTCCATTGGCACGCTGGATCGTGCACGTGATGGGGAATTAGTAGTTGGAGTTTCAGAGCACCATCCGTGGACGGATGTTTCAGAAAACGGGGACTACTCAGGGTCTGAAATAGAGCTCATTGAAGGGTTCGCTGAAAGTATTGGTGCAGACGTTCAATGGTACGCCGCCCCCGAATCTGTGCTGGCGGGCAAAATCAAAGAAGACCAGCTAGATGTTGTGATCGGCGGTTTAACCTCTACTTCCCCGTGGTCAACACATATGGCGTTTACTCGTCCGTATACGAAGGTTGATGGGGAAAGCATGGTGATGG
>JAUNRU010000020.1:0-5030 GCA_030535535.1 Corynebacterium casei
CACCGGAAATATTTGGGCTGGCTACGCGCTGTACTCAACAGCCAGCATCTCATCCACACCGACCAAATTGATGTGGGAGTACCAACGCTAGTGCTCACGTCTGGCCGCTCGCACTTGGGAAAGCCCTATTCGCCTGCGACCGACACGGCCGATGCCGTGATTGACGTGCAGCAGACTCAGCGCTGGGCTCCCCATCTTGGAAAAGATGTTGACATACACACTATCCTGGGAGCTAAGCATGACGTATTTCTTTCCCTCAAACCAGCACGCGACGAAGCGTTTGCTGTAACCAGCGCCTATCTCGCGCAGCACGTAAAGAAATAAACGTTAGCAAATCGAAAGCATATCTAAAGGAACACAATGACTCACTATGACTTGATCATTATCGGCGCCGGTTCCGGCAACTCCATCCCCACCCCGGAGCACGATGATATTTCGATCGCGATTATTGAGAAGGACAAGTTCGGCGGCACCTGCATGAACGTCGGCTGCATCCCGACCAAGATGTACGTCTACGCCGCTGACGTTGCCCACCAAACCACTCATTCGCAGAAGCTAGGCATCACCGGTGAGGTCACCAATGTGGACTGGGATTCCATTGTGGACCGCGTATTTACCAACCGCATTGACAAAATCGCCGAAGGTGGCGAGGCCTACCGCCGCGGCGACGAGACCCCAAACATTACGGTCTACGACCAACATGCCGAATTCATTGGCCCAAAGACCATTAAGACTGGCGACGACGTCATCACCGGCGACGAGATTGTGATCGCTACCGGCTCCCGCCCACAGATCCCTTCCGCTATCGCGAACTCCGGGGCAATCTACCACACCAATGAGACCATTATGCGCCTGCCGCAGCAGCCAAAGAGCTTGGTCATCATTGGCGGCGGCTTCATCGCCATGGAGTTTGCACACGTCTTTGAAGGCCTCGGCACTGATGTCACCATCATCAACCGCTCTGAGACGCTACTGCGTTGGCTGGACAAGGATCTCTCTTCCCGCTTTAACACCCAAGCCCGTGAGCGCTACAACGTGATCACCAACGTCAACGTTCAGGATGTCGAGAACACCACCGATGGTGGCGTCAAGATCTCTTTGGACAATGACAGCATTCTCGAAGCCGACGCACTACTGGTAGCTACCGGCCGTATTCCCAATGGTGACCAGATGAACCTGGAGGCTGCCGGCATTGAAATGTACGAGGACGGCCGCATCAAGGTCGACGACTTTGGACGCACCACCGCCGAGGGCATTTGGGCGCTTGGCGATGTCTCCTCGCCGTACATGCTCAAGCACGTAGCGAATGCAGAGACCAAGGCTGTGCGCCACAACATGCTCCATCCAGATGACATGGTGCCTATGCCACATGACCACGTTCCTTCCGCAATCTTTACCCACCCACAGATTGCGACCGTCGGTCTCACCGAGGAAGAAGCACGTGCGAAAAACCTCGACATTACGGTCAAGGTTCAAAATTACGGCGATGTCGCCTATGGCTGGGCGATGGAGGACCAAGACGGCATCTGCAAGCTGATTGCAGACAAGAAGTCCGGAAAGCTCCTTGGCGCACACTTCTATGGCCCACAGGCATCCACGCTTATCCAGCAGATGATTACGGTCATGGCTTATGACATTGATGTGCGAGACTTCGCACAGAATCAGTACTGGATTCACCCTGCATTGCCTGAGGTTACGGAGAATGCTCTATTGGGTTTGGAATTCGATTCCGAGTAACTATTTCCCCAGCGGGACTCAATCCTAGCATTACGTGATAACAATCACATTACCCCCACGGGGGCGTAATAGGATTGAGACAAAATTGCAACAACCTTAACTTTTACTGATATTCGTTCAGGATTTAATAACCAGAACGGGGCTAGATTTATAGGCAGTTGAATCGAAATAGGACTGTCAGCGTGCGAAAAGTCCATTTTTTGGTTAGAGTTCCTTTGTGACACCGGCTTAAGCCGTAAACCGGCAACCGCGTGTTTCTGGAAATACCCTGAATTTCCAATAACACTTAGGTTTCCACTTGGGAGCCTTGCCAGTACGACATTTAAGGACATTTCACATGCGTATCCGCAATGCAGCCATCGCCGGCGCAACCGCAATCGCAGTCGCTTTCGGCGGCACCACCATCGCATATGCACAGGAGAACGAGGAAGAGAACGTATCTTCCAACGTTGAGAACACCTCCTCCGACCTTTCTTCCGACGAGGACGCTGCGTCCGAGGAAGAGGGCAACGGCGGTTCCCTGTCTTCCAAGATCGGCGACTCCGACCTGGTTGACAAGGGCGAGGGCGACGACAAGAACACCGAGTTCAACGGTCGCGACGTATTTGGTTCTTCCAAGGACCAGGACAACATCCCATCTTGGGCTCAGAGCTTCTACGCACTGACCATCGTTGCATCCATCGGCTCCCTCATCGGTCTGGTTGTTGGCCCAGTTGCCAACTACTTCCAGTTCGGTCAGTAATCCGCAGCCCTAGCTACTAAAACCCCGAAAGGCTTTAATACAATGCGTAACTTCCGCACCGCTGCAGTTGCTGCCGCTACCGCAGTTGCTGTTTCTTTCACCGGCATCTCCGCTGCTACCGCTCAGGACGAGCAGCAGCACGAGGACAACGAGTCCTCCTTCGTTGAGGGTTCCTCCGTTCTCTCTTCTGAGGATGCTCAGAGCCACCTCTCTTCCGAGAACACCGAAGAGTCCCCTAACCTGTCCTCCAAGATCGGCGATCTGATGAACGCTGACAAGAACACCTCTGGCTCCGACCTGTTCGGCGAAGAGCAGGGTAACGAGGGCGACAACGGCGACATCACCAACCCAGGTTGGGCTCGTCTGTGGCGCGATGGCAACATCGTTGCTGCTATCGGCACCGTTGTTGGCGGCATCATCGCTGCTTACAACTACGGCGTCTACAACGGCTTCTTCCCACACTTCATCCAGAAGTAAATAGAAGCTCGTACTTCTTAAATAGTCGCAGCCACCATTGAAGGTGGTTGCGACTATTTTTCGTTTTGCTGTGGCATCAAAAAGTGGGAGAAGGCCGAAGCCCTCTCCCACCACTAAGACGCTTGAGATTAATCTGGCAGCGTCAGAATCTCATTACCATCCTCGGTAATCACGATGGTGTGCTCAAACTGCGCGGTGAACTTACCATCACGGTTTTGCACGGTCCAGTCATCAGACCAGATGTCATATTCCAAAGAACCGAGGTTCAACATTGGTTCAATGGTCAGGGTCATGCCTGGCTCTAATACGTTACGGTAGGCCGTGGAATCATAGTGCAGCACGATCAATCCGTTGTGGAAGGTCGGGCCCACGCCGTGGCCGGTAAAGTCACGGACCACGTTGTATCCAAAGCGGTTGGCATAAGACTCAATAACGCGGCCGATGACGTTGACTTCACGTCCTGGCTTGGCAGCCTTGATACCGCGCATCATTGATTCCTTGGTGCGCTCAACCAACAAGCGGTGCTCTTCAGAAACATCACCTGCGAGGAACGTCGCGTTGGTATCGCCGTGCACGCCATTCTTGTAGGCGGTGACATCAATGTTGACGATGTCGCCATCCTGAATGACGGTGCTATCTGGAATGCCGTGGCACACAATCTCATTCAAAGACACGCAAGTGGACTTGGTGAAACCCAGGTAGCCCAAGGTGGACGGATATGCACCGTGGTCACACATGTACTCATGAGCAACCCGGTCCACCTCATCAGTGGTCACGCCAGGAGCAACCGCAGCACCGGCTTCCTTCAGCGCATTCGCGGCGATCTTTGATGCCTCGCGCATCGCTTCAATGGTTTCTGGGGTTTGAACAAATGGTTCACCCATTGCCTCTTGAACGGTGTCTTTCCAGACGTACTCTGGTCGCTCAATATGGTCTGGGACCTTACGGACAGGGGTTGGCTTTCCAGGCTTCAATTTTTCACGAGTACTCATGATGCCCATGGTAGTCCTGCCGAATAGTGCTTTTAGCTTTGGGGTTCGGCTCGGTGCTTGTCCAGATTCTGGAAGAAGGAATCCGTAATCGATACCGAGGTTTCCGAACCGCCGCCAAGGACAACGAGGGTTGCAAAAGCAATATCGTCATCCGCCCGGTATCCGGTGAACCATGCATGTGATCCCTGATTGATTTCAGCCTCACCAGTCTTGCCAAAGATTTCACCCTGCGCTTGCATACCCGCAGCGGTACCGGAGGTGACGGTCTGTCGCATCATCGAGCGCAGCTCATTAATCACATGCTCACTCGGCGGTTCAACTGTCTCTGACACCTTTGTCTCTTCAGTTGAAACCAGCGTAGGAACTGGGGTGGATCCATTGGCTACCGTGGCTGATACCATTGCCATGCCAAAAGGTGAAGCCAGGTCATAGCCCTGACCATAGCCAGCCTCAGTGCGCTCCAGTGGCGTCTCCCCCTCCGGAATGCTTCCGGTCATGGTGGTCAAACCAGGAATTTCGAAGTCGATTCCGAGCCCGAACTGCTTCCCTTCATCGGCAAGCTCTCCTGGCGCAAGACGCGTGGACATATCGGCAAAGGTGGTGTTGCATGAGCTTGCGAATGCATCTTGCAGCGGCACATTGCCCAAGGAGAAGCCGTTGTAGTTGGTCACCACACGGCCATAGATGTCCATGGTGCCGGGACACGGCACGATGGAGCCGCGGTCCACGCCTTGCTTATCCACCCCAGCGGCGGCGGTAATAATCTTAAACACCGAGCCCGGTGGGTATTGACCGCTCAACGCAACATCACCGTCACGGTCGGCGGCCTCTGTCTGCGCGACGGCCAAAATCTCGCCCGAGGAAGGCCGAATAGCCACCATCATGGTCTGCGAGTCCGCGCGCAGATTTACTGCCTCTTCGGCAGCGCGCTGCACGTCATAGTCAATGCTGACGCGCACTGCTGGCGATGGATCGGGCGCATGCTCCACCACGTTGGAGAAAGCAGCGCCTTCGTCATTGACCACTGCAACGGACCAGCCGTTGACGCCGTCAACATCATCGGAGACCAGGTTGGAGACACG
>JAUNRU010000020.1:5130-15814 GCA_030535535.1 Corynebacterium casei
GCTCTTGCAGGCGCTTGCCGATTTCCTCGTTGAAGATGCCCACCGAATAGTTGCCTTCGACTTCGCTCATCTGACTGGCCAGCTCGCCTGTATCAGGAGCTCTGCCGCCGGCATCAGCAATGGCAGCAGCCACACGCCCGGCGAATGCCGGCACGCTGTCTACTTCGCGCATATCGACGATGACGCGATACTGCAGCCCGGGGCGCATCAGCTCCACGCCGTCTGAGCTGACCACGCTCGCACGCTCTGCCGGGATGGAGCGCAGCTCCAAGTGTTGATTAGCACCTAAGGAAGGATGCACCATGCTGGGCTGCCAACGGCCAGTCCATTCATCGTTGGCTTTGGTCAGCACCATCGACGTGTCATAGGTTAATTCCCTATCACGCGGCAAGTCCCACGTGACGGTGTAATTTGCTGTTGCACGAGAGTCATTTTGCTCAATATCATGCACTTCAACATCGATGCCTTCGGCCTGCAGTCCCTCATAAGTAGAGGTGAAAACATCATCTACTTCAGCAGACCTATCAAAGAATTCGCCGAAGGCTTCACCGGACTCCATCGCTTGCACGATGGAGTCAACGGTGGGATCAGCCGAGACCGGCTTCGGGGTACACGCAACCACTGTTCCTGCAGCTATTGATACTGCACACAGCAGCGATACCGACCGTTTCATGAGTTAGCAGCATAGCAGCGAATGCCACTATTTTCGCTGACCAACACAGATAATTAGCGAGTTACGCGAACCTGCGCCTTCGAACCTTCAACAGCTTCCAAGCCCTGCTCATCAGCAATACGCATTGCCTCTTCGATAAGGGTCTCCACAATCTTCGCCTCAGGCACGGTCTTAACAACCTCACCCTTGACAAAAATCTGCCCCTTGCCGTTGCCGGAAGCAACGCCCAAGTCAGCATCACGTGCTTCACCAGGACCGTTCACAACACAACCCATTACTGCAACGCGCAGTGGGAACTCCATGCCGTCAAGACCCGCGGTAACTTCTTCAGCCAGCTTGTACACGTCAACCTGAGCACGACCACAAGATGGGCAAGAAACAATCTCCAGCTTGCGTGGACGCAGATTAAGGGACTGTAGAATCTGGTCACCAACCTTGATTTCCTCCACTGGGTCCGCAGACAGGGACACACGAATGGTGTCACCAATGCCATCGGCGAGCAATGCGCCGAAAGCAACAGAAGACTTAATGGTGCCCAAGAACTTAGGGCCAGCTTCAGTAACACCCAGGTGCAGTGGGTAGTCAGTCTTCGCAGCCAGCTGACGGTACGCCTCCACCATGAGCACTGGGTCAGAGTGCTTCACGGAAATCGCGATATCACCGTAGCCATGCTCCTCGAACAGGCCAGCTTCCCAGATAGCAGACTCAACCAGAGCCTCCGGGGTTGCCTTGCCGTATTTTTCCAACAGGCGCTTATCCAAAGAGCCACCGTTGACACCAATACGGATTGGAATGCCGGCGTCACCAGCAGCCTTAGCTACTTCCTTAACGCGGCCATCAAATTCTTTAATGTTGCCTGGGTTCACACGAACCGCAGCACAGCCAGCGTCAATAGCAGAGAAGATGTACTTCGGCTGGAAGTGAATATCAGCGATAACTGGAATCGGGGACTTCTTCGCGATGGCAGGCAGCGCCTCCGCGTCAACAGTCTTTGGACACGCAACGCGCACCATGTCACAGCCAGCGGTTGCCAACTGAGCAATCTGCTGCAGGGTTGCGTTCACATCATGCGTCTTGGTTGTAGTCATCGACTGCACGGAGATCGGATGGTCAGACCCCACGCCTACATCACCAACGAATAACTGGCGGGTCTTACGACGCGGCGCCAAGGTCGGTGGAGGACCCTCTGGGATACCTAGACCAATAGACATTTATTCTCCTTGTTGTCATGGGGGTATTATTCCCCTACTCTAGCACCGGTTTCTAGCCAAGCAATTTTATGGGATTGACGAAGTCAGCCACAATAATTACGGCAGCAACCGTCATCAATGCAGCCGCAATCACATAGGTAACCGGCATAAGTTTCGTATAATCGGCTGGACCGGCGGCCGCCTTGCCGCGAAGGCGCCTGAAGAAGTCTCGAATCTTCTCATAAAGCACCACCGCAATATGACCTCCGTCAAATGGCGGCAGAGGTATGAGATTAAACAGAGCCAAGAAATAGTTCAGTGAAGCCAGCATCATAAAGAACGCCGCCCACAGGTTTGCTTCCACCAATTCGCCTCCAACGCGAGATGCGCCAACGACAGACATTGGGCCTTCGGTATCGCGCTCAGCGCCAAAGATCGAAGCAACAACGCCAGGAATCTTCGATGGGAACTCAATAATTCCCTGCACAGTTGCTTCAAGCATGTAACCCGTGTAGTTCCAGGTCGCAGGGATGGCGCCGACAAAGCCATGCTTCTCGATGATATCCAGAGGCTCCTGGATCAAACCAATCGAACCGGCGTCAACCATTTCACCATCAATATTGCGCTTGACGGTGTCCAGCTCTACTGGAAGTTCCAGCACTTGAGTGCCGCGCTCTACCTCAATGGTGACGGTCTCACCTGGGCGGATCAGGACTTCATCGCGAAGCTGCTGAAAGCTCTCCAACTCTTCGCCATTGAAAGTAAGGAGCCTATCTCCTTGCTCAATGCCCGCTTCACCACCGGCACCAACGCCGGTGCAGGTGCCAAGCTCTCCGTTGTCAAGCTGGTCAGCTGAACAAGTGACTTGGTCCACTACTGGACGCGTATCCGCGTTGGGATTGGGAAGGCCCGCAGTCTGCGCAACCACAAACAGAATCATGAAGCCGAGAATGATGTTGACTGCCACACCACCAGAAAGCACGATGATGCGCTGCCACCAGGGCTTTTTATACATCACATAGGGGCGCTCTTCTTCGGTGATGAACTCATCTTGCGCAGTCATGCCAGCGATATCGCAGAAGCCGCCCAGAGGCAGCGCTGCTACGCCGTATTCGGTCTTGTTTTTCTTAAAGCTCCACAGGGTTGGCCCGAAACCAATGAAAAACCTGCGCACCCGCATGCCAAAAGCACGCGCGGTGAGCATATGGCCAGCTTCATGCAATGCAACTGTGAGACAGATGCCGAGGGCAAACAGCACAATGCCCAAGAGATTCGCCATTGAGAGAGCTTCCTTTTATACCTAAAGTTCTTTATCTATGACCAAGTGGACAGCAGTTTATTCGCCCGCTTGCGCGCTTCGGCTTCAACAGCCAGCACATCGTCAACGGTTGACGGTACACCAGCAAACTGTGAAGCAGAATCCAGAACCTCAGTAATACAGTCAACAATCTGTGGGAACTTAATGCGGCCAGCCAAAAATGCTGCCGCCGCTTCCTCATTAGCTGCGTTATACACTGCCGGCAATGTGCCCTTCCCGGCGACATCGGCAGCCAACTGCACAGCAGTAAATGCCTCGCCGACTGGCTCGAAGTGCCAATCCATTACCTGCGAAAAGTCCAACGCCGGCTGCGCATCAGGCACGCGATGCGGCCAATCCAAGGACAAGGAAATGGGCAGCTTCATCGAAGGCGGTGAGGCCTGCGCGATTGTCGAACCATCTTTAAACGTCGCCATTGAGTGAATTATCGACTGCGGATGCACGGTGACATCGATAAGCTCAGCGTCGATATCGAACAACAAGGTGGCCTCGATGAGCTCCAAGCCCTTGTTGACCAAAGTGGCCGAGTTCAGCGTGTTCATCTGCCCCATCGACCACGTCGGGTGTGCCGCGGCCTGCTGTGGGCTAACCTCCCACATCTGCTCCCGCGTCCAACCCCGAAATGGCCCTCCCGAAGCCGTCAAGACCAACCGTGCCAGCTCCCCGCGCTCGCCGGAACGCAGACACTGCGCCATCGCCGAATGCTCTGAATCCACCGGAATCAACTGCCCCGGCTTGACTCTATCCATCACGATGGAGCCACCCGCGACCAAAGACTCCTTGTTTGCAAGCGCCAGAATCTCCCCGGCATCAATCGTTGCCAGCGTCGCCTCCAATCCCAAGGAACCCACCAGCGCGTTGAGCACCGTATCCACCTCAACATCGCGCACCAACTGCGCCGCCGAATCCACCACAGTGCCGCCGAGCGCTTCCGATACCGTCTTCGCCGCGTCAGCCTGCGCCACCGCCACGTGGTCAGCCGAAAGATTGAACGCACGTGCCTGCTCAATGATGAGATCTGGGTTTGATCCACCTGCAGCAATGCCGACAATTTCGAACTTATCTGGGTTGTCCGCAACCACTTCTAGCGCTTGCGTGCCGATGGAACCTGTTGAGCCAAGAATTAGAATTCGTTTCACCCACACCACCTTAGTCAACGTCACAAAATTATCGGGGGTGGATTAACGCGATTGCGAGGTTAATGGACTAAGGTTATGAGGAGAATTGTGGCTTTGACAGAAATAAGGAGAGCACGTGTCTTCTCACAACAAGGCGCCAGAGGTATACGACGGCGTATCCACCAGTGACGTTCCTTCCGCTGGCTTCGGTTGGTCCCGTACCCCACGCACCGGTACCCAGATTGCTGGCTGGGGCTCTGTATTCATCCTGCTGGCGTACAACTTTGGTAACCACCAGGGTCACGTTGAGACCGTCTTCTTGGCTATCTTTGCTGCACTGATTGCTATTGGCCTTCTGATTCACGCTTTCCAGCCAAAGCTTTCCCAGGTTCGCACCCTCACTGGTCGCAACAAACCAGAGAACCACGTCGAGCCAGACTGGATGTACGAGCAGAAGACTTTGGGTGGCGAGTACGCAGAGCTTAGCGATGCTGAGCTGCGCGCACTAAACATTGACCCAGCCCGCGTCGAGCACCTGCGCGTTGCCCCTTCCAAGAAGAAGGCAATCCAGAACTAAGAAGTTCACGTTAACCGCTTCCGTTTATTCGGAGGCGGTTTTCTTGTACCCACTTGGGTGAACATACTTTCGAAAGAATCTGCGCAAATCTATTGACTCTTCCTGCGGACTCGCTATACCTTCCGTTAGATTACTTGTTCGAATAAACGAGGAATTATGGAAACTAACAATGCAACCTTAGAAATGATTAACTGGGACGCACTTGAGTGTTCAATGCGTCCTGAACCATTAGACGAATCCGCCTACTACTCCATTAGCAACTGTCACGACCCCGCCGCCGCGCACGGCATGATCCGCCGATGCATGGACCTCCATATTTGGATGATGCACGTCCCCGATAATGAAGAAGACTTTGAGCTATATGCCCGCAAAATGTCTTCCACTTTCGGGGTGACTGTCGGATACGTCCGCGCGGCCGTGTTTGGCATCATGCGCCTGGCTGAATTGCCCGAGACGAACGCAATATTCAGGCGCTTATGCCATCTGGATATTGATCGGCTCATTGGCATCAACAACACCCTCGACAAACTCAGCCTAGTGCCTGACATCGCTATGCTGCACCGCATCGATTGTGAGTTGGCGGAGTATCTCACTCCGAAGCGCCGCAATCAGCGCATGCCTTCTCGGCGCGCAATTACCAATTTCCTCAATGAGCTCATTGCTCTTGAGGATTCTTCTTTATCTAATAAAAACACCAAGCCTCGGCTTCGCTACACAATCAATTACTCCGGCAAGCGCGCGTTCATCGAATTAGAAACCGGCGCTGAGACTGGCGCAGTCATTGATAAGTGCATCAAAGAGTTGGCCGAGCGTACAGGCACGTCGCTGGCCAAGGCCGCGATTGCGCTGCTCAGCGGCGAGGAAGACCCGAAAGCGAAACTCATCTTGAACCTGTACCAGGCCAAGACCGACAACGCCCCTGTCTTCATCCCAGAAATTGGTTGGCTGGAACCCGGGCAAGCTGAGGAAATGCTGCAACGCATAGGAAGCATACGCGATATGGATGACGTCGCCACCGCAGAGACCGCGGCCTACTCCCCTTCTGATTCCATTCGTTCGGCCGTTGTCGGTCTTGATGGCACCTGCCGCTGGCCTGGCTGCGATGCACCCGCGCACCGCTGCCAGACCGACCACCGGCACAATCATGCAGATGACGGTCCAACTTCGGCATGGAACCTCGCTAGTCTGTGCCAGCACCACCACAACATCAAGACTGACCGCCGGGCGTTCTACATCATGGACCCGTTTACGCGAGTCATCTTCTGGCTATTCGCCGATGGTTCTTGGGAAAGCACGGTTCCTAGCGGGCCGATGTCCGAGGGCAAGAAGCGGTGGGCTCAGACAGTGGCGCAAGCAAATCAGGCCCGTCGACGCAATGCGCGCTTGTTCGCGCAAATGTACATCGGCGAGCCTGAAATTGAAGAAGTCATTGTGGACTTAGAAGAAGGTGAGCCACCGTTCTAACGGACCCAGGCACCGACCTTCTTGTACACAACCGGCATCCGATCATCTGCCGTGTTCTTGACCACCAGGATGATGCCGACATAGATCGCTGCCGGAATTGCCAAAGCAACCAGCACGCCAATAACTGGCTGCCCGAAGAAGATGATGAGTGCAGCGCCTGGGGCAACTGGAATCCAGCCCAGGAACATCAGCGCAAACACAGCAACGAATGCGGCGCCGGAGTAGCCGGACTTATCGGCCCACGGGCTGGTGCCCGGAGGGGCAACCGGATATGGATTAAACGCGGAAAGGAACAGTGATAGCGCGGCGGACGTCATCAAAACGCCGAGGCTGACAAGGCCAACCAATATGGTCGTCGACGTGTCGTCGTACAGGAATACCAAGACGATCGCGAAGACCACCTGGAATACTGCGGGGATGATCATGTGTGCCCAGTGTCGGGAGAGAATGAGGCGATACTGCTGGATTGGAGAGACCATCTTGAGCCACATGGCCGGGCCGTCGTAGCCGAAGTCATTAACGGCCATTGCGCCGCCGAGAAGGCCACAAATCACTAGCGCTGTGTAGGCGATTTCTGGAATGCCTTGAGAGACGGACTGCACCATGAGCACAATCACGACGATGGGTAGCACGAGCACTGACATGAGCAGGCGGGTGTCGCGGAAGATATAGCGGACACTGCGCGCAAATTCGATGCCGGTCGGGTTGTTGGGCACAAAGGGCATGCGCAGATCAGTCTTGTTGCGCTCTTTGGTCTGTACAGGCGCGACTTCAATGTCACGCCACCACAGCCAAGCACCGAGTGACAGGGTCGCAATGGCAATGAGCAGCTTGACGATGCCCCCAGTAGCCCAGCCAGTAGCCGCGGCGAACGGTGTCCAGGATGCGATGGCGCCGATATCCTCGAGAGGCATGTTCATTGCATCTTGGCTTGAGATGTTGACTGCGAAAAAGATCATGGCGATAATGCCGATGCCACCAACAATTCCAAGGATTTCTTTGCGTGAGCTACCCACTTTCGCGATGACATCCATATAGATGACTGTGGTTGCCGCAGCCATGACCGAGCCGATGATGAACATGATGCCCTGCCCCACTGGCAGCTGGGTGAACCCAAAGATAGCCCAGATGATGGTGAACAGGATGGTCAGCATGGCACGCGAAGTCCACAGGGAGGACAGCGCCATGGCTGGTTTGAGGTTGTCTATAGGCAAGGTACGGAAAGTCTCTTGCGTAATGTGCTGCTCATTGGCGGGCATCGCGAGCGAGAGAATCAACATCGCGACCATGCCCAGAGCTACCGGCGCGTGAAGTGCTTCCGGGGACGTAACCTGAACAGTCATGGAAACAACGCTGAGTAGGCCATAAACCAGGATCATGCCCGCGGAGACAAGCACCGTCGGGTTCTTCTTGATTGTGCGCCACCACAGCGTTCGGTGAAGTTTAAATAGCGTGGAGGTCATTAGTTACCTCGCAGCCAGGTAAACGTCGTGTCGTCGAACTCGGCGCCACCGGCGTAGTCCACGAAGACATCGGTGAGCGAGCGCCCTTGGCGCACTTGGTCAATTTGTCCGGCAACGGCAACCTCACCGTTGTTGATGAGGGCGACGTGATCGCACAGGCCCTCCACCAGCTCCATAACGTGTGAGGACAAAACAACAGTGCCTCCCCTGGCGGCGTAGCTGCGCAACAATTGCTGCACCATGCGGGAGGACACTGGGTCGACGGCCTCAAGCGGCTCGTCAAGAATGAGAACTTCTGGGTCGTGCAGGATGGAGCCTGCCAGAAGAATCTTCTTAGTCATACCGGCGGAGTAGTCGCCGATGTACTTCGTGGCGGCATCGGAAAGCCCAAGCGCCGAAAGGAGCTCCCTGCTGCGTTCTTCGACCTCTGCTGCGGGCATGCTGCGCAGCGCGCCGAGGTACTGCAGGTATTCAGCGCCCGAGAGCTTTTCAAAGACCGGCGCACCATCCATCAACAGGCCCATGGCCTTCTTGGATTCGATGGTGCCGGTCTCATGACCAGCAATCCAGGATTTACCAGCATCCGGCTTCGTAATGCCCGTGACCATGGTCAAGGTTGTGGTCTTGCCAGCGCCGTTCGGACCGACGATGCCATAAATTGAGCCATAAGGAATGCTCAGATTTAGATTGTTTACGGCCAGCTTCTCACCGTATTTCTTACTTAGGCCTTCGATCCGAAGCGCGTCCATTATTGCCTTTCTTCAGCGGCAAGCTGTCCACACGCAGCGGCAATCTCCTGTCCCTTAGTATCGCGAACGGTACAAGGAACACCTTGCGCAATGACGCGGCGAACAAACTCTTCCTGTCGGTCTTTTGGTGACGCATCCCACTCAGACCCAGGAGTCGGGTTAAGCGGAATGAGATTCACGTGGACTTTCGAGCCTAGTGCTTTATGCAACTTTTCGCCGAGCATGTCTGCGCGGAAGTCCTGATCGTTCTTGTCACGAATGAGCGCGTACTCGATAGAAACACGACGTGAAGTCTTGTCTACGTAGTAGCGAGCAGCGTCCAAAATCTCATCAACATCCCACCGCTGGTTAACCGGAACCAGCTCATTTCGGAACTCATCGTCCGGAGTGTGGAGGGAAATGGCCAGCGTGCAGGACAGGCCTTCATCGGCAAGCTTGCGAACTGCAGGAGCCAGGCCGACGGTGGAAATGGTCACGTTGCGCATCGACATGCCAAATCCATCTGGGTCCGTAAACTGCTTCACGGCGTGCACCACTCGCTTGTAGTTGGCCAGCGGCTCACCCATGCCCATGAACACTACATTGGTCAAACGGCCGCCTTCGGCCTCCATGGTCTTGGCAGCATTGCGAAGCTGTTCTACGATTTCAGCAGCAGACAGGTTACGGTCCAGGCCGCCCTGGCCGGTCGCGCAAAAAGGACACGCCATGCCGCAGCCAGCCTGCGAAGAAATACACAGGGTTGCGCGGCCTGGGTAACGCATAAGGACAGACTCCAGCAGCGTGCCGTCGTAGAGACGCCACAGTGACTTGGTGGTCTCTCCATCATCGGTGGAGAAATCACGGATCTGGGTCATCAGCGGTGGGAAGAGCTTTTCCTGAATATCCTTACGCGCAGATTCTGGAATATCAGTCATCTCATCTACATCCACGGTGTGGTGGACGTAGTAGTGCTTAGCCAACTGCTTAGCACGGAATTTGGGCAGACCTAGCTCTGCTAGGATCTCAATGCGCTCTGCCGCGGTGTAGTCAGCGAAATGCTTTGGGGGAAGCCCGCGTCGGGGTTTTGTAAAATTTAATTCAATTGGTTGCGCCATATCCGACATCTTCGCATGATTTGGCCTATTTTTCCCAATTCCGGGCGGGTTAAGTGGGCAAAACCGTTTAAACCAGATTTAATGATGGTTATGACTACACCAAACCCATCTGAAGAATTCGAATACACATCCACCGAAGTCGAGCCTGCCGATGTGCAGCCGACCGAACAGCCAGTTGCAACCTCCCCCGAGAAGCCGAAAGTTAAGGGCTCATTGGCTGCATCAACATGGATTGCTCTGATCATCGGCGCAATCTTGCTGATTCTCTTGATTGTTTTCATCCTGCAGAATCAGCAGTCTGTGGAGCTCAATATTTTCGCATGGTCTGGTGAATTCCCAGCAGGTATTGCGTTCTTGCTGTTTGCCATCGGCGGTGCACTAGTTATGGCACTGATTGGCGGCTGGCGCATGCTGGAGCTGCGCCGCCAGATTAAACACCTAGGAAAGAAATAGCCACCCACGTGACCATGGCTGCCGGCAACATGCCATCCAGGCGATCCATCAGACCGCCATGGCCCGGCAAAAAATTGGACATATCTTTGATGCCTAATTCGCGCTTGAACTGAGACTCCACGAGGTCGCCCAAGGATGCACACACCACTAGGCCAAGGCCCATGACTGCGCCAACCCAAGCTTCACGTTCAAGCAAGAAGTGAATGCTCAAAGCACCGGTGACCATGCCGAAGATAATCGACCCCACGAAGCCTTCCCACGACTTCTTTGGGCTTACTGCTGGCGCCATCGGGTGCGAGCCGAACATGACGCCAGCAACATATCCGCCGGTGTCCGATGCAACAACGCACAGCATGAACACAATGATTGATGCCCCACCCTGTGAGGTGGTGGACAACATTGCAGCGAAGGAACCGAACATCGGAATCCACGTCAGGACGAAAACGCCCACTGACATATCCCGCAAGTAATTGATTGGCGGACGATGTCGCCCATTATGGAACAGCCGGCCAAACATCAATGCCAACACCGCAACGACATACACGGCGATGAGACCGTTGGTTTCAAAAGGCCAGGAGCTCCACA
>JAUNRU010000020.1:15914-34492 GCA_030535535.1 Corynebacterium casei
GCAACGACATACACGGCGATGAGACCGTTGGTTTCAAAAGGCCAGGAGCTCCACAGCATTGCTTGCCCGCCGATGATCATCAACGTGCGTGGCAAATGATAGGAATGCTCCCGCAGACGAGTGAGAACTTCCCACATGGCGACCCCCACCGCCACGGCGACAACGATGTACCACGCAAGTTGACCCGCCCACACCGCAAAAACCACCAGTGCGCCCAAGCCAACACCAACGCCGATAGCGACCGGCAAATCCCGGCCGGCGCTATTTTTCGGTTTTGGCACAGTTCTCATTGTCGCCTTTCGTCCCATATGAAAAGTGCCGCCCACACCCGGCGGCACTGAGTATAACTAGTTGTGGAAGGGCTTAGACCTCCATGAGCTCCGCTTCTTTGTTAGAAACGAGCTTATCAATCTGCTCGATGTAGCCTTGGGTGGTCTTTTCCATTTCCTTTTCAGCTGCTGCGACCTCGTCCTCGCCAGCGTCGCCATCTTTCTGCAGCTTCTTCAGCTGTTCCATAGCCTTGCGGCGAACGTTGCGGATAGCAATCTTGCCGTCCTCGCCCTTAGACTTAGCCACCTTGACTAGGTCACGGCGACGCTCCTCGGTCAGCTGTGGAATAGTAACGCGCAGAACCTGACCATCATTAGTTGGGTTAACACCCAAGTCAGAGTTGCGGATGGCGTTTTCGATTTCGCCCATCATGGACTGCTCATAAGGCTTGATAAGCAGCATGCGTGGCTCAGGCACGCTGATGGAAGACATCTGGGTAATTGGTGTTGGAACACCGTAGTACTCAGCGACAACGCCATTAAACATAGATGGGTTCGCACGGCCAGTACGGATGGTCACTAGCTCTTCACGGGTGTGCTCAACCGAGTTGGTCATGCGCTCTTCAGACTCAAGCTGAATGTCATCAATCATGATGTGATCTCCTTATTAATTCGAATTCAATGTAGCAGACTAAGACTGCACCAAGGTACCGATACGCTCACCATTGACGGCGCGGGCAATGTTGCCTTCGGTCAAAAGGTTGAACACGAGGATTGGCATGTTGTTGTCCATGCACAGGCTGAATGCGGTAGCGTCTGCAACCTTCAGGCCGCGTTCGATGACCTCACGTGGCGTGATTTCATCATAAAGCTCCGCATCCGGGTTGGAACGTGGGTCATCGGAGTAGACACCGTCTACACCCTTAGCCAAGAACAACACCTCACAACCGATTTCCAGCGCACGTTGTGCAGCGGTGGTGTCGGTGGAGAAATATGGCATGCCCATGCCTGCACCGAAGATGACAACGCGGCCCTTCTCCAGGTGGCGCTCTGCACGCAACGGCAAGTATGGCTCAGCTACCTGCGCCATGTTGATGGAAGTCTGCACACGGCAGTCAACGTCGAGCTGGCCGAGGAAGTCCTGCAAAGCCAAGCAGTTCATGACGGTGCCCAGCATGCCCATGTAGTCAGAGCGAGCACGGTCCATGCCGCGCTGGGAAAGCTCAGCGCCGCGGAAGAAGTTGCCGCCGCCGATGACTACCGCAACTTCAGTGCCGGCACGGGCAACTTCTGCAATCTGACGTGCCACGTTTTCTACAACATCCGGGTCAATGCCGACTTGGCCGCCGCCGAACATTTCACCGCCTAGCTTTAACATCACGCGCTTATAGGCTGTACGACGGCTTTCAGTAGTCACGGGATAGTCTCCTTGATGGTGATTTCGAGTCTGTTCTATCTTACATTAGGCACACAAAAACCCGGCCAGGCATCTGGCCGGGTTCATGAGATCACAGGTGTGATTATTTCTTAAGCGCCAACCTCGTAGCGCTGGAAGCCGGTGATGGTGGTGCCAGCTTCCTCAGCAACCTGCTTAACGGTCTTCTTGGAGTCAGACAGGGAAGCCTGGTCCAGAAGAACGATGGACTTGTAGAAACCGTTCAGACGGCCTTCTACGATCTTAGGCAGTGCAGCTTCTGGCTTGCCCTCTTCGCGGGTGGTCGCCTCAGCGATTTCGCGCTCCTTCTCCACGATCTCAGCCGGGACCTCTTCGCGGGTCAGGTATTCTGCCTTCATCGCAGCAACCTGCATTGCAACTGCACGAGCTGCTTCTGCGTCACCTTCGTAGGAAACCAGAACGCCAACTGCTGGTGGCAGGTCAGCGGAACGCTGGTGCAGGTAAACCGCAACATTGTCGCCTTCAACGGTGACTGCGCGGCGTGCCTGCAGCTTCTCACCGATCTTTGCGGACTCTTCGTCGATCAGAGTGGCAACGTCCTTGCCATCAATCTGAACTGCGTTGAGCTCTTCTGCGGAGTTTGCCTTAGCAGCGCCAGCTGCTTCAACAATCTTGTCAGCGAAAGCGCGGAAGTCAGCGTTCTTAGCAACGAAGTCGGTCTCACAGTTGATTTCAACCATGGTGTTACCGGAAACGGCGATGAGGCCTTCGGTTGCTTCGCGGTCAGCGCGCTTGGAAACAGACTTTGCGCCCTTGATGCGCAGAATCTCGACGGCCTTGTCGTAGTCGCCGCCTGCTTCTTCCAGAGCCTTCTTGCAGTCCAGCATGCCGGAGCCGGTAGCCTCGCGCAGTGCCTTTACGTCAGCAGCAGTGTAGTTCGCCATAGTGTGGGCGATCCTCCTTGTTTAATCAAACAATGTTCAGAAAATAGCGTAGCCGATCTTTTACTTAACCGTCGGCTATGTCAACAACAAGCCCCCGTCACCGTACTCGGCACGGGGGCAAGTCACATAAGCTTATTCAGCTGATGCTGGGTCGGACGCTGCCGCAGCCTCAGCTGCATCGCGCTCGTCCTTCTCAGCGGTGTCGCCAGCAGCATCCTTAGCTGCTGCCAACTGACGCTCTTCGCGGGACTTCTTGCCCTCTTCAACAGCGGTAGCAATGATGCCGGTCAGCAACTTGGTTGCACGGATTGCGTCATCGTTACCTGGAATTGGGAAGTCGACGACATCTGGATCACAGTTGGTGTCCAGGATGGCAACGACTGGGATGTTCAGCTTGTGAGCCTCAGCTACTGCAATGTGCTCCTTGTTGGTGTCAACAATCCACAGTGCAGATGGAGCCTTGGACATCTCAGCGATACCGCCGAGAACGCGCTCCAGCTTGGTGCGCTCACGGGTCAGCATGAGAACTTCCTTCTTGGTGCGGCCCTTGTAGCCGTCCTCAGCCTGATCCATTGCCTGAAGTTCCTTCATGCGCTTCAGACGCTTGGAGACAGTCTGGAAGTTGGTGAGCATGCCGCCCAACCAACGGTGGTTGACGTAAGGCATGTCAACGCGAGCTGCTTCTTCAGCAACTGCTTCCTGAGCCTGCTTCTTGGTACCGACGAACAAGACGGTGCCACCGTGAGCAACGGTTTCCTTGACGAACTCGAATGCTTCATCGATGTAGGTCAGGGTCTGCTGCAAGTCAATGATGTAGATGCCGTTACGATCGGTGAAGATGTGACGACGCATTTTTGGGTTCCAGCGACGGGTCTGGTGGCCAAAGTGCACACCAGCGTCGAGGAGCTCGCGCATGGTTACAACTGCCATGTTTCGCTCGCTTTCAGTTTCGGTTTTGTACTAGTTATTGTGCGGTTTTGCCGCACCCTGGCTGCGAAGCTATCTCAATCAACACCCGTGAAGGGACCTCGTCGATGAGTTGTCTTCGCCGCGCGAAGTCAGCGTGCATATGGCACACTGCAGGGTCGAGTTTAGACAGAACTACCCCACTTATCAAACCGACAGGCTGGTTGTCCACAATTTTTTGTTGAGACATAAACAACCACGTCAAGTTATCCACAGTTTCGCAGTGCTTGCCGATGCTCCCCTGGCAGTTTGTCGGGGAGTAGCGCAAGACTTAATACTATGAAATATCGATGGCTTTTAATTGTTCCTTTTCTGCTCGCGTGGGTGGATCCCACCACGGGCGATTCCTATGCAACGTCAGTGCTACGCGCCTATGACCCACCCGCGCAGAACTGGCTTGCTGGGCACCGCGGTGTGGATCTCCGGTTAGACATTGGTGACTCGGTGCTTGCTGCTGGCGATGGCACTGTCGCTTTCGCCGGCGTGGTTGCGGGCACTCCGACGGTTTCTATCCAGCACGGTGAGATTCGAACCACCTACCAGCCAGTACACGCGTGGGTGAGTCAGGGTGATGTGGTGAGGGAAGGGGATGTCATCGGCAAGCTAGGGCATCCTTTTGATGGCTACCCCGGTCTGCACTGGGGTGCGCGCACTGGCGAAGACCAATACATCAATCCCCTGTCGCTGCTGATACCTACTATCCGGCTTAAGCCCGTGGATGGGCTTGGTTAAAGACTTTCTTTAGCCGTTCTGAAGTCACGTGCGTGTAGACCTGCGTGGTTTGCAGCGAGGAGTGCCCGAGTAATTCTTGGACAACACGGAGGTCTGCCCCACCTTCGAGCATGTGGGTTGCTGCGGAGTGCCGCAGGGCGTGCGGTGAGACTTGGCTTGCAGCTTCAACAACGCGACGCACTTGGCGCTGGTCGATGCGCCCGCCGCGCGTGCCGACGAATAGTGCATTGGTGTCTTTTGCCATCTCAGCCCGGCGCGCGAGCCACTTGGACAGCGCGGTGTTGGCGGCGTCGCCGAAGGGGACGATTCTTTCTTTGTTTCCCTTGCCGAGGACGCGGATGGTGTTGCGTGTGGAATCAATGTCGCCTAGGTCAATGCCTGTCAGTTCGGAGACACGCATGCCTGTGGCGTAGAGCAGCTCAAGCATGGCAGAGTCACGCAGGAAGTGAAGCTCGTCGGGGGATTTCGCGTTTTCCATCGCGGTGCTTGCTTCTTTTTCGTTGAGCACCTTGGGCAAGTGTTTGGGAACTTTGGGCGTGGACAACTTGGCGGCTTCGTCGGTGTCGAGGTATCCCTGTTTGACGGCCCATTTGGAAAATGCTTTTGCTGCCGCGGTGCGGCGCGCAAGGGTGGAGCGCGCTTTGCCTTCCGATACTGCCGCGGCCAACCAGCTGCGCAGACGGGCAAGGGTGAAGGTTTTAAAGCTCTCAGTCGTGTTCGCTAGGTCAAGCAGATCAGATTTATATCCCTTGATGGTCGCCTCAGACCTGCCGAGTACCAGGCGTTGGTGCTCGGCGAAGTCCTCGATGGCTTCAACCATTTGGGTGTTACTCATGTGAATGGAGTTTAATCCATGTTTTGCCTTCCCTTCGAATGAGTGTGTTCTTCTCCAGCACAACAAGCAGGTGAACTACCAAAGGGATGCGCATCCCGGCATCGCGTGCGATATCTTCGGCAGTGTGGCCCTCGTGCAGGGGCACTGCGTCATAGACTTTGAGCTCATTGCGCGACAGTGACTGCACGGGGTTTGCAGCAAATTCGAGTTCGTATTGTGCGCCGGCGTCCGCGTCCCCTATGCGGCCGATGAGTTCACGGATCTCTTCGCCGCTGGCAACAAGTTGCGCGCGCCCTTCTTGAATGCGTTGGTGACAGCCTAAAGAGCCAGTGGTGGTTATCGGTCCGGGCACAGCCATGGTGACTTTGCCCAAGGCTTCTGCCCAGTTAAGGGTATTCAAGGCACCGGATCGGTAGGCGGCTTCCACCACGACGGTGCCAGCAGTCATGGCAGCGACGAGACGGTTGCGCGATAGGAAACGGTGGCGTTGCGGTGTGGTGCCCGGCGCGAATTCGCTGACGATGCTTCCGGTTTGCGCGATGCGGTGGAACAAGGGCGCGTTGCGCGCTGGATAGTCATAGTCAATGCCGCAGGCGGCAACGGCTACGGTTGGGGTCTGCATCTCTAATGCTGCGGAATGCGCAACGGTATCCACGCCGAGTGCTCCGCCGGAGACGATTGTCCATTGGTGTTTAGCAAGGTCTGCGACGACTTTGCGGGTTGCTTGGGTGCCGTATGGGGTAATGGCGCGTGTGCCCACCACGGCGACAGACTGGGCAACAGTTTCCTTCAGTGGTCTTCCCCGTACCCACAGGCACGAAGGTGGGATGGCTTCCCTATCAAAGTTGGTGGGTGCCTCGAGGTTGCCGTAGAAGCGGAACGCGCTATTGAAGTCGGGCCACTCTGCATTGTCTGGAGTGATTAAACGCGCGCCGACGCGTTCGATGGTCTCTAGGTCTTCTTTTTGCCGCAGCCAGTCCCTGCGGGCAGCGGATTCACTAAGAAGGTTTCCAATCCAGGATTCTTGGTGATAAATGCCATGGGCGACTTTCTCCACTGAATGCTCGGCAAGAAGCTTGCCTAGGGTTCGTGATGGTGGTTCCACAACGCGGTTGATGTAGACCCAGGCTTGTTCGGGGGTGTGATTGTAGAACACTTAGAATCCCTCCCCACGAAGGTTGAGCGCACGAGCGATGTGGTCAAGGCCTGGAAGGTCTTCCCCATCCAGGTCGCTGAGCGTCCACGCCAGTTTTAGGCAGCGGTCTACTCCGCGTTGTGACAGTTGGCCTTCGGCGAGATAAGCACCGACGAGTGCCATCGCGGATTCATCCGCCGCGCAGTGTCGACGCAGGTAAGTAGACGACATTGCCGCGTTGTGAATGACGGAGAGACCATGGGATTTCCATCGACAAGCAGCGCGGTCACGAGCTGCAGCGACGCGATCAGCAATGGACTGTGAGGATTCTTCGTCTTCCGTGTGGATGATGGCTGCTTGGCTGGATAGCTCGAGCACGATGTCGAGGCGGTCACGCAAGGGTCCCGAGATATTGCGCAAGTAGTCCTGCCGGACTGTAGAGCGGCACACGCACTTCGATGGGTCTTCAGCTGCACAGCGGCACGGGTTTGCCGCCATAACTAATTGGAAGCGTGCCGGATACGTAATCTCGCGGCGAGCGCGGGCAAGTCGGACTTCCCCATCTTCGAGCGGTGCGCGCAGACCGTCGAGGACTGCGGGAGAGATTTCACTAGCTTCATCCAAGAAGAGGACACCGTTGTGTGCAAGACTGACCGCGCCGGGCCGTGGGTTGCCGCTACCGCCGCCGAGAAGTGCCGGCCGTGACATGGATGCATGCGGCGAGATAAACGGTGCGTGAGTAATCACGTTGCCCACCGAGCCAGCAATGGAGTGAATCGCAGTTGATTCGATGGACTGGGAAGTGGTTAGCTCTGGCAGAATCGAGGGGATTCGTGCAGCGAGCATGGATTTACCTGAGCCTGGCGGGCCTATCATCATGAGGTGATGTCCCCCGGCGGCGGCTACTTCAGCAGCAAACTTCGCTTCATGCTGGCCGGCAATATCCGCGAAGTCCAATACTTGGTTCCGCGGTGCAGACGGAATCTGCTCGGGAGTTGTGAGGTTCCGGTTGCCGCGCAGCCATTCAAAGACCTCCCGGAGGTTGTGTGCTACAAGCACCCTGGTGTCTTCAACCAGCTGGGCTTCGCCTGCGTTTCCGGGCGGAATGACCAGGGTGTGATAGCCGTGCTTTTGCGCAGCCACCATCGCGGACAGGATTCCGGGGACGGGACGGATGCCGCCATCCAGACCAAGCTCACCAAGGAAAAGTGTGGTGGCGGTTTTCTCTGCAAAGGATTCGTTGCCCCAGGTGGCGTAGCCATCAGCAGCCAATTGCTCATCTTGCGCTTTCATGCCAGCAAGCAGGATCGCCACGGCAAGCGGCAGGTCGAAGTGCGAGCCGGACTTGGGCAATGATGCCGGGGATAAAGAGACCACAATCTTGGTCTTCGGCCAGGCGAGCTTGGAATTGATAATGGCTGTCTTGATGCGCTGGCGGGATTCGCTAATTGCCGTATCCGTTCGCCCTACCACGTGAATACCGGGCAGGCCGGCGCCGATGTTTGCTTCAATGTCGACTATGTGCGCGATGACGCCTTCCAACGCAATGGTCTTGCACGATTCCAGCGCCATTTAGCTCACCGCCTCGAAGTGCTCAAGGTCGAAAGAGTTTCCTTTGACCAAAAGCGCTATAACATCAAAGCGCACTTCTGAAAGCGGCTTGCCATCAAGCCACTGCACGGCGGCTTTGCGCATGCGGATGAGTTTGCGCGGTGTCACCGCCTCCGCGATTCCATAGTTCGCTGAGGTGCGGGTCTTGACCTCAACGAAAACGAAGACGTTATTTTCGCGGACGATGAGGTCAATCTCCCCCACCGCATAATTGACATTCGCGGCAATAACATCGGCGCCGCGGGAGCGATAAAAGTCAGCCGCAAATTTCTCACCGCGTTTGCCCAAAGCAGATTTTCTGGTTGTCCTATTAATCATTGCGTTCTTTCTGTTCGCCATTTCTACTGGTCATTAACCAGTTTCATGGAGCACAGATAAGAAACTCAATGGTTGATACGTCTTCAAAACGCAAAACTGTGGATAACTAAATCTACGGGCTTAGTTATCCACAGGTGATTGCGAAATAGAGGCTTTATTCAGGAAGAATGTACTCCGGCTTGTCCAATTCTTCGATGTTGACGTCCTTGTACGTAATCACGCGGACATATCGGACAAAGCGCGCGGAACGGTACATGTCCCATACCCACGCATCCGACATGCGTACTTCGTAGTACACATCCGGGCCGTTGGTGTGCGGAATGAGTTTTACCGCATTAGCCAGGTAGAAGCGGCGTTCGGTTTCCACGACATAGGAAAACTGGCTAACCACATCGCGGTATTCGCGGTAGAGGGACAGTTCAACTTCTGCCTCGTAGTTTTCCAGCTCTTCAGCGCTCACTATATTTCTCCTTCGACGGTGCTCCGGTTTACTTTAGTCATTTCAAACGTTAAATGCGCTTGCGCCACGTTGGAATAACTCATCCGATGAATAGGAGTTGCCCCTAGAGTTTTGATTGCTTCGGTGTGGATGGCTGTGCCATATCCCTTGTGTTTGCCCAGCCCATAGCCGGGATATAAATCCTCAAGCTCTTCCATAATGTGATCGCGGGAGACTTTGGCAAGGACGGAGGCGGCAGCGATGCATCGAATAGCAAAATCGCCTCCGACAACCGGCAGATAGGGCGCGGTGAATCCTGGAACTTTCAAGGCATCGGTGAGAATGTAGCGCGGCCGGACATCTAGGCGTGCCACCGCGCGGCGCATCCCGGAAACATTGGCGTGTTGGATGCCATGGCTGTCGATGTCCCCTGGGCCGATGTGCAAAATTGCATAAGACAGCGCGTGTTTTTGGATGATGGGGAAAAGACTCTCCCGTTGCTTCGCGGACAACTTCTTACTATCGGTCAGTGTGTCAAGCCCCGGAATGATCTTGTCTGGCAGCACGCACGCGGCAATAGTAATCGGTCCCGCGCATGCGCCACGCCCTGCTTCATCCACGCCGGCAACAGGGCCTAAACCTGCCTTGGACAGCGCTACTTCATAGGTGCGTTTTTGAACGAGCTTTCGCATTTAGATGGTCTCAGACGGCACGGCTCGGAATTCTGGGAAGAACACCGCACGCACGCGTCCTTTCACATTGGACGTTGGAATCGTGCCTTGGAGCATATCGCCCATGTGGTAGCGAGAATCCAGCGAATTTGTGCGGTTATCGCCCATGACAAAGATATTGCCTTCGGGCACGGTCAGCGGCCCGAAGTATTCTCCACCGCAGGCAGCCGAACCAGCTTGGGGGTTGACTTCCATATCCGGTGGGGACTTGATGAAGGAGTCATTGGTTTTGGTGCCGTTGACCATCACTCCGGGATCATCTTCCAAGCACTGCACGGTGTCGCCTCCTGTGGCAATGACGCGCTTGACCAGAATGTTCTTGGTGTTCGGGCGCAGACCGGCTGCGGCCACGAGGTTTTGTACACCGCGCACCATGACGTTATTGGAACGGTCAACACTAAAACCGACGTTCCAGGCATCGGGTCCTTCAAAGACCACGACATCCCCGGGATCAGGATCGGAAAAGTAGTAGCTGAGCTTTTCCACGAAGATGCGGTCATTGGTGCACCCCTCACAACCGTGAAGCGTGGGCTCCATCGATGCCGAAGGAATCACATAAGGCCGGCCAACAAACGCCTGGGTTCCAATGAGCAGCGCGAAAGCCAGGACAATGATGAGGAATGCTTCCCACACCAATGCCCAGGGACTTTGCTGGTCTTTATCCTTGGATTTCTGGGTCATCGACTCCACCGATGCGGCTAAACGGGTAGAAAACGAGCGCTACCTTGCCGCGGACATTGTCCATAGGAATAGTGCCTTGGTACTCATCGTATGAATGCGCGCGGGAGTCAGCCGAGTTAGTGCGGTTATCGCCCATGACGAACAGATTGTCATCTGGGACGGTGATTGGGCCGAAGTACTCACCGCCACAGGCTTCAGAACCGGTGGCTGGGTCGACTGGATAGGTCGGCGGGTTTTGCACATAAGACTGGTCAATTGGAGAGCCATCAACCATCACCGCTGGGTCGCCTTCCTGACACTGCACGGTCTGTCCGCCAGTGGCAACAACGCGCTTGACCAAGTTGTTTTCATTAGGTGGGGCAAGCGAGACATAGCTCAATGCTTCTTGAACACCAGCGAGGAATTCATTATCCGAACGTGGCGAATCCCAGCCGGTGTTCCATGATTCCGTGCCCTCAAACACAATGACGGCACCTGGTTCCGGATCGGAGCCGTAATAGCTAATCTTCTCCGTCAGAATTCGGTCATTGGTGCAGCCCTCACAGCCGTACAGAGTGGGCTCCATCGATGATGAAGGGATGACGTATTGGCGACCAACAAACGCCTGAAGGACGCCCACGATAGCCAAAACCACGCCCACGATAAGGAGGGTTTCAACTATCCATGGCAACTGCTTCTTGCCGCTCTCAGCGTTATTGTCTTTCACCCAGTCGATCGTAGCAGCCTTTGTTTGGACCAAGGCATAGACTAAGGGATTGTGTCAGAATCCCCTGAATCTTCTCATTCATTTAAGACCCTGCTCTCCATGCTAGGTCACCACAAGGCATCTTTAACCGGTGCCATTATCTTCTCCATCCTCGGCTCACTCATGGGACTTGCGCAGCCCATGCTGATCAACCAGATCATCGACAAAATTGGCCAGCCCATGGGCATGCTCATTACCTTGCTCGTTGGTCTATTGGTCTTGTCCTCTGTTGCTAGTGGCCTGGAATGGTACTTGCTCACTCGAACCGCTGAGGCAGCCATCTTCGCTACCCGCCGTGATCTGGTGTCGCACTTGCTCAGGCTTCCCATCACCTCCTATGACAAGCACCGCACCGGAGATTTGGTCACCCGCGTCGGCTCGGACACCACCTTGGTGCGTACCGCTTTTACCGGCGGCTTGGTCCAGGCCGTGTCATCTGTGTTGACCATCGTAGGCTCAATTACTCTGATGGCGCTCATTGACGTCACCATGCTGCTCGTCGTCTTGTCCGTTATTGCCCTGACTCTGGTTGCCGTGGTGTTTACTTCCCGGCTCATGCAGAAGTACACCAAGCGTGCGCAGGAAGCCGTGGGTGAACTCGGCGCCGGTATGGACAAGTCTCTTGTTGCGGTGCGTACCGTGCGTGCTTCCCGCGCGGAGGCCCGCGTGGAAAAAGAACTTCATGGCAGCGCTGATAGGGCTTATCGCGAAGGCGTCAAAATGGCGACGGTCGGTGCTTTGCTCAATCCGGTTTCTGGATTGGCACTGCAAGGATCATTTTTGATTGTGCTCGGTATCGGTGGTGCTCGCGTGGCGGCCGGAACTATTTCCGTGGCGGACTTGGTGTCTTTCGTGCTCTATATGTTTATGGCATCAATGCCTTTGGGAATGATTTTCAGCGCGATTACAACAGTGCGCCAAGCTATGGGCGCGATTGACCGCATCAACAATGTGTTGGACGAGCCACTCGAGGATTCCACAGGGAAAGAAGCAGAGCGCTCCTCTGCAATCAGCTTTGATTCCGTTTCCTTTACTTATGATGGCAAGACTCCGGTGCTGGAGAATGTGTCTTTTGATGTCCAGCCAGGAACCAAAACCGCGCTGGTTGGACCATCAGGCGGTGGCAAGTCCACGACGCTCGCACTTATGGAACGCTTCTATGATCCGACCGCTGGCACGATCTATCTGGGAGACCAGGATATGTCTGAGCTTTCCCGCGAGTCAGTGCGCGCCCAGGTTGGATACGTGGAGCAAGAAGCAGCCATCTTGGCGGGTACGGTGCGAGAGAATCTGAAGCTTGCAAACTTCCAAGTCACTGACGAAGAATGCTGGGCTGCCTTGGACCAGGTGAACTTGCGTGATCGTTTCGAAGACTCGGAAGGTCTCGATACGATTCTGGGTGACCGCGGTGTTTCGCTTTCTGGTGGTCAGCGTCAACGATTGGCCCTGGCGCGCATGCTGCTGATGGATTCCCCGATTTTGGTGCTCGATGAGCCAACGTCTGCAGTGGACTCTCATAATGAGCAGCTCATCTTGGATGCGATTGCGGCAGCCGGTGCTGATAAGACCGTCATTATTGTTGCCCACCGCCTGTCCACGGTTACAGATGCAGACCAGATCTTGGTCATCGATGACTCTCAGGTGCAAGCCCGCGGCACGCATGAAGAGCTGCTTGAGACTTCTGAGCTGTATCAGGAGCTGGCTTCCAGGCAGTTGTTGGCATAAAAAATTCCCTGCACCCTCGAGATGAGGATGCAGGGAATTCGCCGTAAATTAGCGACGCTCCTTGATGCGAGCCTTCTTACCGCGCAGGTCGCGCAGGTAGTACAGCTTCGCACGACGGACGCGGCCGCGGCGGGATACGGTGATGGACTCCAGGTTTGGAGAGTGTACTGGGAAAGTACGCTCTACACCGATGCCGAAGGAAACCTTACGGACGGTGAAGGTCTCGCGAACACCGGAACCCTGACGACGGATGCAGACACCCTTGAAGAGCTGGGTACGCTGGTTGTTACCTTCGATAACCTTTACTTCAACGTCCAGGGTGTCACCTGGGCGGAAAGAAGGAATATCGTCGCGCAGAGATGCTGCATCGACCTTGTCGAGAATGTTGCTCATAGCAATCCTTTTCAATTTAGGATAGAGGACCCTGGCGTGAAACTAACCGGTTCATATCCGTCTACATAGAACAGTCAATAATTGTGGCACATGCTGCGAGAATATTCCAAATCCTTATTCGTAGCGCAGCGCCTCAATCGGAGTGAGCTTCGCTGCCCTATCAGCCGGGTACCAACCAAAGAATAGCCCGATGATAAGACAGAAGACCAAGGAACCGATAACGCCGTAGAGCGGCGGGAGCACCATGGTTCCCAGCAGTGCCGATCCGAGCAGGCCAAAGATGGTGCCAAAGACAATGCCGAGAATGCCGCCGATGACACAGACAACCATTGCCTCGACGAGGAATTGCAGGCGGATGTCTTTGCGCTTGGCACCTAGTGCCTTACGCACACCAATCTCTCGCGTTCGCTCGGTCACGGTGATGAGCATGATGTTCATGACACCAATACCGCCGACGAACAGTGAGATTCCAGCAATCGCGGCAATTGCGCCGGAAATCGCGTTCATGACTTGGTTGAAGGACTCCAGCTCATTTGAAGCATCTGTTGCTTTCGCCTCATAGTCCACGTTATAGGCGTAGTAGTTATCTAAGTATTGCTGCAACTCCGGCTGGAGATTGTCCTCACCGCTTCCCCGCACTGCGATCGATGACAGCGTCGCGAAGTCTGGGTTGAAGATTTCCTCAAACTGGTACGGGATGTACATCTGTGCAGGACCTGTACCCACCAAAACGCCGGCGCTCGCTGCTTCTTCCACTCCCACAACCTGGAATTCCATAAACACATCGCCATAGGTCAGTTCCACCATCTTGCCGATGGCTCCGTATGGGTTGCCATCGAAAAGCAGCTCAACCATCTGCATTGGAATCACTGCTACTTGGGACCTACGCTCGATATCATCGGCAGTAAGCCCTCGCCCAGCAACGATTTTGACGCCTCGCATTTCAAAGTAATCAGCGTTAACCAAGCCGACATCGGCAGATGTAGTTTCGTCCGCGGCGGATGCTTCGGCCTGATAAGAGTTGTAATCACCAATGGTGATACCTGCTAGGCGGCTACCGAACTGCGTGCGCAGCCCATCGATCATTTCTTCCGTGATTCCCGCATTCGGATCCTCTAAGCTGCCGGAGTAATAGTAATAATCTTGCCCGCCTGCTTCTTCGATTTCATCCTCATCAGGACGCGGCTGCACGTTGACGGAAACATCGGTGGCGCCAAAGGATGAAAGTCCATCAAGGGTTTGGGTGCGCAATGCTGCGCCCAGGGTCAAAATGGCGATAACGGATGCGATACCGATGATGACGCCCAGCAAGGTCAACGCCGCACGCATTTTGTTGGTGCGCAGCCCTGAGACCGCCATGGCTAAAGCTTCAGAGAAATTCATGCGATATTCCCGTCCACCATGGTGACAATGCGGGAGGTTTCCTCCGCCAATTCCGGGTTGTGGGTAATAAATACGATGGTTCTACCCTGCTCATGCAGCTCGTGGAAGAGATCCATGACCAGGCGACCGGTCTGTGAATCGAGAGCCCCCGTGGGTTCATCGGCAAGTAAAATGTCCGGATCATTGGCCAAAGCCCGGGCGATAGCAACGCGTTGTTTCTGCCCACCTGAAAGCTCTGAAGGCTGATGGTCAGCGCGGTCTGCCATGCCCACCATGTCCAGCAGCTCATCAGCGCGGCGGGTGCGCTCTTTACGTGAGATACCCGCATACATCATGGCCATCTCCACGTTCTTGCGAGCCGAGATGCGCGCCACCAAGTTGAAGTTCTGGAAGATAAACCCAATGCGACGATTACGTAAAACCGCCAGCTTGTCATCGTTGTATTCGGCAACATCATCCCCTGCCAGGGTGTACGTGCCCTCCGTTGGTTTATCCAACAGCCCAATAATGTTCATCAGCGTGGATTTACCAGAACCGGATTGACCAACTACCGCGACGAATTCGCCCTCATCAACATGGAAATCTGCACCGTGAAGCACGGTGAGTTCATTCGGCGTATCTACATTGAACGTCTTGTAAATGCCGGTCATTTCAATTACTCGGCTCATTTACATACCCGGAACTTCAACGGTTTCACCAACGCGGTGGAGATACATTTCCGGGACGGTCAGGACTTTGGTGCCCTCTTCAATGCCGTCGCCTGACACCGTCGCACCGAACTCGTCCTCTTCGACTGTGACCTCGCGTTTAGCAATCTCGCCGGAGTCTTCAATGACAAGCAGGTGCTGCTTGCCTTCTTCTTCCAGAATCGAAGACGGGCTAATGGATAGCCCTGGCGTGGATTCTGTCAGGGAAATGCGCACCTTGGCGGACGCACCAATGAGCAGGCCCTTGGTATCACCGGTGGTTTCAATTTCTACCGGGTAGGTCACTGATGAGGATTCTCCACCGGATGAATCTCCTGCTGCTGCCGGATCGGTGGAGGGCACGGTGGTTATCTTCTTCACCTTGCCGGTAAAGGTCTGCTCCCCTGTTGCTGGCGTGGTGAATTCGACTTTCTGGCCATGCTTGACACGCGAGATGTCAGATTCCCGGACGTTGGCCTTGACCACCAGCGTGGAGTCATCAGCAACGGTAAATGCCGTGCCACCTTCGGCAGAGTTCTGGTCAGGGACTGCGGTGACCAAGCCTTTGAACGGCGAGCGCACTTCAGCCTGCGCGATATCCACGCGAAGTTGGTCGGCTGCGGTCTCAGCGGAGTTCTGGCCAACCTGCGCCGAGCGCATGGCATCAGATACCTGCGCGTTGTAGTTGGCGATCTGGTATTCGGAGTTGCGACGAGCTGCTTCCAGGCTGGTGGAGGCATCTTTGACTGCTACGAAGGCATCAGCGACGTCACGCTGCTGGTTAGCTAAGTCAAGGTCTACGTCTTGAAGAACGCGATCATATTCTTCCTGGGAGGTATTGAGTTCACGATTAGCGGCGAGGACAGAGGCCGCCGCGTCTACGCCAGTAAGTGCGTTCTCAACATTGCCGCGGTCATAAGCTTCGATGGCTTTCTCACGCGACTCAATCTGCGCCTCGATGGCACTGCGAGCTTCCTCATCCTCGACCGTGGCCAACTGCGCGCGGTCTTCCTCCAGAAGTGCAGATTCACTCGCACGGGATGCTGTGTCAAAGACAACGCTGACTCCCAGCTTGGCAGCGTTGACAGCGGCCCCGAGCAGTGAGTCACGGTTGGCTTCGATTGCAGAATCTTGTGCCACTACTTCGGGTGCTTTGCGGTTGAGCTGCGCTTGGTAAGTCTCATTCGCTTTGTCATAGGTACTTTGTGCCTGGCGCAGTGAAGACTCTGCGCCCGAGATTTCTGGATCCAGCCCAGAATTTAGCATGTCCTGGTACTGGTTAAGTTCACGCTGTGCAGCTTCCACGGCAGAGAGCGCTTCAGTTGCGGATTGCGCTTGGGTTGCTTCTTGCTGGCTGAGCTCACGCTGCAAATCAGAGACGTTGTAGCGCCCCAGCAGGTCATTCGTTTCAACCGGGTCACCAATTTCAACATCAACAGATTGGATTGGTGCCGCCAATGTAGACGTCAAGGTGATTTCGCGGATTGGTTCGATTTGCCCCGATACAGACACGCGCGGTGCTTGCGCGCGCGAGAGCGCCATGTAGTCAGTGGGGGCAATCTGATCACTTCCCCCAGAAGTGAGTGCATAGACTGCACCTCCTCCCCCTAAGAGGACAACAGCGGCCACGGCGGCGATAACGCGTTTGCGCATTTAGTTTTCTCCCACAATAAAAATAATTTTCAATTACTGATAGTAGGAAAATAATTCACGCGCCGTGACCCCGGGTTTAGGGATCTCCCTTAGGGGATCCCGCTCACCGGCGACAATGATTTTCAACCGGGGGTGTACGAAGGTACCTTTTTAGAGATCGCTCCAAGTCCCCCGGAGGAAAAACTAGCTAGAATCCAGCGTTTTTCAAGGCATCTGCCATTGATCCGCGCGGGGCAGACTGCTGCTTACCGCGGGGGTTCTTTGACTGGGGTTGTTTCTTTCGCGGCGCCGAGTTCTTCTTAGGTGCGGAGCTCTTCTCCGCATTCGCATCATCGGTAAGACGCAGAGTCAAAGAGATTCGCTTGCGGGCAACGTCTACTTCGAGAACTTTGACCTTGACTACCTCGCCGGAGCGCACAACCTCGTGGGGGTCAGAGACGTAGCTGTTGCTCATCGCGGAGATGTGCACCAGTCCGTCCTGGTGGACTCCCACGTCCACGAAAGCGCCGAAGGCCGCCACGTTGGTAACGGTTCCTTCCAGCACCATGCCCGGGGTCAGATCAGAAATCTTTTCCACGCCTTCTTTGAAGGTGGCAGTCTTAAATTCCGGACGTGGGTCACGGCCAGGCTTGTCCAGCTCAGCGATGATATCGCTGACAGTCGGGATGCCGAAGGTATCATCGGCAAAATCCTTTGGGTTAAGCCCACCAAGAACGCGTGAGTTACCCACGAGATCCGCGATGGACAGTCCCGTTGCTTGAGCGATCTTTTCCACGACAGGGTAGGCCTCAGGGTGCACTGCGGAAGCATCCAGAGGGTCCTTGCCACCGGTAATGCGCAGGAAGCCGGCGGACTGCTCATAGGCTTTAGGCCCCAAACGTGGCACCTTCTTGAGCTCCTTGCGGGTGGTGAAACTTCCGTTTTCATTGCGATAGGCCACGATGTTGTCTGCGATGGTTGTGCTGACACCAGCGACGCGTTCGAGCAGTGGAACGGATGCGGTGTTCAAGTCCACGCCAACACCGTTGACGGCATCTTCGACCACGCCATCAAGGGTGCGCGCGAGCGAAACTTGGTTGATGTCATGTTGGTATTGACCAACGCCAATCGCCTTCGGATCAATCTTGACCAGCTCCGCTAGCGGATCCTGCAAACGACGGGCGATGGATACCGCGCCACGAAGGGAAACGTCCATGGTTGGGAATTCATCGGCAGCAAGCTGCGATGCTGAGTAGACCGATGCGCCGGATTCCGAAACTACAACTGGGGTTGGACGCTTGCCGCCAGCTTGGGCGATGAGCTCCGATACTTCCCCAGCGAGCTTTTCGGATTCACGCGAGGCAGTGCCGTTGCCCACGGCCAGCAGGTCAACGCCATGGGTAGCGCACAGTGTGGACAAAGTTTGTACTGCCTGCGACCACTGGTTTTGGGGCTGATGTGGGTAGACAATCGCGGTATCCAAAACCTTGCCAGTTGGGTCCACCACGGCGCACTTCACGCCATTGCGGTAACCGGGATCCAAGCCTAAGGTGGCACGCTGACCAGCCGGTGCGGCCAACAGCACGTCGCGCAGGTTGGTGGCGAAGACCTTCAAGGCCCCTTCTTCAGCGATTTCTTTCAAGCGCATGCGGACATCCAAACCGGCAGAGATGTACAGCTTGGTGCGCCAGCCCCAGCGCACGGCCTGGGAGATCCACTTGGAGCTACGATCCAGCTCAAAGCGGGTGGCAATCATGTTTTCATAAATGTCATCATCACCAGCATCCAAGTTCAGCTGCAAGATTCCTTCGGACTCACCGCGCAAAAGTGCAAGGATACGGTGCGAAGGCAAGGACTCAAAAGGTTCAGAGAACTCAAAGTAGTCTTTGAATTTCGCGCCTTCGGTTTCTTTACCTGCAACAACGCTTGCCTGCATGGTGCCCGTGCTAAACATTTC
>JAUNRU010000021.1:0-31377 GCA_030535535.1 Corynebacterium casei
TGGAGTGCTTGCCGCCGGCAGCTTTGACTGCCTTCTTCAACGGCTCATAGAGCTCGTCCCGCGAGTCAGCGGATTCGATGGCTGCCTGGGCTTCTACTTTGGCGCGAGCGAACTCTTCCGAGTCCGCATAAATGCCTTGAGTTTTTGCAAGGGTCAGCACGGCGTTGCCGTAGCGCTGCGGGCTGTCATGGCCTAAGAAGATGGCCTTGCCCGTAAACATCGCGCCCATGGTGGGACCAAGGAAGTATACGGCGGCAAGAACAGCGCCGATGATTACAACGAAGAGGGATAGAAGTATCTTCTTAATCATTGTTTCGTCCAATAGTCAGTGTGCGCTTGCGCAACGGTTCGACTGCGGAGATAGCCGCGAGAGTAAATAGCCAGCCCACCCCCAAGAACGCACCAGCCATGACAAAGCGTGCTACGAAGTTGACTTCCGCCATCGCATTAGACAGCATGACCATGCCCACCATTCCGCCGAAAGCGAACCCGATGAGAGACACAATGATAATAGGGCCGACCGTTTCAAAAACCTGGGTGCGGAAGTAGAAGCTGCGCTTAACACCCATCAGGTGCAGTGAACGGGTCAGGTCAGCTTGCTCAAAGAGTTGGGAAGACAAGCCCAAAAAGATGGCCATAGAGGACAAAATGAAACCAAATACCAAGGTAAGCAGACCTCCAGTGGTGATATCACTGAACATCAAGAACACACCGGGTTCTTCACTCATCAAACTAGTCAGCCCATCGTTTCCGATTGGAGAAATAACCAGGAAACCTGCAATGACTCCGAAAAATGCCATGGAAGCGCTGCGCCGCCATGTTGTTTTAGCATCAGCGACAATGCGCTGACTAGCCACGAAGTGCGAGGTTCCCGGCGCGATGGACAACATGCGGTAGAGCAACTGGAGTACGAAGGGTACAAACCAGTTGATCAGCATGATGTTGATGGACAGAACTGCGGCAACGAAGCCAACGGCGCTAACGCCCGAGTTGAGACTGGTTTGATTCACTAGTACGAGGGTGAAGATTGTGAATACGACGAAGACAATGACACCGCGATATTTCAAGGCCGGTGGCATTTGTTTGCGTGAAACACCAAGAGGTTCCACACGCACGCGCTGCATACCAGATATTGATGCGCCGATAGCCAAGAAAAAGACGACGGTCGCGACGGTGAGATAACCCCACCATGGCAGGATGAGCTCACCCGCCTTGATTTGCACATCTTGGAAAGTGAGGTTGGCGAATACCGGAGCAAGTAACACGCTGATGAATCCGCCGAGCACAATTCCGATGATGGCTTGGACCGCGGTTTCCAGCATGGTCATGCGGGTGATGTCACCGGACGACAAGCCGAGCAGGCGGAGGGTGGCCAGTCGCTTTTCTCGTCCCGAAGCGCCGAGAACTGCAGCCTGCGCGGTAAGGGAGAAAATCGTGGGGAGCAAGAAAGCACAGGCAAAAAGCGCGAGAATAACCCAGGTGTCCATCATGCTATCTTGCGGTCCCATTCCCAGGGCCGCGTGTAGAGCTGGGAAGTCTTCGGGACGTTGCGAACGCGTGTAGAACATCCAGGTACCGCCTGCCACGAGGTAAGCGATCGTGGAACTGACAGTCAGGCTCATGATGGCAAGAAGCGTCACCACGCCCGTGCCAGTGCGGGTTCTTAATGCTGCTTTGTGAAGGTCAAGAACAAGTGTGCTGGTATTCATCGGCGGCCACCTACCAAACGATCGTCATGGATGATGCCGTCGCGGATTTCAATGCGACGTTCCATCCAATCAGCCACCTGTGCGTCATGGGTGACCATGACCAGTGCGGCGCCGGTGCGCTGCACCACGGCGGAGAGCATCTGCATGACCTCATGGCCCGTTGCCTGATCCAGTGCACCGGTTGGTTCATCGGCGAAGATGACAGCCGGAGAGGTTACCAGCGCTCGCGCAATAGCGATGCGCTGCGCCTGGCCACCAGATACCTGGCCAGGACGGCGGTCCACCAGCATTCCCAAACCAAGTTGATTGAGCAGTTCTTGTGCTTTATCGCGTGACGCCGAGCGCGCAATTCCCTTGAGCATAGCTGGCAGTGCCACATTGTCGAGTGCGCTGAGCTCTGGCAGCAGCTGGTGGTCTTGGAAGACGAAGCCGAAATCCGAAAGGCGAGTACGGGAGCGGGCGGCATCGGAGGCATCGGAAAGCACTGCGTTGTTAAACACCACCTTGCCGGATGTTGGTGTGAGCACACCGGACATGCAGTGCAAGAGCGTGGACTTACCTGAGCCCGAGGGGCCCATGATGGCGACGGTTTCGCCGCCTTTGATGTCGAGGCTGATTCCGGACAGGACTGGCGCGCCACCGAAGTCTTTGGTGACGTCATCCAGATGAAGAATGCTTGCTGTGTTGTTTGGTCTATTTCCCATGCTCACTATTTCACTCGCTCCGGTATTTAAAAACCATGGTGCCAGCGTTGCACTTTCAGGTAGTGCTGGCACTACCCTGGGTGGCATGTGGAGAAAGCGCAACCGCGACAAACCCGGTGCAACGAGTGAGCAAACGCAGGCAGAAAAGATAGCTGAGCTCACCAAATCCCGGCGCGCCATCGCCGATGCCTATGAGGTGGAACGCTCCCGCATTGAGCGCGACTTACATGACGGTACCCAGCAATACCTTGTGGCAGCATCCATCAAACTGGGCGAGGCACTGCTTGATGCCCCGCCGGAGGTAGATGAACTCATCCGCGCCGCGCAGCAGGACCTCAACGATGGCTTGGATGCCCTGCGCAAAACCGTGCATGGCATCCACCCGCAAGTTCTTGCTGAGCGCGGACTAGTGGCCGCGGTCAAAGACATGGCCGCCGGCTACGGCCCGCACGTGCTGGTCTCGGCACCACATCCGTTGCCGCAGCTATCCCCCAGCGTGCTTGCCGCCGGCTATTTCTTCTGCGCTGAAGCCCTGACTAATTCCGCCAAGCACGCCCCCGGCGCCGACGTTTCCGTTCTTCTCATCGCGGACAAGCACTTACACATCACGGTGGTGGATCAAGGCCCCGGCGGCATTCGCCTCAAGCCCGGCGCGGGGCTTGCCGGCATGCGCGATAGGCTCGATGCCTTCGGCGGCTGGCTGGAAATCACCTCCCCCGAAGGCGGCCCCACCAGTGTCTCCGCGCGCATACCGCTGCTTGTTGACCGCGGGCAGCCCACCTTCACCGTAGGCACTGCTGCAAGCAGCATTACCTACGGCAGCAAGGCCGAAAGCAGCACGACCACTGGCGACAGCACTAAAGCCAACACGAACAAACAAGATTAAGGAGTAACAATGGCAGAACTTTCCATCGTGGTGGCGGATGACTCAGCACTTCTTCGTGAAGGTATCGCAGGGCTCCTTGAGCGCCGCGGGCATAAAGTAATCGGGCAGGCTTCCAGCGCGCCTGAGCTCATTGAGGTGGTTAAAGAACAGGTCCCGGACGTTGTTATTACGGACGTGCGCATGCCACCTTCGATGTCTGATGATGGCCTTCAAGCAGCAGTAACGCTGCGTGAGACCTACCCGAACCTGGCGGTCATGGTGGTTAGCCAATATGTTGCCCCGGTCTATGCTTCTGAGCTCTTCGCCAATGCCACTGGTGGTACCGGTTACCTGCTCAAAGACCGCATCAGCGAAGTTGCTTCTTTCTTGGATTCTCTCGCCATCGTGGCAAGCGGCGGCACCGTCATTGACCCCACCGTGGCCAGCGCTCTGATGTCTACTTCGCGCTCCGGTCTTGCCACGCTCACCCCGCGTGAACAAGAAGTCCTCGAGCTCATGTCACAGGGCATGTCCAACAAAGACATCGCCGCCAAACTCGTACTGTCATCAGCGGCCGTAGCCAAACATGTCTCCAATATCTTCATGAAACTAGGCCTTGACGCATCCGAGGACAACCGCCGCGTCAAGGCCATCTTGGAGTACCTAGCTACTCAGAACCTGAAGTAGGCTCCTATTTCTTGTTCTTCTTGGTGAAGTATCCAAACATCAGCCCCAGGGCCACGAGGAATGCGACGCCGAAGAGAATCCAAGCAATAACGCCAATGCCCTCTGAAGCACTGCTGCCTTGCTCGCTGTCCTCAAGGGAATCTGCCGCAGCATCATCGGCTTCTACATCTTCGGAGTCTTCGGCTGGTGCTTCAGAATCGGAATCTGCGGAGGCTGCAGTAAAGGTTGGGCCCGGTTGTGCTTCGCCGTCCACGAGTGCCGCGAGTGAGTAACGGGCGGTGTGCTGTTCGCCGTCGCCAACTTCCTCATTCCCGCTGTTAGACAGGCGCTGATAGTTCACCGCGATGTATTGGTCGCCGTCTTGGTACAAGCGGTCGGTACCGCTCGCGCCTTCTTCCAGGTTGCGGTAGTTCAGGGGCGCGGCATGGCCGAAGACCGTGGGTTCATCATTGTTGAGTTGCACGTTTTCCGAAGGCAGCACTGGTTGACGGGCTTCGTTGTAGACGTTGACTACCAACTGGTCCACGGAAACACCCTGCCCGCGCTCAACATCCGTGCCATCATTGCGAATGGCCGAGGCAAGACGCTGACCGTATTCCACAGGCACTTTGTAAAAGTGCGTTTCACCAGGAACAATATCGGCGCTAACGCTCTGCTCATTGCCATCGGGCAACTGCGCGGCATCATCGAACCACGTTCCAGGCGCGGCGGTCTCTGTATCTTCCGGAATGCTTATCTCTGCAAGTTCTGCTTCTTCCTCAGGGTCCGGAACACCCGAGACGTCTTCGCCGGCAAAGCGCGTGATCTTCAGTTCCATCGGAATATCTTGGCCTTCCAAGTAATTACCCCGGCGCGCGATGGAGAAGTCCACGTAGCCTTCAGCACCGCAGTCCTCCCCCGCTACTTCACTGATGCCAGCAACTGCCTGCACACCTTGCGCGGAACTGGAATCAACCTCGGTCCAGTCATTGACTCGGCATGCTGAATCGGCAAAATCCAGGCTCATGCCAAAGCGGCTATCGGCTAGGCCACCGAAGCTTGGTGGTTGCACCGTGAGTCCTGAGATAGCGAGACGCTCGCCTTCTTCCACGGGAATGCGCCAATACTGTGCATCGCTGTTTATATCATTCGGAGCAGCACCCGTGTAGTGCAGCGGGGAGGAAAACGCCTCGACATCGGCAGGGACCTCGGTTGGCTCACTCTCATTAGTTGAGCCGGCGTATTCCTCTAAATCAGACTCGTGCGCGTTAATGGAACGGGTGTACAAGACCCGCATGGATTCCGCCAAGCTATCGGCATCATTGGCATCCAGGTACTGGCCACCACCGGCTTCGGCAATGCACTCCAGCTCAGTACGGGCTTCATCATCAACCAGGAATCCGACGGTGTTGATAATTAGATCAATACCTTGCTCGTGGAGTTCTTTCGCCACGTCGCACACCGGTGGCGGCGCGCAGGTATCCAAACCATCGGAGACCAACACGACATTGCGGTCGCCTTCATCTGGTAGCTCATCGGCAGCCTGGCGCAAAGCCGGGCCCATCGGTGTGTAGCCGGATGCTTCAATTCCATCTACTTCACCGCGGATATCATCTAACTGCCCGCTGGCCAGCGGCGCCAAGGTGGTGACATCTTCGCACCCGGCGTCGCGCTCTTCCGGCGCATTCGATGTGCCGGTGCCATAGGTGATGAACCCAAGTTCGGAGTCTTCCGTGACACCGTCGAGGAAGGTATGCGTTGCTTCTTTGGCTGCATCCATGCGGGTTTCACCGCCAGCATCGGTTTGCTCCATGGAGCCCGATGCATCAAGGATGACCATGGTTGGAGGTACGGTACTTTCTTGGCTTTCCTGCGCCAGCGCCACCGGAGCGCTAGTCGCAGCAAGCCCGAGTACGGTAAGAATGCCTGCTACTACTTTGCCTGTGCCCATGCGCGTTAGCGTAACTGCATGTTAAGCACCTCACAACAGGAACAGCTTCCCTGCCAACTTCAATTAACAGGGATAAGCTGCAGCTATATCACTTTTGTTCAAGAAAATTTAAGCATTCCCGAACGCGATTAAACCACCAGTCGCGGCGATCGGCGGGCGCGGCAAGTGCCTCCAACCGGTCTATGTCGGCGGTGATTGGGGCGGCGGACAAAGAGCCATCGACAAGCTGGCGTGGTGCGGCGACATCTTCTAAGAACAATGATCCGGTGGCCAGCCCCGCTGCGGCCGGCACCACATCAATATCTTCATCATCATAAATCTTTGGCAACGCCGCCACAGTGGCCAGCCCCATGGAAATCCCCACCGCGGTATCCAGTGCGGAAGCGACGGTGACATCCATGTGACGCTGACGCAGATTGCGCGCAATTTCTAAGGTCTTGCGCACACCACCGAGTGGAGCAGGCTTGACGATGGCCACGTCTGCCGCCTGCAAATCCGCCACGCGGTAGGGGTCACTGGCTTTGCGGATGGATTCATCCGCAGCCACGCGCACAAAAAGCCCGTTGCGCATGAGCTGGCTGCGCACCTCGGCGAGCTCCTCCGCGGTTCGGCAGGGCTGTTCCATGTAATCCAGCGGCATCATTTCCTTTGCCGCTGCAATGGCTTCTTCCACGCTCCAGCCACCGTTGGCATCAACCCGAATAATGGGCGACAAGCTCGGGTTATGCTCCACCGCGTACTCGCGCACGGCGTTAACCCGCGCGATATCGTCGTGCAGGCTTTGTCCTGGCTCAGCCACCTTCACTTTCCAGGTACGCACACCTGGATAGCGGTTCATTACTTCCGGCACCTGCTCTGCGGCAACCGCCGGGATGGTGCCGTTGACTTCGACTGTGTCTCGCACTAATTCCGGGAAACCTTCATAGGCTGCCTCCAGACCTGCGGCTAGCCACGACGCGGATTCTTGCGGACCATATTCCACAAATGGTGAGAACTCGCCCCAGCCTGCCGGGCCATCAATCAATAGTGCTTCACGCGTGGTGATTCCGCGGAATTTTACGGCCAGTGGAAGCGCGACTACGTGCGCGCGGTCTAGGATATCGTCGATCTGCATGCTGCCTACTTTAGGCGGCGACTAGATTAGAGTGCATGACTGCAACCCGAACTTATAGCACTGACAACCCTTTCGATGCCTCCCAGTGGCGCACAGTGGAAGGTTTTTCCGACCTCACTGACATCACTTACCACCGCCACGTGGGTGAAGGCCGCGCGAACGGCATCGTGCGTATCGCGTTTGACCGCCCTGAGGTTCGCAATGCTTTCCGTCCGCACACCGTGGATGAGCTCTACCACGTGCTCGACCATGCGCGCCGCACCCCGGATGTGGGCACCGTGCTGCTGACCGGCAATGGTCCAAGTGAAAAAGATGGCGGCTGGGCATTTTGCTCTGGTGGCGACCAGCGTATCCGTGGCCGCTCCGGCTACCGCTACGCCGATGGTGAAACCGCCGATACTGTTGATGCCGCGCGTGAAAAGGTGGAAGGCGGCCGCCTGCATATCTTGGAAGTTCAGCGCCTGATTCGCACCATGCCGAAGGTTGTCATCGCCGTGGTCAATGGTTGGGCCGCTGGCGGCGGGCACTCCCTGCACGTGGTCTGCGACCTCACCATCGCGTCCCGCCAGGAAGCCGCCTTCAAGCAGACCGACGCCGATGTCGGATCCTTCGACGCCGGCTACGGCTCCGCCTACCTGGCCAAGATGGTCGGGCAAAAGTACGCCCGCGAAATCTTCTTCCTGGGCCGCACCTACTCCGCTGAGCGCATGCAGCAGATGGGCGCGGTTAACATCGTGGCCGACCACAAAGACATTGAGCAAGAAGCTATCGATGCCGCCCGCGAAATCAACACCAAATCCCCCACCGCGCAGCGCATGCTGAAGTTCGCTTTCAACCTCACCGACGATGGCCTCATGGGCCAGCAAGTATTCGCCGGCGAAGCCACCCGCCTGGCATACATGACCGACGAAGCAGTCGAAGGTCGCGACTCCTTCCTTCAAAAGCGCGACCCCAACTGGGAAGAGTTCCCCTACTACTACTAGGAAACGGATTCTCCAACTTTGCAGCCACGGTCGTGAATCGGCACTAGCAGGTGCGCACTCCTAGCTCCTTCTCAGCCAAGGATCTCGTCCATTCGGAACCGAAGAGCAGACCAAAGGAGGCGGTCAGGGGCTGCGCCGGCGGGGTAATGGCATGGACCGCGGACCCGGAGAACAACACCCGGGCCTCCTCCGTCTCGAAGGCGGCGCGGGCCAGGGTGCGTGCGGGCAGCAGGGCGAGCGCACCGGGTGTGGCGGGAAGCGGAGCACCGGCCCCAGGACGTTTTCCAGGTGCTTGTCCAACCCCCGGGTGACCAGGCCGTGGACCTGTCGCCACCGGGAGGCGTCCTCACCCAGCTGGGTGGCGGTGGTGTCAAGACCACGGCTGAGAAACGCCGCGCGACCGTCGTCGAAGGGGTGCGCCATGGCGTAGCGTGAATGCGCCCACTCCAGGCCGTGTGCCTGCAGATCGAGGTCTTTGAATACCGGCGAGGCGATGCCGAACGGGTGGGCGGCGGCACCCATATCCACGATGGTCCCCTCCCCCAGCACGGGGGCGGATCGGGCCGCACCGCCCGGACGGCTACCCTGTTCATACACGTCGACCTGCCAGCCCCCACGGGCGAGGAGACATGCTGTTGTCAATCCATTCGGACCCGACCTCACGACCACTGCACGGCGTTTTCTCTCAGGATGCTTCGTCACCCCACCTACGCTACCTTTCCCCCGCGATCAGGGTCGGGCACCCCGGGGTGGGTTCACCGCGGCGCGGGCCATCCGCTGGAGGATGTCGGCGATCTGATCGAACTCCGCTTGGGACTGGTTGATCAACTCCGCACCGCGGTGGATCATGGCGTCGATCAGGGGGCGGACCGTCTCCACCTCATCGCCCAGGAGTTCCCGCAGTGCCGGATCCAGGCCGTTGTGTGATTCCTGGACCCGTTCATCGGTGAAGGTCTCAGGCAGGGTGCTGGCCGCGGACATCAGTGGGCCGTGGGACCCTTCCACAAACAGTTTCAGGGTGACCCGGACATACGCCGCCAGTCGCTCCGCCGGGTCGGACCCCACGCGGTCGAGTTCCGCGGTGAGGCTGTCCAACCAGGCCGGGATGGCCTGCAGGAGCAACTGGATGATGAGATCCTTACCGGAGGCCACATAGAGGTAGACGCTGGAACGTGCCAACCCGACCTCGGCGGCCACCTCGGCGATGGTGGGGACCTTCCCATCATTGTCGACGATCAACCGCTCCGCCGCATCAAGCACGGCCCGGTGCTGGGCGGCCCGGTGCTCCGGGACTGATGGCTGGTTTATCCTAGGCATGCCATGAGCTTAACCCCTGGGTGTGAGCCGGCCATCGACCATGTCGTAGACGCGGTCGCAGTGCTCGATCACTTCGAGGTCGTGGGTGACCATGACGCCAGCGACACCGAGTTCGTGGCATTCGTGGGCCAGCAGCCGCACGATCTCATGGGCTCGGTTGCGGTCGAGGGCGGCGGTCGGTTCGTCGACAAGCAGCAGGTCCGGCCCGCCCACCAGGGCGCGGGCGATGCCGATGCGCTGACGCTCACCACCGGACAGGGTCGCCGGACGGTGATCCGCGCGGTGGGACATCCCGACGGCGTCGAGCAGCTCATCGTTGCTGCGGCGACCGCGACGACCCAGGATCCGGGCCGCCAGCTCCAGCTGATCGCGCGCCTTGAGCGCGGACGGCAGATTGCCGGAGGACTGGAAGACGAACCCGATGTGCTCACGGCGCACGCGCGCGAGATCCTTGTCGGACAGACCGGTGATGGACTCCCCCGCCACCTGCACCTCCCCGGAATTGGGGGTGGTCAGGGCGCCGGCCACGGCCAGCAGGGTCGATTTACCGGACCCCGAGGGACCCACGATGGCGACGAATTCACCACGGTTGACCGTCAGGGACACCCCGTCGAGGGCATGGACCTGCGAGTCGCCGTCGCCATAACTGACGCGGACATTGTCAAGAATGAGTGCGGGCGTGGTCATCGGTTCTCTCCCAGGGCAGAAAGCGGATCGGTTCGGGTGACTCGGTAAACGGCGATGAACGCGCCGATGAGTCCGGAGACAAAGAGCATGGTGGCACCGCCCAGGACGGAACCCCATTCCGTGGAGAACGGCATCGGGGTGGTCTCCAGCCACAGACCCAGCCCCACCGCGAGCGACACACCCACGAGGATGGACAGCGCGAGGATGACCACGGCCTGACCGAGGCTGTCGCGCAGGAGGAACCCGCGGGTGGCGCCGATCGCGCGCATCACGGCGATATCGGCGGAACGTTGGATGGTCCAGACCAGGAAGAAGGCGCCGGTGACCAGCGCGGTGATGATGTAGAGGAACCACTCGATCATGGACAGGGTCATGGTCTCCGCGGTGTAACCCGGTGAGGAACCGAAGCTCTCCTCCAGGGTGCGCACGTCAAGGCCGGTGTCAGCCGAGAGCGCGTCGGTGTCCGTGCCGGAAGCCTTGGCGACGATCACCGATGCCTGCTCGTAGGCGTAGTCGGCGGGTGCCTCACCTGCGCGGGCACCGGCGTGGACCTCCTGCCAGGTATCCAGCGGGACATAGGCGAGATCGACGTGACCGAAGGTGCGCTGATCATCGGTGAAACCGGTGACGACGAACTCGGTCTCCAGACGGTCGACGGTGATGGTGTCACCGATGGAGATGCCGGCATCCTCGAGGGTGCCGGAGACGATGGTCTCACGCGTGGTTGTGGTCGGCTGCCCCGGGACGCGATCAGCGTTGATGGCGGGCAGGCCCTCCGGAGCGATGAAGGAATCAGGTTCCACACCCACGAGGGTGAGATCGATCGGGGTGCCCTCCTGATTACGGGCGTTGATGAGCGACAGTCCCATCGGGGTGGCTTCCTCCACGCCGTCGGCCGCGGCCAGGGTGTCGGTGTCGTCCAGGTTCACCACCGAACGGGTGAAGGCGGAATCGGTCTGGGTGCCGTCCTCGAAGGCGATGACATCCGCGTCAAGGGCCTTGAGGCCGGAGACGCCGTCATTGACCAGACCGGCGGTCAGGCCGGAGATGATCACGATGAGGATGGACATCAGGCCCAGGACAAGGCCCATGAGTAGGAATCGGGTGCGCGCGAAGAGCATGTCGCGCCAGGCTAGAAACATGGAAATGTACTCCAGGTGGTATCGGGGGTGTGAACGCCGACCCGAAATAAACTTATCGACGCTGTGTCTATATCTTAACGACGCTGTGTCGGTAACTCTATTCGCGTTGTGGCCTGGGCGCTGGCTTTTCCGGGGTGCCACTGGGTTTGCGCAGGTTGCGGTGAGCGAGGTGAGGGGTACATCACAAATTGGAGGCGGGAGGCCGAGGGGCGAGGGCGCCCCGGGTTGGCTCCGTGACAAAAAGTGTTGGTTTGTGGGTCCGGCGCTGGCGAAACCCCAGGATGGATTTTGCAAAACAACAGTTTTTTCCAGTCACCCCCTCCACCCCGCGCCCCCCGTGAACGAAATCGTTGGTTTACCGGCCCTTCCGGTTTTGGGGTACATCACAGAACCTGGGCTAGCGGTGTAGACCCGAAAATAAACGAGCCTTTTGTCAGGGTTAAGGTTTAGGTATCTAAGCTAACCAAACACCAACAAAAGGCTCTACCCATGAAGTCTACCGGCAACATCATCGCTGACACCATCTGCCGCACTGCGGAACTAGGACTCACCATCACCGGCGCTTCCGATGCAGGTGATTACACCCTGATCGAAGCAGACGCACTCGACTACACCTCCACCTGCCCAGAATGCTCCCAACCTGGGGTGTTTCGTCATCACACCCACCGGATGCTCATTGATTTACCCATCGTCGGGTTTCCCACCAAACTGTTTATCCGTCTACCTCGCTACCGCTGCACCAACCCCACATGTAAGCAAAAGTATTTCCAAGCAGAACTAAGCTGCGCTGACCACGGTAAAAGGTCACCCACCGGGTCACCCGCTGGATTTTGCAACGCCTTGCTATTGACCGGATGAGTGTTCACGCAACTGCGAAAGCACTTGGGCTAGGGTGGGATTTAACCTGCCAACTAGCCCTCGATATGTGCCGTGAGCTGGTCTATAACGATCCTCACCATCTTGATGGAGTGTATGTCATTGGGGTGGATGAGCATAAGTGGTCACATAATAGGGCTAAGCATGGTGATGGGTTTGTCACCGTGATTGTCGATATGACCGGGCATCGGTATGACCCACGGTGTCCTGCCCGGTTATTAGATGTCGTCCCAGGTCGTAGTGCTGATGCTTTACGGTCCTGGCTTGGCTCCCGCGGTGAACAGTTCCGCAATCAGATACGGATCGTGTCCATGGATGGATTCCAAGGCTACGCCACAGCAAGTAAAGAACTCATTCCTTCTGCTCGTCGCGTGATGGATCCATTCCATGTTGTGCGGCTTGCTGGTGACAAGCTCACCGCCTGCCGGCAACGCCTCCAGCGGGAGAAATACCAGCGTCGTGGTTTAAGCCAGGATCCGTTGTATAAAAACCGGAAGACCTTGTTGACCACGCACAAGTGGTTGAGTCCTCGTCAGCAAGAAAGCTTGGAGCAGTTGTGGGCGTATGACAAAGACTACGAGGTGTTAAAGCTTGCGTGGCTTGCGTATCAGGCGATTATTGATTGTTATCAGATGGGTAATAAGCGTGAAGCGAAGAAGAAAATGCGGACCATTATTGATCAGCTTCGGGTGTTGAAGGGGCCGAATAAGGAACTCGCGCAGTTGGGTCGTAGTTTGTTTAAACGACTTGGTGATGTGTTGGCGTATTTCGATGTTGGTGTCTCCAACGGTCCGGTCGAAGCGATCAACGGACGGTTGGAGCATTTGCGTGGGATTGCTCTAGGTTTCCGTAATTTGAACCACTACATTCTGCGGTGCCTTATCCATTCAGGGCAGTTGGTCCATAAGATCAATGCACTCTAAAACAGGAAGAGCCACTAATCAGACAAACCAGCCAACAAAACAACTGGTAAATGAAAGATTTTCGAAAAACAACAGCCCCGAGCAATTGCTCGGGGCTGTGGGGTAAAGTGCACCGACCTACATCGACGCTCTACTTCCAAAGATACCATCGAATTCTATGAAAACAAAGGCTGAAATAGACAGAATGCTCGGCGCGGCTCGCTTCATACGATATCTCAACGCCGCCGTCCAGAACCTTGAAAAAGCGATTCAACTTTATCGATGGAATACCCAGCTAGCCGGCGCAATCCATTCCCAGCTTTCACACTTTGAAGTCCTGACCCGAAATTCAATGGACCTTGTGCTTCAGGAATGGAATTACCAGGCCTGCGGATACCGAGATTGGTCTCTCGAACACCAGACAGGCGAGCTCCTTCATGAGATGTTCAAGAGACCCCTCGCTCAAGCTCGGCGACGGGCGGCGAACGCATCCAAGCATCGAACAAGCGGACATCGCCGTAAAAATGCGCCACTCACTCATGACGATGTAATCGCCCAATTGTCACTTGGAAATTGGGCAAATCTTCTGGGTGAAGCACTCCCGGCTCATAGACAACGGGCTCAGGTTCTCTGGCAGGAAGGGCTTCACAAAGCTTTTCCTCGAATTCAAAACTCTGACGCTTCCCGCAAAGAAATAGGCAAGAGAATTGAACGCCTTACACGACTACGAAATCGCGTTTCACATCAAGAGAATTTGCTTGAAACTAATATAAGGCATCGCCTAAACGACATGCTTTCTGTACTTCAGGCAATCGATAACACCTACCCAGCATGGGCAATTACAGGCAGCCAATTGCGCCAAGTTGCACAACACGATCCACGCAGGAGCTGGAAATAATGCATCCCCTTCACTCCAGCTTCACTCTGCTGCAATTCATTCATTTGAAATTAGTTAAAGGTTTAAGTTGACGCGACAACATGAGTGGTTTACACTTCCCTCATGCTTAATTTAACTTCAAGCTTTAAGTCACCGGTTGAGTCCGCAGGACTTCTCATTGCACGTATCATCCTCGGTTCTGTCCTCATTGCCCATGGCTGGCAGAAGTTCAACGAATGGACTATTGCAGGCACCACCGAAGCATTCAACGGCATGGGCGTTCCCGCCGCAGGCATTGCCGCTCCTATTGCTTCCGTCGTCGAGCTCGTCGGCGGCATCCTAATCCTCATTGGCCTTATCACCCGCATTGCTGCAGGTCTTGTAGTTCTGCAGATGATTGGCGCTGGTATCTGGGGTGGACACTTCGCCTCCGGCGTCATGATTGACGGCAACGGGTGGGAGCTGGTCATGACCATCGCTGCCGGCGCAGTCATCTTCCTTACCGCAGGTCCTGGCCAGTACGCCGCAGACCGCTTCATTTTCAAGTACAAGGAAGCATCAGTTAAGACCCCTGCAGCTGCTTAGCTTCCAGTCAATCACCTGGAATCAAACTAGCGCTATATATCTTCAACCGCACTTCAGTCGACACCTTCGGGTGTCGGCTTTCTTAGTTTTTATCAGCCCCAATCGCCCGCACTGTGATTTCGTGGGCGGCGACTTCGGCAAGCGCGAAGGGGGTGCCGCCGTCGACTTTGATGTGAAGGAGGCCGGCGAGTGGGGCTTCGACTACTTCGATGGTGGCGCCGGGGCGCATGTTTTGGGTGGCTAGGAAGCGCAGGAGTTCTGGGTCAGAGTCGTTGACTTGTTCCATGATGACTTCCTGGCCGGCGCTGATTCCGGCGAGGGTGCAGGTGGATAAGGGGTCCGTGGTGCCATCGGCAAGCGGGATGGGATCCCCGTGCGGGTCGCGCTTGGGGTAATCCAAGTGGGCATCAAGGCGGGCAATAAAGCGGTCAGAGCAAGCGTGTTCAAGCACGTCTGCTTCCTCATGCACCTCATCCCAGGTATAACCCAACGTGGTGACCAGGAAAGATTCCAGCAGACGGTGACGGCGGGCAACCTGCCGCGCCAGGTCCCGGCCCAGGTCCGTCAGCGTCACGCCGCGGTAGCGCTCATGAACAACTAGGTCTTTGGCCGCCAGGCGCTTGACTGCTTCGGATGCGGTGGGCAGTTTCTGATCCAAGGCGGCAGCCAAGTCCCCCAACGCGAGGGGAAGGTTAACCCCGGAGCGCTCCTCATGGTTGAACAATTCCTTGAGGTAATCCTGGGTGCGCTCAGGTAAATCTGTCACGTGCATACCCCCATCGTAGACAAGGCGTTTCAAATATTTATCTTCATCCGTACGCTTTCAAGTGTTCAACCCATTGAACTTAGATTTTCAAGGACGGAAATGAAACGACTTTTTCTTGGACTCACAGCCGTTGGCGCTGCGTGTGCACTGACAGCTTGTTCCACTGACTCGGGAGTTGGCCCCGGCGCAAGTGCCGATGGGAATGCAGATGGCTCCGGTGAATCGCTGAGCGTCTTTGCCACCACTGGCTACCTGGCGGATGCGGCAAAGAACATCGCGCCGGATGCGGATGTGTTCACCATGGTTGGGCCAGGCGGCGATCCGCATACCTACCAGCCGTCCACCAAGGACATCGAAAAGATGCAAGACGCGGACCTGGTGCTGTGGAATGGCCTGCACTTAGAAGCCCAGATGATCACCCAGTTGGAGTCTTTGGGTGACAAGCAGCTAGCCGTTGGTGACCAGCTTGATACCGCTGACCTGTTGACATGGCCGGAAGAAGGCGCTGGCGGCGAGCAACTCTATGACCCACACATCTGGAATTCGCCGGAGCTGTGGACTGAGGTTGTGGACCTCATCGGTGACAAGCTCAGCGAGGTTGACGCAGACAACGCCGATACCTATGCAGCGAATGCTGATTCCTACGGCGATGAAATCGACGCGGCCGCTAAAGAAGCATCCGCGGTGCTGGAAGGTGTCTCCACTCGCACTCTGATTACCGGCCATGATGCCTTCAATTACTTTGGCAAGACCTTTGACTTTGAGGTGCACGCAACGGACTTTGTCAGCACCGAAGCAGCCAAGTCGCCACAAGAGATATCCCAGTTAGCTGACTTGATTGCGGATGAGGAAGTGCCGGTTATCTTCCAGGACAACCAAGCGAATCCGCAGGCAATCACCTCCTTGAGTGAGGCCGTGGACTCCCGCGGTTGGACGGTGGAAGTCTCCGATGAAGAGCTCTTCGCTGATACCTTGGGCCCAACGGCACCAACTGATACCTACTTGGGCGCGTTCAAGCACAACGCCGAAACCGTGGCAGCAGGCTTGAGCAAATGATTGATATCGCAGGTCTTTCAGTCAGCTATGGTTCCAATCGCGTACTCAGTGGGATCTCCACCCATGTGCGCCGCGGGAGAATTACCGGGCTAGTCGGGGCCAACGGTTCCGGCAAGTCCACGCTGGTCAAAGCAGCAGTGAGATTGGTTCGGGCAGAGCCCGGCGCGCAGGTGCTTTTCGATAGTCAGTCTTTAGACGCTTTCCGGCGTCGCCTGGGATATATGCCGCAGCAAGCTGACTTAGATTGGTCCTTCCCCGCAATCGTCGAAGACCTTGCACTCATGGGTCTTAGTGCACGACTGCCGTGGTACCGGTGGCCGGGCAAGGCTGAGAAGCAGGCAGCGCATCGCGCGCTGGTGCGCACCGGTGCTGCTGACTTGGCGTGCCGTCCGATTGCCGCGCTTTCTGGTGGTCAGCGTCAACGCGTTCTGTTGGCACGCACTTTGGCCACCGAGCCGGACTTGTTGATTTTGGATGAGCCTTTCGCCGGAGTCGACGCCGCTAGCCAAGACGCCATCGTTGCCGTGCTGCGTGAACTACGCGATAGCGGCGTGACGGTGCTTCTGGTTCACCACAATCTGGCGGAAGTCGCCACCTACTGTGATGACGTCATTTTGCTGGGACCAGAGGGCATCATCGCTAGTGGCCCCACTGCTGAAACTTTGACTGATTCAGCCATCTCCCAACTTTTCTCCCTCCCCCGTTGATATCTGTGATGAATCCACTCGAACTCCTCACGGACTACACCTACTCCCAAGCATTGTGGGGCACGGTCATCATCGGCTTGTGCGCCGGCGCATTAGGGCCCCTGGTTCTGGTGCAGCGCCAAGCGCTCATCGCTGATGCCATCGCGCACTCCAGCTTGCCCGGGCTGCTTGGTGTCTTCCTCATCTGCACCTGGCTCGGGTTTGATGGCCGCAATCCCCTGCTGCTGATAGTGGGCTCCGTGGTCACCGGCCTCGCGGCCGTAGCAATTATTTCTGCGATAACGCAGCGCACCATCATTCATCGTGATGCCGCAATGGCTGCAACTTTAACGACATTCTTCTCACTCGGCATGCTGTTACTCCAGTACATTTCCCGCAATCCGCTACCCGGCAAAGCCGGAATCCAGGATTATCTGCTGGGAAATGCCTCGACCCTGACCCGCGCCGATGTGAGATCCGCACTTGTCATTGGCGGCAGCGTACTGCTTATCCTTTCGTTGGTACACCTTAAGCAGTCCGCTGTCGTCTTTGACGCCCCTTTCGCCCAACTCGCGGGCATCAAACTAAATATCATCCGCGCCATGGGCTTTATTGCCCTGGTCGCCACCACCGTCATCGGCGTCAAAGTCGTTGGCGTGGTCCTCATGGTCGCAGTGGTTATCGCCCCGGCAATTGCCGCGCGCCAATGGACACACCGTCTGATTCCTTTCATTGCGTGTGCCAGTTTCATCGGCGGTCTTTCCGCTGCGATTGGTTCTTATCTTTCCATCGCCGCCGGTAATACGGCGCTCGGCGCAATCCCCACCGGCCCGGCCATTGTGCTGGTCCAGGCGCTTATCGCCGGGGTTTCTCTAGCTTTGTCAAAGGTGCGTGCTTAACATGACTCTTGCACTCAGTGCGTGTTTATTAGCTATTACCACGGCTCTTGCCTGCGCGATTCCTGGCGTATTCGTGGTGCTTAAACGCGATTCGATGCTTATCGATGGCATCGGGCACGCCGTCTTACCCGGCATCGCCGTGGGCTACATGTTCACAGCTGACCTCAACTCCCCGTGGTTGTTGCTCACCGCCGCACTGGGCGGATTGATGGTGGCGCTTTTGACCGAATGGATTGGCCGCTCAGGGCTAATCACCAATGATGCGGCTCTCGGGTTAATCTTCCCGGCGCTGTTTGCCGCCGGCATCATCCTGATTTCCACTCATCTATCGCATGTGCACTTGGATGTGCATGCCGTTTTGGTGGGCGACCTCAACCTGGTTGCGTTTTCTAATCCGGGATACAGCCTGGTCATGTTGATTGTTGCCCTAGTCAACGCAGCCTTCATTGTGCTGTGCATGCCGCGGCTGACCACCGCGACCTTTGATGCGGGTTTCTCCCGCGTCGCCGGTGTCCGCACGCGAGGGCTGCACACCATTTTTATTGCGCTCGTTGCTGCCACCGCCACCGCCGCTTTCCACGCGGCCGGCGCCATGCTGGTCATCGTGCTGATGGTTTTCCCGGCTATCTGCGCGCGACTGCTCAGCAACCGGGTTTCCACCATGCTCGCCGTTGCATGCGGCGTTGCACTGTGCGGTGCGCCGATTGGTTTCTGGCTGGCTTATCACGCCAATGCTTCGACCTCCGCGTTCATGGCGGTTGCTTATGCCGGAATCTTCACCCTCATTCTTGGGTTCCGTTTTCTTATCAGCCCACGTCGCACCGTAAAAGCTACATGAAATCTGACTAAGATTTAGCTCCGTGCCCAATGTTCTACGTCCTTTGCCTGTCTCCCCCTCCAACCCGCTTGCCATCCTCCCTGATTTAGAGATGGCTATTACCGGGCGTTATTCCTTGCTGCCTTTGCCTGCGAATGACACCACTAAATCCACGCTGCTGAAAAACTCGCAGCGGGCCGGGCAAGAAATCGACTCTAGCGTTGCCCTAGTGGTGCCCACTTCCGGTTCCACGGGCACACCCAAGGGCGCGCAGTTAACCGCGCAGAATCTTATTGCCAGCGCGGATGCCACCTATCAACGCTTAGGCGGCATGGGACACTGGTTGCTGGCTATGCCCGCGCACCACATCGCAGGGCTGCAGGTGCTCATCCGTTCCATGGTGGCAGGGGTTGAGCCTTTGGCTATCGATGTCAGCCGCGGCTTTAACATCGATGAATTCGCCGGCGCGACCCGCGAGCTCAAAGAAACTGGTGAGCGCACCTATACCTCGCTCGCTCCGATGCAGCTGGCCAAGGCCATGGACTCAAACAACGGCGTCGAAGCCCTGCAAACCTATGACGCCATCTTGGTCGGCGGCGCAGCCACCAATCCGCAATTGATAGATTCTGCAACCACGTTGGGCATCAATATTGTGACCACCTACGGTTCATCTGAAACCGCCGGCGGCTGCGTCTATGACGGTGTCGCGCTGCCCGGAACGGAAATCCGCGTGGACGGCGGCCGCATCCATTTGGGCGGGCCGACCATCGCGCATGGCTACCGCAATGCACCAGGACATGAAGCATTCGCCGAACCCGGCTGGTTCCAAACTTCCGATGGCGGTGTCCTGAAGGCCGGCGTGCTCACGGTGACCGGCCGGTTAGACAACATCATTGACTCCGGCGGGCTTAAGCTGCACCCTGAGGTTCTCGAGACCGCGATGCTCAAAGTCGCTGGCGTGGACCAAGCTTGCGTGGTGGGCACCCCGCACCCACGCCTCGGACAAGCCATCGTGGCAGCCTATACCGGCTGGGCGTCCATGCCGGATATTCTCGAATCCCTCGAAGAGACAGATATCCCCCGCTGGCAGCTGCCCAAAGAACTCAAGCGCCTTCCGGAGATGCCCATAACCGGCCCTGGCAAAGTCGACAGACAGGCGGTGTTGAAACTCTTCGGGGAATAATCCAATCCCACAACGTGGACACGCCACAGGCCGTAAAGTTGAGTCCCATGAGGACAAACCGACACTTTGGCTATGACTTTTTCACCCACACTATCCAGGTTCCTTGGGATCCCTTCAATGCCCCGGATGGTGATACTTTTGAGCTTTTCGCACGCGAAATTGTGGCGCCGGACAAGCACGATGCCCCAGCGATTGTGTATTTGCAGGGCGGTCCGGGCTCCCCTGCCCCACGCCCGGTCAATGACTCCGGCGTGATCGGCGAGATGCTCAAAGAATTCCGCGTCATCTTGTTGGACCAGCGCGGCACGGGTAATTCACACCGCATTGATTCGGCGAATCCTGCCGATGTCGAGCGGTTGAATTTGCTGCGCCAGGAGTACATCGTCGAAGACGCTGAGGCGCTGCGCAAGCACCTGAACTTGGATAAGTGGTCACTGTTTGGCCAGTCTTTCGGCGGTTTCTGCATCACTTCTTATCTCTCCCGCCACCCCGAGTCCGTGGAGCATGCCTACCTCACCGGCGGCCTGCCCACCCTTGATGCGCCCGTGGATGATTTGTACGGCACCACTTTTGCCAAGCTGCAGGTGCGCCACGATCGTTTCTATCGCGAGTACCCCTGGGTTGAGGATCGAATCCGCGAAGTCGCAGCGCACCTCGATGAATCGGATGAAACCCTGCCCACGGGTGAGCGCCTTTCCGCGCGTCGTTTCCGCACCATCGGCATCAACTTAGGTCGCGGAGTGGGCTTCCATTCGCTGGCTTATTTGCTGGAGAATCCTTTCCACACCACCGGCGGTGAGAAGCGTTTGCGCACGGATTTCCTGGCTAATGTGAGCGCGCAGGTCTCCTTTGAGGGCAACCCGCTGTATGCCTCAATTCATGAGTCCATCTACGGCGGCGTCGGCGGGCAAGCCGCTACCAATTGGTCGGCGCACCGCATGCGTGAAGAAATCGCCGGCTTTGAAGAAAACTTAGACCCGCGCACCGCGGAGAAGTTCTATCTCACCGGCGAGCACATCTTCCCGTGGCAATTCGATGAAGACCCGGCACTTATCCCGGTCAAAGACTCGGCGATGGCCGCAGCCGCCCACGAGTGGAGCACCTCGCCCTATGATGCCGCAGTGCTTGCCGATGCCCCCATCTCCGCCGCCGAAATCTACCTCGACGATATCTACGTGCCGTTTGAATACTCCCTCGACACCGCAAACGCCTACAGCGATCTGCGCAAGGAAGTCACCAACATGTTCCAGCACGACGGCATTGGCCACGACGGCGCCGGCATCCTCCAGCGCCTGCGCGGCCTCGTCGAAGACCACTAGGCATAAACACCTGCAGGTATTCAATGCCTAGTGAAAACAGGGCAAGGACTCACGCACAAGATAACGTGAGTCCTTTTATCTTTGGAGTTTAGAGAGGAAGTAGGTACCCGACTGGCAGAACTAGCTGCGCGTATTCGGCAAGTACCCATATAGCTGCGCCGATACAAATGGTGTAGATGATTGCCGGAAGTATCCTCATTCTTGCCACTGCCAGCAAGAATACGATGGAAAATACTACGGTACCTATCAGCATTCCGAAAAGGAAGATTATCCAGATATAGCCAACAATCCAGGCTATGGAAGCTAAGACAATGGTTATCCTAGCTCGCCAGTTATCCTTTTCACCAGGTGTTAGCTTCACGTCTTTGCCAACTCTGACATCACGGAAGATACTCAAGATTCCAAGGACAACTCCCAATATGCCAACAGCTAATGGGAAGAGACGCCCGCTGTTTGAGAACTGGAAGGAAATTGCGATAGTCGCTGCGAAGAATGCCAGCATAATAAGCGAAACGGTAAGGTCCAATTTCATTGGCACAGGCAGGTCTGACTTTTCTGAGACCTGAACTTCTTCAACACCTTCTTCCGTCTTGCGGAAGAACTTCCTTACGAATGGAACGATTACTGCACCAACAAGAATCAGGATTACAACCATCACGAATGGACGGGTCATCCATTCTGCAGGAGAGAACACGTTAACGGTCAAGAAGTAGTAGCGCTCAAACGGCTCTGCTAGAACGTACGCAATGAGGAACGGCGCACGCGGGATATTTGTCATCTTGCAGATCCAGCCAACGACACCGAGCAAGAGCATCATGTAGAAGACATTGAGATTCAATGGCTCCTGGAACCCACTGAAGAACAGAAGCGGAATCAGTGCAGCTGCAAGAATCGGGAACGCAACGTAGCTCAAGCGAGCCAAAGGCTTTGCAGCGACGAATGCAACTGCCGCACCCAGAACACTGGCGATAGCAAAAGCCCAGACGATGAAGTAAACAAGATCTAGTTCATTCGTAATCAGACCAGGACCAGGCTGAATACCAAAGATTAGGAGAACACCCAACAGCAATGCGAAAGGCGCTGCACCAGGAACACCGAAGAGCAAGGTAGGAATCAAAGAACCTGATTCGATACCGTTACTTGCTGCGGATGGAGCGATAACACCACGTGGGTCGCCTTTACCAAAGTTGTTCGTGGCAGGCTTCCTAGAAGCAAAAGCTTGTGCTTGTCCGTACGCCAACCAGGAGCCTGCCGTCGCACCGACACCTGGTAAGAAACCGACGCCTACGCCGACTGCGGAACCACGAATGACATCCGCCCAGTGCTTCGTAATATCTTTAACGCCTTGGCTCCAGCCACCACCGAGGTCCATGCCTCCCTTAGCAACCTTTGTCTTTTGCGCAGTAAGGTCAATAATCTCAGCCAAACCGAAGATACCCAGTGCTGCAGCGACAAGACCGATACCATCAGTTAGGTATTCGGATCCAAAGGTGAACCGGTACTCTGCCGAAATTGGTGAGACACCAACCATGCCAAGAACCAGGCCGAACGTTGAAATCAAGAGTCCTTTAATGACATTGCCCTTTGACAGCATTGCTGTCAGGAAAATACCCATGACGATGAGGACAAAGATTTCCGGAGAACCGAAAGCAGTAACCACTGGACGTGCGATTGGAACGATGACGGTGAGGGCGATAATGCCGATGATTCCGCCAATCATGGAAGCAATGAAGCTCGCAGATAGCGCACGACCGCCTTGCCCCTTCTTTGCCATTTCATGTCCATCAAGCAGGAACACGGATGCTGCTGCCGAGCCGGGGATACCCAGGACGACGGAGGTAATCACATCTGATGTGTGCACCACCGCCACTGCACCAATAATCATGGCGATCGCTTGGTTCGGTTCCAGAATAAAGACGAATGGCAGTAGAACTGCGACGGCGCCTGTGCCGCCCAAACCAGGGATAACACCGATAACGATGCCTACGATGACACCTGCACCTAGGTACAGCCACATCGATGGGTCAGCGAATTGTGAAAGCGCTTGTAACGCTGCATCAAACATTGTTCCAACCCCTATCCGTGAACCGGAGCGTCGTATTTATCGGCAAGAATCTCGTTCGTGTAGCTCATGATCTCTGGATCAATCTGAAGCGCTTCACGGAAGTCCTCACGGTTTTGCTTGCCCGAAAGTAGGTCATATCCGCCCAAAGCCGAGTTAGCTTCTTCTTTGAAGGTAGGGTCCGAGTTGAGTTCACCAATCATCTGGTCGTAGGTATCTACTACCTCAGGATCGGTTCCTTCATTTGCCCACAGGCCCTTTTGATAAAAGAACCCTGGTACTACGAATGCCCGGTAGGCTTCGTAGGCTTTCCGCTGTTCCTCTGTTTTGCCGCCGTACTCCTGATAGACCTCTTCAAAGGTTGGAATGTCTGGCAAGTTTGGATCGCGGACTACTTCGCCGCCTTCCAAGATGCCCACGCTAAACAGTGGAAGTGCCTCGCCGGTTTCTACGTAAGGGTCAACTTGTGACAAGTAGGAAGCTGTCGTTTGGAAGTCCAAGTCGGTTTCACCACGCTGGACTGCAAGGCGACTCGGTCCACGTCCTTCCATTCCGAATACTCCCCTAACCGGAGCTCCCAAGGCTTCGAGTGCGAGCAACGGAACTAGATCCAGACCTGTAGCTGACATTCCTCCATAAAGAACGTCGTCATCATGATTGATAAGGCTATCGATGTCGGTGATTCCGCTTTGATCGCTGGTCCACAGCACTGCACCTGTGCCGTTGAAAGCCAACGGCTCCATCTCGGAGAACTTGAACTCAGCCGCTGGATGCCCAAGCATGCTCTGGAAGTATGTTGTCGCCGAAGCAACCATCACTTGGTTACCTGTCTGAACCCCAGCATCCACATAAGCATTCGTGCCTGTAATAGACTCACCACCAGGAATGTTTTCCACCTGGTAACGGTTAACGTCATCCTGCTTTTCTGCAAAGTAAGGAGTGATAAAGCGTGCCCAGGTGTCAGTACCACCACCAGTTCCATAAGGAACAACAACATCGATGATGCCATTGCCAGAAGGGTTATAAGAAGTCTGCGCTGGCGCACAGCCCACCAGGAAAGTTGCTGCGGCAAGAGCAGCGCCAATAACCGCTTTCTTTCCATCATTAAATATGCGAGACATTACGCCACCTCAATTCGATTGCTGACCGAATCGTCCTCAGGCAGAAAGAGCTTCGCATCCGCGATAGTCCTCGAGGTACGAACAACACCGATTTCGGTAGCAAAATCATCTTTAGAAACTTTAGTTTCAATTACTCCGACAGGGGTCAAAATCCTCAAAGATTCTGGGCGCGCAGAGTCAGAAAAAGCTACGGTTCCTTCCTCGAGGATTGCTTTTGAAATAGCCACGCTGCCGGTAACTGGGATTGCAGGATGAAGCTTGCCCATAGACAGCATCAAGATTTTTAGGTCTGAATCATCATCAGTTGACGGATCAACCACGCCAATCTTTGGAATTGCTCGAGCTGCAGCTGCCGGGGAATCTGATAATCCCATCAGCACTGAAGCGCGACGTCGAATGCCGTCAAGTACCTCAAGCTGCATAGAAATCGTTGAGGCCCAATCTTCATAGTTGTCTGCGGCCAAACCGAAGTCCTTTGCCGCGACAAGGGCAACGGGTGCGCCTGCATCAATCAATGTCACGCTAAACACGCGATTGTCGATTTCGATTTGATCAGTCTTGTTGCCAGTTGGGAAAAGTGCCCCAGTTGTCTTTCCTTCCGGGTTGGTAAAACCGAGGACGACCTTATGCCCAGCAAACTTGGTGCCTGGCATTGTCTCCGTCAAGGAGTCCAGGAGTTTTCCATTTGGTGTCTCCAAAGACTGAACGATGACCTGGTTGGTGTTTTCGTTCAAAACACGAATGCGAGTCACATCTGCATCGGGCTTAACCAGACCAGTTTCAATTCCGTATAGGCCGACTGTCGCCGAGCAGTTCCCACAATTGCTGCCCCAGTCGACTTTGGCTTCTTCGATCCCAATCTGCGCAAAGGAAAACTTGATATCGATGTCGGGGTCATCACTCGGAGAAATGATAACCGCCTTACTCGTGGTTGAGGTTCCTCCACCGACACCATCAAGCTGACGAACGTCAGGGCTTCCAAACGCCCGCAGCAAGACTTCATCAACAGTCGAACTCTGAGACTCCAGTTCCTCAGATTCAAATACCCAACACTTACTTGTTCCACCACGCATCCAACGTGCTTGAATTTCCATCTTGTGTAACTCCTCTCACTTTTGAGCTACAGCAAGTTTCAACCCACACGATGCTTAAGTCAATGTAAAGTTTTTTCAAGTCTTTTAAGTAATACTTAAAGCGCTTTGCCGCTAAAGCCCCAGCATGTAACCTTTATTTAATTAGTTGGTTAACCGGGATACTCAATGACCAAGCTATTTAAGTAAGACTTAATATGTTTCAAGTTCTGTTTAGGTAGTACTGAAGGGAAACTTCAAAATTGTACGATGTTCGCCGCTTACAAACCTTCGCGAAGGTGATTGAACTCGGCTCCGTGAGCGATGCTGCGGATGAGCTCTCCTTCACCCCATCGGCCGTCTCACAACAGCTAAAAAAGTTGGAAGCTGAAGTTGGACTCCAATTGGTCTGGAGGACCCAGAATGGACTGGTTCCAACAGAAGCTGGACTAGTCCTAGCCGAACACACCAGGAGAATCCTTCGTCAGCTCGCAGCCGCTAGGGCCGATATTTCAGACCTAGCCGCTGGTCGCGTGGGCAGCCTTTCCGTGTTTTCTCCCGTTAGCGATCAACGAATTCAATAGACGCTACCCCAACATTGATCTCTCCATTAAAAGCGCTCGTCTAAACAAATTGATCAGCAGTTTGGAAGAAGGCGAAGTCCAGCTTGCATTGCTTTGGGATTACCCATGGAACCCTCTCAATACCGAGGGCATCGAACTCGTTGAAGTCTTTACCGAACCCTTCGTGATCCTCGTCCCACATGACCACAAGTTTGCCGATCGCACCTCAATTAATGTTTCAGAATTAGCCAAGGAAAAATGGGTGGCACGCGGCGACGATCACCCAGTTGTTGAAGTAATTGAACGCTCTGGATCGAAAGCAGGCTTCCGGCCCCAAATCAGCATGTATGCCAACGACTATCAAGAAACCCAAGCGATGGTCAGCGTTGGCATTGGCATAGCTCTTGCCCCGCGTAGTGCACTTTCAGTGCAGCACCCAAACGTTAGAGTGCTGGAAATTGAGGGGACGCCACCCCAGCGGCGAACCCTCCTTGGACAGCGCGAAGAACGAGCACTGTCCCCTCTAGAAATGGCGTTTAAGTCAGTAATTCTGGAACAAGGCGCCCTCTTCGGCAACCAACAGTCCGGTTCTTAGAAATTGAACACAAAAGGACTTTTGAGCCGTAAATCCTCCACTACTTACGGTTCAAAAGTCCTTTGTTTTTGCCATTTCATAATCCGCTTAGTGCATTAAGCGCCTTGTGCTTCAGCGGCCGCCTGCACTGCGGCCTTGACGACTGGGGCGACGCGTGGGTCGATTGCCTGTGGCACGATTTTGCCCACGGCGAGGTCTTCTGCGGCGATGGCGGCGATGGCATCGGCAGCAGCAAGCTTCATCTCTGGGGTGATCTTCTTCGCCTTTGCAGCCAGTGCACCGGCGAAGATGCCTGGAAATGCCAGGACGTTGTTGATCTGGTTTGGCAGATCAGAACGACCGGTTGCCACAATCGCGCCGTACTTCTGCGACAAAGCAGGGTCGATTTCAGGGGTTGGGTTCGCCAGGGTGAACAGGATTGGGTCTGGCGCCATCAGCTTCAATGCATCTTCGCCGATGCTGCCGCCGGAAACGCCGATGAACAGCTCAGCACCGGCAAAGGCCTCATTCACACCGCCGGTGACATCGCGTGGATTGGTCTTGGCTGCAAGCGCGGCCTTGACTTCAGACAGGTCGGTGCGAGACTCGTGGATGACACCACGGGAGTCCAAGACGATGATGTCGGTGGCACCAGCCTTCTTGAGCATGTCCACGGCAGCGACACCAGCAGCACCTGCACCGGAGATGACAATCTTCAGGTCCTTGAGCTCACGCTCGACCAGCTTGAGTGCACTCTTCAGCGCGGCAAGGATGACCACGGCGGTGCCGTGCTGGTCATCGTGCATCACTGGGATGTCCAGGCGCTCAATCAGACGGCGTTCTACCTCAAAGCAACGCGGTGCCGAGATATCTTCCAGGTTGATAGCACCGAAGGATGGTGCGATTGCGGCGATGGTTTCCACCAGCTGATCAACATCCTGGGTATCCAGAACGATTGGAACGGACTTCAAACCAGCAAATGCACTGAACAGCTGCGCCTTACCTTCCATGACGGGCAGGGATGCCTGCGGTCCGATGTCGCCCAAGCCCAGAACTGCGGAACCGTCGGAGATGACAGCAACGGTGTTGCCAACACCAGTGTGGGTGCGGGCAACCTCTGGGTCTCCAGCAATTGCTTCACACACCTTGGCAACACCCGGGGTATACGCCAAGGAGAGGTCACGCATGTCGCGCAGCGGACGAGTGGATCCGATGGACAGCTTGCCGCCTTCGTGCGCGTCGAAGATTTCTTCTTCGGTCAGGTTCTGAGTGTTTCGCTGCAATGTTGCGGTCATGAAGTATCGCCTAGCTTCTCTTTGAGTCGGGAGTAGTTTCTAATCCGAAAAGAATAGCCAAATCTATTGCCTAATAGGAAGTACGATCTGCGAACATTTGTGAATTTTGCGCTGACCATTGTTGCTAGTTTTGCAAGCCTGCGATTCACAGTGAATATAAATAGCGAAGGCCACTTCCCTTGCTGCGATTTTCGCGAGCGGAAGTGGCCTAAAATATGCGCTTTGCAGCGCATCTAGTTCAGCTAGCGCAGCAGTGGACGAGACCAAAGCGCAAGCACCAGCGTGGACGCCAGGGACAGCCCAGCCATAATCCATAAGGTGCCGGCGGTCCAGGAGGCATCGACCGCCAAGGCACCCAATGCCGCGCCGGAAGCGATACCCACCTGGTAGGTCACCACGTACAGCGAGGATGCTGCATCCGGGTTATCACGCCCCGCGTGCAGGAAAATGGTCGTGCCCAGCGTTGGCAGCGCGCCATAAGCGCCGCCGAAGACGGTGATAGCGAGGAACACGATGACCACGGACACCACGCCTTCTAAGCCGAAGGCGAGCTGGCCCAAAATGGCGGCGATGACAAAGAGTGTGGTGGTGTGCACACTGCCGCGCAGCATGCGGCGATCCACCGTGCGGGTTGCCACGGTAACGCCCACCAGCCCGAGCGCGCCGAATGCAAAGAGACCAGCAGAAACGAAGCCATCGCCGGCGGTTTCCGCGATGATGAGGCCGAGGTAAGTATAGGCGGCGAAGACACCGGTGACCGCGAGCATCAAGAAAATTACCAGGGAGATAAGGCCCCACGGCAGTTGCTTCTTAGCCTTTGCAGCGGTTTCCTTGGGCAGCGGCGGCAAGGACGGCACGGTTGGAACCAGAACTGCGACGGCTGCGATAGTCAGCACGCCCAACAGCCAGGTCGCAGGACGCCAGCCGATAAGCTCACCAATCCAGGTTGCCAGAGGCGAGCCGACCACCAATGCCATGGTGGAACCGACAGAGACGATGCCCACTGCCTTACCCGTGTTCCCCGGTGACATGCGCGCGGCCATCGGGCCCACCAGTGCCCAGAAGACACCGTGGGTTAGCGCCGCGATGATGCGGCCAACAGCCAGCATGGCGTAACTGACGGTCAGCGCCTGAATCACAATGCCAGCGGCCAAAAAGCCCAAGGTAATCAGGAAGATGGTGCGCTTATTAAAACGCGCGAGCCACATCATCGCCGGGATAGTCACAATCGCGACAACTGAGGCATAGACCGTCATCAGCAAACCAATGCGCGACTCAGAGACATCCAAGTCACGAGCCATGGGGCGAATAAGACCCACGGCAAACATTTCAAAAGTGACGTAGACGAATGCCGCGAAGCTCATCGCTGTCAAAGGAACAATGGGGAAGCGTGCTTCAGTTGCGGTGGAGGTGCTCATGGGTACGCGCCTTCCTTTGAACGGGCCTAAAAGGGCAGGGTGATTGGGAGTCAATGGGTATAACTCAAGCCATGGGGTGGCTATGTCCTAACAAACAGTAGACCTCTTGTGGGATTTCAACTAGTCCAGAGACCGAATTGCCCCAGTTGAGTTAGCAATTTAACTCCACTTGCAACCAAGCCACCTACGCCACTGTTGCTATTTGGCCATTGCGGCGGTGATTTATACATCGTGAGACAATGGACGCTATGTCTAGTGCTAAAAATTGGCTCGAGGGCGCGCGCCCACACACCTGGGCGAATGCATTCGCCCCTGTCTTGGCTGGTAGCGGTGCTGCCGCAGCCATCGGTGGGTTCCACTTCGGGCGAGCGTTGCTGGCGCTCATTGTGGCGTGGGCGCTGATTATTGGCGTGAACTTTGCCAATGATTACTCCGACGGTATCCGCGGCACTGATGATGACCGCTCCGGGCCGCAGCGTCTCACCGGCGGTGGTCTGGCTAAGCCGCAGCACGTTAAGTTCGCTGCTTTCGGATGCTTTGCCGTCGCAGGTGTTGCCGGCATCTGGTTGTCCCTGGCAGCTGGCGCATGGTGGTTCATCCTCATCGGCGCATTGTGTATCGCCGGCGCATGGTTTTATACCGGCGGCAAGAACCCTTATGGCTACCGCGGCCTGGGCGAAGTCGCAGTCTTTGTATTCTTCGGACTAGTCGCAGTCCTTGGTACCCAGTTCACGCAGGCGGGCACGTTGTCCTTTACCGGCTTGCTGCTTGCACTTGGTATCGGCGGTATGAGCGCCGCGGTGAACCTGGCCAACAATATTCGTGACATTCCCTCAGACTCACAGACCGGCAAGATCACCTTGGCCGTGCGCCTGGGGGACGGACGTTCCCGCACCTTGTTCACCATTTTGCTGGCGCTGCCCGTGGCGTACACGCTGCTTATCGCCATTGGTTCCTGGGCTGCGCTGATTGGTCTGGTGTACATTCCGTTTGCGCTGACCTCAGTGCGCATTATCAATAAGGGGGCACGCGGCCCGGAGCTCATTCCGGTGCTGGGACTAACGGGCCGCGCCATGTTGATATGGGCCGTGACCACCGCTCTTGCTGTAGCGCTGGTGTAGTCCATGCTGGGAGTAATCACCGGATTCACCATCATCTTGGCCGTCATTTTTACCGGCTGGATGTTGGCGCGCACCAAGGTTATTCGCTCTAATTCAGAGCGGTTGATGTTCAACCGGGTGGCCTTCTATGCCGCTACCCCAGCATTGCTTTTCGATGCCGTCTCCACCTCCGACCCAGAGAACTTCCTCACCCCGGTCACGCTGGTTATCAGCTTGGCCACGATTGTGGTGTCGGTAGTTTATGCCATTTTCTTCTTCCGCCAAGGTGCGGCTGGGGTGGGAATCGGCGCGGCATCGGCAAGCTATTTCAACTCCGTCAACATAGGCCTGCCGGTAAGCATCTACGTCATTGGTGATGCCACGCATGTTGTGCCCATCATGCTGCTGCAGATGATGGTGTTTACCCCGGTCATCCTGGGCATGCTCGGTGGCGGGTCTTTCTGGGGCGCGGTCAAGACTGGCCTGCTCAACCCGGTTGTGCTGGCGTCAATTGCTGGTTTCATTGTGGCTGTCATGGGCTGGGAAGTCCCGGCACCTGTGGCAGAGCCCATCGCGCTTTTGGGTGGCGCATCCATTCCGATGGTGCTGATGAGCTTTGGTGCATCCATTTCCGGTTCGGGCGTACTCTCCGATGCAAAGTCTCGCCCTGCGGTTCTTACCGCCACGGCACTCAAGCTCGTCGGCATGCCGCTGGCAGGCTTTGCCATGGCAACCTTGCTGGGCTTAGAGGCCGACCTGGTCTACGCCTGCACCATCTTGTGCGCGCTGCCCACCGCGCAAAACGTCTACAACTTCGCCGCCACCTTTGAACGGGGACAAACCATCGCGCGTGACACCGTGTTCATCACAACATTCGCATCCCTTCCGGTGATGCTGCTTATCGCGCTACTGTTTGGACGATAGATTCACCCGCTGTATCCCACCAAGGAAACCCTCGTGTCTGAATAACCCCGCGTACCGCGCGCGAAAAAGCCCACCGCTAAGTCCCGCAGGGGTACGGAAGCAATTGCTGCCACTGTTGAGAAAAAGCTGGTGCGCAAGCTGAAGGC
>JAUNRU010000021.1:31477-34458 GCA_030535535.1 Corynebacterium casei
GTACGGAAGCAATTGCTGCCACTGTTGAGAAAAAGCTGGTGCGCAAGCTGAAGGCCGCGGCACTTTCCTGATCTCAGGCCCTCTTGCTCCACCTCAAGAGCATTGGCGCGGCAGGGATAGAAAGCTGCGAGGTGAGGTTCGCACCACTTACCTGGAGGACTCTGGGCTAAAGATTTTCGCCTACCTGCCCACGCACTTGAGCAATAAAGAGCCTGCCGCACAGCCGTGCAGATTGCTCACGCTTTTCGATGCCGAATCCTGGTTTTTTAAACTCGACCTGCCCCGCGCCTTAGAAAACGCGATGGCTGCTGGAATGGAACCGGTCGCTGTTCTGGGCATTGTTAATCACAACAATGAACACCGCTTGGAGCAGTTGAAAGCCAATGCGGAGTTCTTAGAAGATGTAGGCACCGCTGGAGAAGACTGGATTCGCCAGCAAGCTAAAGTTGCCGGGTTTGATCTTGACCCGGAGAACAACCTCATTGCCGGGCAGTCCCTCGGCGGTCTTTCAGCACTCTATGCCGGCATTCGCCACCCGGAGCGATATTCCACCATCATTGCGCAGTCACCGTCTTTGTGGTGGAGTCCCGAACCAGGCAGTACGCCGCGTGATTTGGCCCGGCCGACGCATGGCTGGCTCACGGAGCAGTATTACCAGGCAAAGGCCAAAGCACTTCCCCAACACGTTGTCATTGACGTTGGCGTACGCGAAGGCGCGATGGTGAACAAAGCGCACATGCTAGCCATGGCGCTGAAGGCACGGGATATTAAGCACGAGCTGCATGTCCATGATGGCGGGCATGACTGGGCGTGGTGGCGCGTACCGCTGCTCGAGCACTTAGGCGCGAAGCCTGAAGCTGGAAGGCTGGAAAGCTAAAAGGTTAGTAATCTTCGTCGCCGTCGGCGCGGCCGGAAAGCTCACGCTGAACCCACGCCTTGTGCTCTTGGCGCTGACGGGAGTATTCCGCGATGGACTCGGTGGCTTCGAGGCGCCACTTGGAGAAAATCAACATCGACAGTGGCAGGGCTACGAACAACGCCAATAGTGCGGTGAATACCAGCGGGATTGGTGCGTCAATGAGCACCGCTAGGGTTTGAATGACCACCGTTAGACCGATAAAGAGGCCAAGGCGGGCGAGGCCATATTTGATAACTGCGCGGCGTGATTTCGCGCGGAGTGCTGGGTCTGGAATTGGTGCTTGATCATCCACAGGCACTTAGTTTACCTCCTTAGATTCCCGCCCCGTATCATGGGCTGTATGGGTCGGATAATATTACTGCTACTGATTATCGCTGCTGTTATTTTGGTCTGGAAAGCCTTTGGTCCAAGCTCTTGGAAGCGCAAATCCCAGGCCGTGCAACAGCAACCTCAACGCGAGATTAAGGGCCCTGATGACGACGAAGACTTCCTGTGGAATCTAGAAAAAGAAGCCTTCAAACAACGCCGGGCCCGCGAGCGCGCTGAAGAAGAAAACCGCCGCACCAACCCAAAGAACCTGGATGAGCCCAAGGACCCGGACACTAATCCGGATGAGTTGGACGGCGAAGATCCAAAAGCACCTTAACCGGCAAACTAATTAACTATCTAGCAAACTAACTAGCCAGCCTGCTGGCTAGTTAGTTTGCTGATTTGCGTGGTACCAGCGCAATATCAAAGTTCAGTGCCTGGGCGACAGCAATAACTTTCTCCCAGCGCACGCCTTCCCCACCATGTTCGATGGTGTGCAGCGTGGAGCGCGAGACGCCCACCGTTTTGGCGAGGTCTTGCTGTACGATGCCGCATTCGCGGCGGCGCTGCGCAAGCTCGTTTCCGAGCTGAACTAGCGTGTGGTTGTCACTTGCCGGCTTGCCTTGCTTATTGCGAGTTGGATTGACCATGTAAGTTAATTCAGTCCAGCGTAGGAATGGAGTCCGGAGACCACCATATTGATGAAGAACAAATTAAAAATCATCGTAGCCAACGCAACAATATTAATCCACGGCGCAAACTTCGCCCAGGATGGAGTCGCACGTGCGTGCAGGTAAGCAGCGTACAAAATCCAGGTAGCAAAGGACACGGTTTCCTTCGGGTCCCAGCCCCAGAAACGACCCCAGGCGGCTTCCGCCCAGATGGCGCCAAGAACAATACCCAGACCGAGTGTTGGCAGCGTAACCACGGCAACGCGGTAGGCCATCTGGTCCAGTTTCTTTTCTGACGGCAGTGGCTTAGCCATAGCGCCGAAGAAGCCCTTCTCCTGGCCCTTTGGCTGCGAGCGACGCAGCAGGTGCAGGACAGAACCGATACCGGAGACGATGCCTAAGGAACCACCAAGAGAGACGATGGTGACGTGCACTGGCAGCCAGTATGACTGCAGAGCTGGTACAACCGGCGCGGACTCAGCATAGAGCTCGGTGGAGCCGTAGAACATCAACGCCAACATCGGGGTCAACAGCCATGGCCACAGTGTGCGCCATTCCTTGCGCTGCATCGCGATCATGACCGCCAACATCGCGCCGAAGGTAATCATCAACATGTACTCATACAGATTGCCCAGCGGGAAGCGGTTGACCGCCAAGCCACGCAACACAATCGATGCCAGGTGCAAGACCAGCGCCACCCACAACAGCGACTGCGTCATACCGCCCAGGCGATCCACCTTGGACTCCTGTGCAGCAATATCTGACTCAGATTCGTTGCCCACCGGCGTTGACGTGGAGTCAACGCCGGAAGCATCGTCTTCGACGATATCGGAGCTGCCAGCAGCAGAACCGTTCGCGGCAACGGTTGCCTTCGCTTTCGACGCGGGGGCCTTTGCTTCGGAGTGCTGACGGCGGGCATCAATCACGCCGTTGAGACGGCCGTAATAAATGAGGGACAAAACCAACGCGACTGCATAAACAACAAATGCTGTTTGAAACGCAATGTCTGAGAAGTTGGATAGATTCTGATTAACCGGCATCAATTTCTTACCTATCGGAGTTAGACCACTAAAAAGCAGCTT
>JAUNRU010000022.1:0-11896 GCA_030535535.1 Corynebacterium casei
GCGGCATATTCCTTACCGAAGTTCGACACCGCAGCATCACGCGCAGCGGTCAAACCCTGCTGCGACAGCGACGTGGAGTCAGTACGCATATAAGTAATATGACCGTTTTCGTACAAACGCTGCGCAATACGCATGGTGCGCTCAGAGGTAAAGTGCAAACGGCGGCCTGCCTCCTGCTGCAGAGTCGAGGTCATAAACGGTGCATAAGGCTTACGGGTATAAGGCTTATGCTCCACAGAGGCGACGTGCATGGCGGCTTTATCGAGGCCATCGGCAAGCGACTGTGCTCTCTTTTGATCCAGCACCACCACTTCATTGGTGGTGAGCTTGCCGTCATCACCAAAGTCACGGCCCTGCGCCACGCGCTCACCATCAACGCTGCTCAGACGCGCATTGAACTGCGCCGGATTCGCCGAATCCGCGTTCTGGGCAGCCAAATCAGCTGAAAGATCCCAGTACTCCGCAGAGACGAACGCCATGCGCTCACGCTCACGCTCAACAATCACGCGGGTAGCAACCGACTGCACGCGGCCCGCGGACAGACGCGGCATGACCTTCTTCCACAGCACCGGGGAGACCTCATAGCCGTACAAACGGTCCAGGATGCGGCGAGTTTCCTGCGCATCAATCAGGTCTTCATCCAGCTCACGGGTATTCTCCGCCGCTTCCAAAATAGCGGACTTGGTGATCTCATTGAACACCATTCGGCGAACCGGAACCTTGGGCTTCAAGACCTCCAGCAAGTGCCACGCGATGGCTTCACCTTCGCGGTCCGGGTCTGTTGCCAGATAAAGCTGGTCGCACTCTTTGAGCTTAGCTTTGAGGTCCGCGACCTTCTTTTTCTTATCCGGACTAATGACATAAAGCGGAGTGAAGTCATCTTCTGGGTTCACGCCCAGGCGCGCCCATGCTTCCTTCTTGAACTTCGCAGGAACGTCAGCAGCACCACGAGGCAAGTCGCGAATATGGCCCACTGAGGCCTCAACTATGTATTTGTCACCCAGGTACGGCTGAATCTTCTTCGCCTTGGTACCTGACTCCACGATGACCAGTGTCTTGCCTGATGGCTCTGCCACGTCGACCTCATCTCCTTCGATGATTCGAACCTAATGTCTAATTGCCCCTACAGTACACAGCGAAAGAAACCACCAAGTCATCTTGGGCGCAGATTTAACTTTCATACAGTATTTAATAGGGCTGTTTCAGATGTTTCTACCACTACTTCACCACACGATACAAAAGGCTACAAATTGCGCCCCGCATTTTCGCCGCTAATTTGGCAAACTCACACATACCTGCAACTACCGTGGCTTTCTGATACTTTGCCATGAAATAGCCATTAAAGTGCTGCTTAAGTGTTGAACTTATTACACATCAGTAGAAGTTTGGGCGTTTGCAACTAGAATCTTTTCAAGACCCAATTTGCTCAAGGAACGGAGTACGCAACAGTGGTTGACACCCTCATGATGTGGATTGAATCCCTAATGTCCACTGCATGGGTTTACCCAGTTGTCGGTATTTTAATTTTCGGCGACAGCTTCATCCCAGTACTACCTTCTGAAATTCCTTTGAATCTGGTCGGCGCCTGGGCCGGCGCCCGCGGTGAGCCCAACATTGGGTTGATGTTCCTGGTGGCCATCATGTGCGCAATCATCGGTGACAACCTGTGCTTTTTGCTGGGTACACGACTGATGCCTTATATCAACCGGATTCGGCGGGGTTCTAAAACCTACACCGCGCTGGTGTGGGTCAAGCGCAACATGCGGCGCAATGCCGGTGCTGCGATTATCATCGCGCGTTTTATCCCCTCCGCCCGCCTATTGCTGACCATCCTGCTGGGCTCTGTGCGTTTTCCCTGGCCACTGTTCTTTATCTTCGACTCCATCGGCGTCATGATTTGGGCCGCCCAAGCTCTAGCGATTGGTTATCTCGGCGGCGTGTTGTTCTCCAGCCAGCCACTCATCGGCATGATCCTTTCGGTGGTTCTCGCAACCATTCTGGGCTTTATGGTTCAGCGCGCCCAAAACAAGATCATGGACGCCTTGGATGTTCGCCGCGGCTACGCCGAAGCATACAACTGAGCCACGCAAAAATTCGCCTCAGTTACAGTTGAAAACGCAAACAAACCAGGCACTCAATATTCTTGAAATGCTGGCATCTGTGCATGTTGTGTTGATTCAGCTTGCGGATTCAAGTTGCGACACCATGATGGATAAACCCGGAATCCGCGCTTTCCCGCGTGCTTTCCTTCCGTAATGCCTAATTCTTCTAAGGCCTTGGCCGAGAATCGAAAAACGCCGCGTCGATTGCACGAGCTCGTGAAGACCAACAATCCTGCGGCACCCTCATCAGCTTTGAAGGGAACGGTTTCCCCTTTCCCATTGCGGCACCAAAACGCTACAAAAGCACCTGGCTTTCTTGGAGTATTTCGTGCAGTCCGAATGTGCCACTTCTCGCCGTTCATCATCACCACTCCAGATTCGTAGTCACTATTTTGTGATTCAGGCACCACTTCAACATCGATTCCCTGTGTACACGCATATTCTTCAAACATTCGAAACTGCATGGAGCGGATCCTACCAGCGCCATGAACAGGAGAAATATAAACTCTAGGTGTCACTAATGTGTCTCAAGGACCTCAAAGCCTTGCAGCGCTTTCCAACCGTTACTTTTGTCTTTCGGTTTCCCTACAACTAGCCGATCCCCATAGTGACTAGGACACTTGAGCCCTCAAAAGATGCTTTCTTGCAAGATCGACTCTAAGCTCTAAGCTCGCACTTAAATTTGAGCTTTCTGGAGGAACTTTGTCTGCGACTACCCGCCGCATCATCTACGTCATCACTTATGAGCTGGTGGCTATCTTGGCGGTCACCTTAGGGTTGTCCCTTCTTGGCTTCGGCGGCGGCCAATCCGGCGCGGTCGCCATTGCCTCTTCCACCGTTGCTGTCATCTGGAACTTCATCTGGACCTCCATGTTTGAAGCATGGGAGCGCCGCCAGGAATCCCAAACCCGCACCGTCAAACGCCGCATTGTTCACTCCATCGGCTTCGAGGGCGGCCTGATGTTTTTCCTCATCCCTGTTGTTTCCTGGATTCTCAAAGTCTCCCTCTTCGAAGCCTTCATCCTCGAAGCCGGCATCCTAGTGTTCTTCCTCATCTACACCTTCGTCTTCATGTGGATCTTCGACAAAATCTGGCCACCACATGCCGCTTCTGCCAAATCCAAAGCCGCAGTGAGCAGCTAAACCGACGAGACAACCACTAGTTTTCATCCGAAAAAGGGCATGAAAAAAAGGACTCCCGAAGGAGTCCTTAATTTTTTATCCAGCCATCACATCCGCAGTGGATGTGGAGGATAAAGGCAGTTAGTTAAAGCTTAGACAGCGTTAACGTTGGTTGCCTGTGGGCCCTTAGCGCCCTCACCGATTTCGAAGGAAACCTTCTGGTTCTCTTCGAGGGTACGGAAGCCGTTGCCCTGGATCTCGGAGTAGTGAACGAAAACGTCTGCGGAGCCATCCTCTGGAGCGATGAAGCCGAAGCCCTTTTCAGCGTTAAACCATTTTACGGTTCCTTGTGCCATGATATTATTCCTTAAAAATAGGGGGAGTCGTCGTTGAAGAATTATCAACGCCGGGTCAAACAAACTTTTTCGAACTCCCGGTCCCCCGGGTGCACGCGATAAAATCTTGCCATAACTCTTTTTGCGAGCACCAAAGTGGTGTTAAATCTTGCGCCAAGAAACTGCGACCACAGTCAGTGTGACACGTTTGCTCCTTATGGCGGTAGTCTTTAAAGGATTTCTTTTTATAGTCCACCTATTTAGGGGGTAGATTTTGTATTTCGGCGAGGAACTACTTTCTTCTCTTTCCCCATGGTTTTCTACCTCCTCTTTGACTCATTCCGTCACCCAACCGGCGAAGGAAGCCCGCTATGCCGATTGGCCGCAGTGGGCGCTGCCGGAATTGGTGGAGAAGTTTCAACAGCGCGAGATCACACAGCTTTATACCCATCAGCGCGAGGTCGCGGACGCAGCCTTCGCCGGCATTGACGTGGTGGTTGCCACTGGCACTTCATCAGGCAAGTCCTTGGGCTACCAACTGCCCACCCTTACCCGCCTGGCCGAAGATGACACGGCATGCGCACTGTATTTAACCCCGACCAAGGCTTTAGGGTCAGACCAGCTGTTAGCGATTATGGAGTTGACCAAAGGCATCGACAAGCTAAGCTCTATTATCCCCTCCCCGTATGACGGCGATACCCCGTCGGAGGCTCGTGCCGGGATTCGTGACCATGCGCGTTTTGTGTTTTCCAACCCGGACATGGTGCACATGTCCATCCTTGCCGCGCATGAGCGGTGGACAAGGTTCCTGCGGCATCTGCAGTTCATTGTGATTGATGAATGCCACTCCTACCGCGGGGTTTTCGGCGCACACGTCGCGCTGGTGCTGCGGCGACTGTTGCGGCTGTGCGCACGTTATGGTGCGCACCCCACCATCATCGGGGCATCGGCGACCATGAATGATCCGGCCGACCATATGAAGCGCCTGACCAGCCGCGTTGGCATCAAGGAAGTCACCGAAGACGGCGCCCCCACGGGTGAGCGCACCATTGCGCTGTGGGAACCGGGATTTATTGAGGGCGCTGAAGGCGATAATGGCGCGCCGGTTCGGCGTGCAGCAACCACAGAAGCTGCAGAGATGATGGCGGCGATTGTTGCCGAGGGCGCACGAACGATGACCTTTGTGCGCTCACGCCGCTCGGCGGAGCAGGTGGCTTTGCGCTGCCAGGCTGAGCTTTCCGGTGGCCTGGCTCGCCCCGATTTCGCGCAACGCATTGCGTCCTACCGTGCGGGATACCTCGCTGAGGACCGCCGCAAGCTGGAAAAAGCGCTGGATAACGGTGAGCTGCTCGGCGTTGCCACCACATCCGCGCTGGAACTGGGCATTGATGTTGGTGGGCTCGACGCCGTAGTCACCGCTGGTTTCCCAGGTACTGTGGCCAGCTTTTGGCAGCAGGCCGGGCGTGCCGGCCGCCGTGGTCAAGGCTCCCTGGTGGTGTTGGTCGCGCGCGATGAGCCGATGGATACCTACCTGGTTCATAACCCCGATGCGCTGCTGGGACGTCCAGTTGAGGCGAGCGTATTCAATCCGGAGAATCCTTATATTCTTTACGGCCACATGTATTGCGCGTGCATCGAGCAGCCCCTCACGGATGCTGAGGTGCGCTTTTACCACGCTGAGCAGGTCATTCAGGCGCTCGCGCAAGAAGGATTGATTCGCCGCCGCCCACAAGGCTGGTTTGCCGTTCCGCAGCTCGACGGCGAGCTTCGTCCGGAGACCGCGCACTCGCAGGTGAGCCTGCGCGGCGGTGCGGGCAATGACGTTCTCATCATGGACACCAGCGATGGGCGCTTGCTGGGCACGGTTGATGGTGCTCGCGCCTCGTCCCAGGTTCATCCGGGCGCGGTGTATCTGCATCAGGGCGAGAGTTTTGTCATTGATGATCTAGATATAGAGGAAGGCATTGCCTTTGCCACCCCGGGTGAGCCGGAGTACTCAACGCAGCCCAATGCCACCACGGATATTGCGATTATGAGTGCCGCGAATGAGGATGAGCTGGTTGATTACGGCGGTGGCGTGTGGGCCGCATTGGTTGATGTTGAGGTAACCGACCAGGTTGTGGGCTATTTCCGCAAGCTTGCCGATGGCACCACCTCCGATCTCTTCCCCCTTGACCTCCCGGAGCAGCGCCTGCGCACCCGCGCGGTGGCATACACGGTTGATCCTCTGGCATTAGAAGCCATGGGCATTCGCGCTGCCGATATTCCCGGCGCGCTGCACGCCGCTGAGCATGCCGCCATTGGTTTGTTGCCGTTGATTGCAACGTGTGACCGCTGGGATATCGGCGGTGTGTCCACCGCTTTGCACCAGGACACACAGATGCCGACCGTCTTTGTCTACGACGGCCACTCCGGCGGCGCCGGCTTCGCCGAGGAAGGTTTCAAGCGTTTCCCCGAGTGGATTGAAGCCACCTTCGAAGCCGTGCGCTCCTGCCCGTGTGAATCCGGTTGCCCCTCCTGCGTGCAATCGCCAAAATGCGGCAACGGGAACCAGCCGCTGGATAAGGCAGGCGCGCTCAAGCTGCTCGGCGCGCTGGTCACGATCACGTCTGGAGCTTAATCCTTGTTATTATCCGTCCATTCCGTAGTGGTCAGCCAACTTATCAACGGTGTTGAGCATAGACTCGCGGGTAAAGCCATTGACCACCAGCATGATCTCATCTACTCCGGTGCGTTCGTGCAGCGCTTCTAGCTGTTCTGCTACTTGCGCTGGGGTTCCGTTAAACCCGCCGCGGACATATGACTCAATAACTTGCGCCTCATGAAGGTTGGCTTCATAGGCCTCGATTTCTTCTGGTGGATAGAACGCGTATGGCTTGCGCTTGAACATCTCCAGCATGGCCATTGCATTGGATAGGGCATCTTTGCGTATTGCCGCTGCGCCTTCACCCACAATCGTCGGCACGCTGACCAATGTGTGTGGTTTATCGATGATGCCCGATGGTTGGAAGTTCTCGCGATATATTTTAAATGCACTGTCCACATCTGCATCACCAAACTGCAAAGCAAAGGCGTATGGGCGCCCTAGTTGGCCAGCCAGGCTTGCAGAGAAATTCGAGGAGCCAAGAATCCAGTATTCTGGCAGCCCTACGGTGCCGGGCACTCGGTTGATTTCTGCTTGCCAAGGCCCAGGCACAGCGTGCACATTTTCATATCGATGCCCTTCGGGGAAGTTTGCTTCCATAAATCCGAAAAGTTCGAGCACTTGCTGTGGAAAATTCTCGTTAGCTCTCTGATGACGGCGCAAGGCATCTGCGGTTGCACCATCCGTGCCCGGCGCGCGGCCCAACCCAAGGTCGATGCGCCCTGGCGCGAGGGCTTCAAGCATTCCGAACTGTTCTGCCACCATCAGCGAGGAGTGGTTCGGCAGCATCACGCCACCGGCGCCCAAGCGAATGTTCGAAGTTTCTGGAATCAACCGAGAAACCATCATCTGCGGCGATGAGGTCGAGGCCGCCGGCATGGCATGGTGCTCACTCATCCAGAATCGGTGGTACCCGCGCTTGTCTGCCAAGCGCGCTAAATCAATTACTCCTTGGAGTCCTTCTTGTGCAGTTGTTCCAACGCTAGTCAGCGCGTTGTCTAGCACTGAAAGGGTAAACGGTGCGGAACCAGATGTCGACGGAATATTCATACTCTCCTCTTTCCTCACGGAAGCTTTCTTTTGCTAACGTGAGACTAGCGTATAGATAATCTCACGGAAAGTCGAGCCTGTTAACATGATCCTTATGAATGCTCCACTTCTACCACCGGCCCCCGGGGCTAGTGAACACCCATCCCTAGCGTTGCTCAACACCACATACTCCCTACCGGGCAATAGCGCCATTGAACTTCTCGACGCCCCTCAAACAGCCACTGACTGGCTCATTGATCAGGACTTAGTACCCCAAGGCACTGAACTGTTGGAATACTGCCATGGCAAACTAACCTCCTTACGCACCCAACTCCGCCTCTTATTTGAGGCCCAGGTTGCCCAACAAGTCCCCGACGCAAACGCCTTAGCGCAAGTAAACGCCGCCATTCGCACAGCTCCACAAACTCTCATGCTTGAGCATGTACCCGGCGAAGGCTTCATTCAGATAGCAAGCCACCCTGTCACGCAGCTCGTTGAACATGCCATGGCGCGGATCGCTGAAGATGCCGCGTTGCTACTGACCAGCGATGAAGCGCCTTTGCTGGAAGAATGCGGCGCACCATCATGCAACCGCCTATTCCTACGCACTCATGGACGTCGACATTGGTGCAGCACTCGCTGCGGCGACCGGGTCCGCGCAGCCCGTGCTTATGCCAAAAAGAAGCAGGCAACTACAACCTAAATATCCACGACTGATTCATCAGCTAAAGAAAAGCTGCTGCGGTATGCAGCTGGAGCAATTCCAAATGCGGCCTTGAAGTTCTGCCGCAGTGTTGCGGCCCCACCAAATCCTACTTTGTGCGCAATCTGCTCTATTGGGTAATCAGTTACTTCTAATAGCCGGCGTGCCTCATCGAGCCTTCTCCGTCGAACCCAAGCACCCGGTGCCGATCCAACTGCCGCATGGAATGCGCGTAGAAAGGTGCGCGGGCTCATGTGTGCCTGTGCGGCCAGACGGTCTACTGCGAGGTCTCCGTCAAGGTTCTCATCTATCCAATGAATCACAGCAGATATGGGCGCCTCCTCCGATAATGACGCAATTGGCCGCTTTACAAACTGAGCCTGCCCACCCTCCCTATGCGGAGCAATCACCAAACTGCGCGCTACGCGCAAAGCAGCTTCCGAGCCTAACTCAGAACGGACTAGATGAAGGCACGCATCTAGTCCTGCCGCTGTACCTGCTGAGGTCATCACGTCCCCATGGTCAATATAAAGTACCGAGTCATCCCAGGTAATTGCACGGTTGAGCAAAGATGGATCCTCAAACGCATGCCAGTGTGTAACCGCCTTTCGACCGTCCAGAATTCCAGCCTGCACAACCGGCACTGCCCCTAAGCACAGACCAACAACTTTTGTACCGCGGCTATGTGCATTAAGAATTCCATTTTTTAGCGAATCCGATGCTTGGCGTAGATCTTCAGTCCATGAAGGGATAACGATTACGTCTGCATCCCGAATTGTTGACGCAGCGCAAAGCCCCGACAATTCGTAGCCTTCGGCGGTATCTATGCCGCCCGCTCGATCCCCAAAAAGCACTACCTCCCAGTTAGCTATCCCTTGACGGGCGATTTCCCCGAACACCATTTGAGGAACAGCTAAATGAAACATACTGATGCCATCGAAGGCGTAGATAGCAATTTTCATGAGACTCCTGACCAGTGGCGTAAATTCATCGATCATCGACATTCTAGCCACTGGCGGGCGAAAGAAAAACCCACCATGATGAGACTCATCCGGATAAACCGGAAGTTCATAAGTAGTTTTCTCTCGCCAACGAAAGGCAGCACCATGGCAGACAATCGCCGCGCAGTTGTTGTTATTGATGTTCAAAATGAGTACTTCGATGGCCCTCTGGCAATCCAATATCCACCTCGTGATGAAGCCCTCAACAAGATCCTCCAAGTCATCGACACCGCACAGGAGCAGGGCATGCCAGTCGCCTTCATCCAGCACTCCATGGATGATGACGCCCCAGTATTCAACCCAACAACTGAAGGCTTTGCATTCCATAAGGATGTCGCTTCACGCCAGAAGGACGATAGCCACCACGTTATTAAGAAATTCGGGTCGGTCTACGCTGACACCGACGTTGAACAATGGCTACGTGACAATAATGTAGACACCGTGACTTTGGTCGGTTTCATGACCAACAATTGCATTATCGCCTCAGCGGTTGAAGGTGAGCAGCGTGGCTTTGTCACCGAAGTCCTTTCCGATGCTACCGGCGCTATCAACTTGTCCAATACCGCTGGAACTGCTGACGCTAAGTCCGTCCACAGCACTATGATGGCACTTCTTAACTCCAACTTCGCCGCTGTCGGCACAAGCGAACAGTGGACTGAAGCTGTAAACAGCAATGCAGCTATGGATCGAAGCAACCTCATTGAGTCTGCGCTGCAAGGCGCAGAAAAAGCTGCCCGCTAAATAGGCCCCGCTTTCGCGTGCGATGTTTGGGTGCGCACGGTGATAGCGACTTGGATGTCGCTTCCGTTAATACTGCACTGGTCAAGACTTCCGCCGTTGGCCAGCGCAACGCGCGCAGCTTCAGCGCACCCGTCTTCGCCGCCAACTAGTGCATAAGCACCGGAGATAGCAGCCATGTCGGCGGCGACTTGGGCTTCATGGAAAGCAATCACGCGTGTAATAAATGTGGCGACTGCTGCAAGCAACACCACGACGGCAATCACAATGCCGGATGAGGCGATGGTGGCATATCCGGAATCATCGAGAATCTTTCTGCGCATTACTGCCCACCAACTTCCGCCGGGAATGCGGCATCAGCGCTCATGGTGCCGATAACTCCTGGAACACTCGCGGTTACTGTAACCAGTCCTGCTGATTCGCCGACGCTGACGGATATATCCGAGCGAGGAGGCTGGTATTCAACGCCGATGGCGTGAGCCCGCGCCGCCGCCCCGGCAATATCAACGGCTGAGATATATGCCGCCATGGTCGCCATCGCTCCCACGATTGCCGCAGCCACAATGATGAGCACCGACAAAGACAGCGCCGCTTCAATGGTGACCGAGCCCCGGTCATTAAATACCAGCTTCTTCACGATTCATTCTCCTTTCTTAGTGGGTTTCTAAAAGGGCTTTAGCCTGGTGTATTAGACAGTGCGTCAGTAATGATTCCCTCAATGGCATCAACCACGGCGCCACCATTGATGACCATGTAAAGGACAGCGGCTAGGGCTGCGGCAGCTAAAGATCCCATCGCGTATTCAACTGTCGACATACCTGAATCATTGTTGAGTGATGCCGCTTTCTTGGTCATGATTGCGAGGGCTTTGGTTGCTGGGTTGTTGTAAGAGTTCATGATTTTTCCTTTTCGATGTTTGGTTCGGTGTTTGTCTCAATGTTTGTTTCGATGTGGTTAGAGAAGTTGTGCGCCAAGACTGATGACCACGGGCACCAGGCCAAGCACAATGAATGCGGGTAAGAAGCACATTGCGAGTGGCAGGGAGATGAACACTCCTGCACGTTCTGCTTTCGCAATGGCATTGCTGGTGGCGTCCGCCCGCAGGGTTTCCACCAACCGTTGACAACCAGAAGCAATAGCTGCACCGGAATGCTCGGACATGGTTACTAGCCGTGCCAGTTCTTGTAATCCGGGAAGTTGTCGCATATGCACCCAGGCTCTTTCGGGTTCGACGCCGAGCGCAAGCAATGAGTTCACCTGCTTCCAGTAGGTTGCGGTGGGTTCATCGGCCACGATGGACACTGCACTGGTGGCTTGTTGAACTGATAACCCGGCGCGCACGCAAGCGACGAACAACTCGATATCGCCGGCGATGACCAAAGGATCCACAGAAGGTGAATTCTGGGGCGAGACCTTACTGAGCAGCAGTTGCAGTTTGCCTTGCTTCGCAGAAGCTTCCTCTGGCCCGGCGCGCGGGGTCTTCGGGCTTAGTATTCGGTTTAGCCGTGATGCAGTATTACCTGTAGCGCTGGGTATCCAGCAGGTTGCTGCGATGAGGATGAGTGCGATGATGCTGTAATTCATGCCGTTTCCTTTTATTTTTCTTTTCTTTTCTCTTTGTTTTCTTAACTAGCTGCGTTGGCGATGAGGATGCGCGACCAGCTAAATCCGGCACACGCCAGGGCGACACCGATAACGAGGAGCAGTCCCCCGAGTCCGCCGCCGAGTAGGAACCCGGCGGGGTTGGCGCCCATGATGGTTCCCATCAGGATTCCTGCCAGGGGCAAGAGTGTGAGAACAATGGCGGTTGCCTGCGGTCCTTGAAGGCTTGCTTTGGTGGCAGCACGGTGCCGTTTTCTAGCTTCGATCTGGTTGTGGGCTTGCTCAAAGACATCAGACAGTGGGATTCCGTGCTTTTCACTCAGCGTGCACAGGGACCCAAGTGTCTTGAGCTGCGGATGGGAGCTGGACAGCACCGTAGATACGCTGCCGCCACGATGCGCAATGACAGCTGCGGTGGCGATAGCTGCTTTAAGCTCGATCGATGCAGTTGAACTGGTGGATAAATCATCCGCACCACGTTTCAACGCCGCCGGGAACGATGACCCGGCGCGCAGGTCAGCCGTCATGCTTCCGAGTAAACGGGCAATGGAATCTTCGGCATGCAAGCTGGCTTTCTTCTTGTGCGCTTGCGTCAGGCTGTGCGCGACGGTGCCGGCAAC
>JAUNRU010000022.1:11996-34215 GCA_030535535.1 Corynebacterium casei
ATGCAGGCCAGTCCGGTCGAGTCCGCCCAATGCGGCGAGTGCTTCCATGCGCGCCGGGACTTCATTCAAAGAATTGGCGTGCAAGGTTCCGGCACCGCCATCGTGACCTGTGTTTAAAGCAGCTAGCAGGTCCACGACTTCGGCACCTCGAATCTCACCGACCACGATTCGGTCAGGGCGCATACGCAGTGACTGACGCAGCAGCTGCGCCATGGTGATCTCCCCGGTACCCTCAGCATTCGCCCGGCGCGAGACCAATGTGACTGAATGCGGATGATTGGGGCGCAACTCCGCGGTGTCCTCAATAATAAGGAGACGTTCAGAATCAGGAACCTCCGAAAGCAACGCGGACAGCAGCGTGGTCTTGCCCGAGCCTGTACCACCAATAACAAGGAAAGATGTTCGGGCAGCAATCATCGCGCGCAGAAGCTCCGCACTTTCACTGGTTACTGTCTGGTTATCCACTAGATCATTAAGCGTGGTCTTGGATTGCCGAAGCACACGAATGCTCAAACAGGTTCCAGATTCACTCGGTGGAGCAAGCAAAGCGTGGATGCGCAGGCTCGTTCCGTCATCACGGTTAACACGGCCATCTGCGAAAGGCTGGGCATCATCTAAGCGCTGACCACAACTAATAGCTAACCTGGTGGCTAGTCTGCGCACCTCCGCGTCGGAGTTAAATGAGATAGCTACGCGCTGTAAGCCGTTGCCTTGGTCCACAAAGACATCGTTCGGACCGTTGACCACCACGTCTGTAATACCGGGACGCGCCAGGACTTGTTCCAGCAGGCCCAGGCCAGAGGTGTCGTTGCGGAGCTGCCGCAAGATTTCTAGAACCTCAACATCACTGATAACACCGGCTTCTTCCCGAATCCGTCGTGCTAGTGCTGCAGGATTGTGCGCCAAGGTTGGCTCTTCGGCCAGCGCTGCCTGCAAAGAAGAGACTAATGCTTGGGTGTTTTCCATGTCATTCACCACCCCGCCGCATACAGAAGCTCAGACGCTATCGCCGCGAGTTTCTTCGGTAATGACGCAGGCATCCCTGCCACTTCTGTGGCTTTGGTGAGATTCTTCAAGTGTGGAATCTCTACGGCGACCTCCCCGTGCGTTATGCGTTCAATTTCGCGTGAGCTCAGTCCAGACCATCCGCGGTGCCGCAGTGCGACAACAAATTTGGTGCCACGTGCTTTAAGCTCTGCACAAATCTCTGTGGCTGCCGCGGAAGACCGTACTTCCGCAGCGCACACCACGACCACTAGATCGGATGCGTGTGGGATAGCGGCGGGAGGGGCATCAACAACTAGAACAGCAAAGCCCCCGGCAGCTGCTGCAATCATGCGCTCTACCGCTTCGTTTTCTAACCGAAACGGCGTATCCACTCTGGTCCGCGCCGATGACAACACGGTGACGCCATCCTGGGTACTGGGCAACGCACCTGCCAAGTCCACGGCATCAATAGCGCCTGTTCCTAAAGAGACATCCGGCCAGCGTGCACCAGGTGCTGACTCCAGTCCCATGAGAAGGTCAAGGCCGCCGGAGATCGGGATGGCATCGACAAGCAATGCGGAAGCTTGCTCCGTGCACACCGTTCGGGCTATTGCTGCGGCAAGTGTTGATGCCCCAACTCCCCCGCTGGCCCCAACCACCGTGATGCGAAGTGCTGCATTGCTGGTCTGCTGGGTGGAATCTGCCGCCAAAGCTTGTAGCAACTGCGTGGATTCTGCTGGCAAAATGAAAGCCTGCTCGGCCCGGGAGCGAAGCGCGGCCTCATAATCAATCGGCCCGGGCTCCGGCGCCACATAGTAAATACGTGACCTTCGACCCGTGGCAGCTACGTGCGCGGCAGTAGAAGAGTCCACAATCACTGCCGATGCATCAGGTGCAAAGCGGCTCAAATCACGCGGATCGGTTACGTGAATGACTTCGCGCCGGGTAGCGGCCGCGGCGTGCGCTGCCTCTGGGGAGACTACTGGGTCTGTGCAGGCTATGAGGATAAAATCGGTGTGGTGCGTCATGGCTCGACTATGACCTTTGGGCGCAAGCCCGCACTAGTGCCAATTGAGTTGCCTGTGGATAACTACCCGATTTTCGCCCCGAACGTTGACGTGTCATTAAAAATCTGTGGATAAGTCAGTAACACCGGAAGGGAACTCTACGATTCTCCCTATAGACATTGAGCCACAGCAGTGCCACAATAGTCACAGAAGTTAACAATTTACCCAATCGTTACACTCCGCCACTTTCGTTGAAGCGATATCCTGGAGTGAGCGATTGACATGGATTTACGGAAGCAGCATATGAGCACACACGATCATCTACCAGCGAAGAACGGCCGTATCGCGGCATTCTTCGACCTGGATAAGACGATCATTGCCACCTCATCTGCCTTTGCCTTTGGCAAAGAATTCATGAACAACGGGCTTATTACTCCTGCTGATGCATTGCAGATGACCTTGGCCAAGGCCAGCTACATGATGGCGGGCCAGACTTCGGAACAGATGGATGCCACCCGTGACCAGTTGGCCGCGATGGTTACTGGCTGGTCTGTGGAAGAAGTGGAAAACATCGCGCGTGAAACCATGCATACCGTGGTTACTCCGGCGATTTACCATGAGGCCCGTGAGCTCATTAAGTTCCACCAGGCCGCTGGCCATGAAGTTGTGATTATCTCCGCTTCTGAAGCAACACTCGTTCGTCTTATCGCTGAAGAACTCGGCGTTGAGCACGTTGTGGCTACTGAACTTGAAACCGTGGATGGGCGCTTTACCGGCGGTATTGTCCACTACCTCAAAGGCCATGCCAAGGCTGATGCCGTGGCGAAGATTGGACAGACTGAGAACATTAACTTGGCTGAAAGCTTTGCCTACTCGGATTCTGCTACCGATATTCCAATGTTGGAATTGGTGGGCAACCCTGTTGCCGTGAATCCTGACCGTGCCATGAAGAAGGCCGCGCTGGAAAACGGTTGGGATATCCGCACATTCCGCGATCCTGTTCCTCTATTTACTATGCCTGGTGCGAAGGAAGTAGGCATTGGCGCTTCCGTTGTTGCTGGCGTTGCGGCTTTGGTGGTAGCCGGTATCTGGTTGTTTCAGCGTCCACCGCTGGAGCCACGCAAAGCCCATAAGACCCCAGACTTCTTGCCTTGGGCTCACACGCCACTAGCCGGATAGTAATTCCCGGCCGACAATAGGCGGGTTTTACCTAGCTAAAATTGGCGAATTGCCAGGTAACTGGCACGTGTTCGGCCGCTATTTAGGGTATTTATGAGCACTGTTTTAGGCAATCGCTACGCCAAACGGATCATTTACATCTAAATCTATTAGGATGGGCACGTATGTCACAGGGAGCTTTTTGATCTACTGTGGTTATTAAAGATTAACGAAACGACACTGCGCACCCTTTTGAGGAAGGTATTCTACCGTGAGCAAAGACGGACTCTACACCGATGGTGCCGAGAGCTTCGGCCCAAAGGTCAACTCCATTCCGCTATCGGATGTTGACACCAGCAAGCCGGGTGAGGCTTCTATCGGAACGCTAGTTTCTAACGCAACCGAGCAGATTTCCACCTTGGTTCGCTCCGAGATTGAGCTGGCAAAGACTGAGCTAGCTGTATCCGCCAAGAAGGGCGGCATTGGTGCCGGCCTGTTCGGCGTCGCCGGTGTTATCGCGCTGTACAGCTCTTTCTTCTTTTTCTTCTTCCTCGCCGAGCTGCTCACCCACCTGTGGTTCGACCGCTGGGCCGCTTACCTGATTGTCTTCCTGCTCATGATCGTCATCGCTGGCGTCTTGGCAGCAATCGGCTTTAGCCAGGTCAAGAAGGTTAAGAAACCCGAAAAGACGATTGAATCAGTCGGTGAGCTCAAGCACTTGGTTCCAGGTAAGGCAACCAATGCTGTGGAAAAGCGCAACAAGGGTCTTTACACCTAAAGGTTTCCTTTTCCTTTTCTCCCCACCTTCATCTATCCGCCCGTTGCACTACTTCCTGCCGCGGGCGGATTTTTGTATGAACCGCCGACGGCGGATTCTTGTGGTTGCGGAAAACCTAGCGCCACCATTTAACTAGCGCCACCATTGAAGAATCAACGTGACCCCAGCAGCAATAAACATTTAAGGACTTAACTTGCCGTCTAAGCCCCTCTCCCCGTCCGTGGTTGAACTCAAAGGCGATTTTGAACATGAGTTTGTCCATACCCACGGCATTCGCCTGCACGTGGTGACCGCGGGCGACAATGGTAATCCACTGATTGTTCTCATTCACGGCACTTTTGGCGGCTGGTTCGAATACCGCGATGTCATTGCGCCGCTTGCTCAGAAGGGCTTTCGAGTTGCCGCGGTGGACCTGCGCGGTTTTGGCATGTCGGATAAACCACCAGCAGGACTCGGGCAAGACATCCGCACTCTCACCGGAGATATTTCCGGTGTCATCCAGGCGCTTGGCTATGACAAAGCCATTGTGGTGGGCAATGACACCGGTGCTTCGCTGGCTTGGTCAGTGGCTATTGACAAACCGGAGCGCGTTGCCGGAGTCGTGAGTATTTCCGGGGTCTATCCTGTTGATTTCCGCCGCAGCATGGCCGCGCGCCCCTGGGACTTCCTGTATTTGCTGATCAGCTCCATCTGGTGCCGGCTGCCCGTGCGTAAAGTTCCGCAACGATTCTACAAAGCTGAGTTGAGCAACAACACCTCATCAAAGTTCCGGAAGAACGATGTGCTGCGCTTTGAAGAGAATCTCCGTCTGCGGCAATCCGCGGCGCAGATTGGCAACGTTCAGCGCGGAACCATTCACAACCACCGACTTCTAACGTCAAGCGTTCCTCTTCGTTGGATGGAGAGGCGAGTCGAATCACCGGTGCTGTTTTTATACTCAGGACAGCGTCTGTGGCAGCCCGTTATTCGCCGCGCAAAGGCACGGGTGGCCTCTGCATTTACCGAGCAAACGATAGAAAAAGCCAAGAACATGCCCCACATTGAGAACCCTTCTGGGTTCGTCGAAGCCATTTCTAGTTGGATACGTCTCACCCCTTAACTGGGGTGAGACAAAATACATTCTTAGCAAAATAATTCGCAGTCTTTGCAGGTAGCTCCAAGTTTCACTGAGTGGGACTCAACCGTCTTAACCAGTGTAGATTAATTAATCTTGTCTGTGTCCTCTTTCACAAGGTAGGTTTACTCCAAGCCCAATCACAGGTTTGGCTATAGGTTTTTTCATCTCAACGTGGAGGTCCACCCTCATGACGATCAAGAAGACGATCGCGCTGCTTGCTGCAGCCTCAACCTCGCTCGCCCTCGTGGCCTGCTCCGATTCCTCATCTTCCGATGATTCCGCTGCATCCGACGGCGGCGCATCGTCCGGCGGTGACAACTACATCCTGGTTAACGGCACTGAGCCTCAGAACCCACTGGTTCCTGCCAACACCAACGAAACTGGCGGCGGCAAGATCGTTGACTCGATCTTCTCCGGCCTGGTTGGCTACGACGCTGAGGGTGAGACCTACAACGAAGTTGCAGAGTCCATCGAGCCAAACGACGATAACACCGAATTCACCATCACCTTGAAGGATTGGAAGTTCACCGACGGCACTGACGTCACCGCGAACTCCTTCGTTGATGCATGGAACTACGCTGTTGCTAACGCACAGCTCGGTGCTTACTTCTTTGAGCCAATTCAGGGCTATGCAGAAGAAGGCGTGGAAGAGCTTGAGGGCCTTGAGGTTATTGATGACAAGACCTTCAAGGTAACCATGAACAACCCAACCGCTGACTTCCCGCAGCGTCTGGGCTACTCCGCGTTCTCCCCACTTCCAGAGGTTGCTTTCGAAGACATGGATGCCTTCGGCGAGAACCCAGTGGGCAACGGCGCCTACATGCTGGAAGAGTGGAACCACAACTCCAACGCGTTGCTGGTGCCAAACCCTGATTACGCAGGCGATCACGCTGCACAGAACGATGGCCTAGACATCATCTTCTACCCATCCCAGGATGCAGCTTATGCTGACCTTCTCTCCGGCAACCTGGACGTTCTGGACCAGATTCCAGACTCCGCATTCTCCGTCTACGAGTCCGACTTGGGTGACCGTGCAGTCAACCAGCCTTCCGCTGTCTTCCAGTCCTTCACCATCGGTGAGTCCCTGGAGCACTTCGGTGGCGAGGAAGGCGTTCTGCGCCGCCAGGCACTGTCCCACGCAATCAACCGTGAAGAGATCACTGAGACCATCTTCCAGGGCACCCGCACCCCTGCTTCTGACTTCACATCTCCAGTTGTAGCTGGCTTCTCTGAGGACGTACCAGGCAATGAGGTTCTGGAATACGACCCAGAAAAGGCTAAGGAACTCTGGGCACAGGCTGATGAAATGAACGAGTGGTCCTCTCCAGAGTTCGCAATTGCGTACAACTCTGACGGTGGCCACCAGGCATGGGTTGATGCAGCTGCAAACTCCATCAAGAACACCCTGGAAATCGAAGCAATCGGCGCTCCTTACCCAGACTTCAAGTCCCTGCGTGATGAGGTAACCAACCGCACCATCGAGACCGCCTTCCGTACCGGCTGGCAGGCTGACTACCCAGGTATGGGTAACTTCCTGGCCGCACTGTACGGCACCGGCGCTGGTTCCAACGATGGCGACTACTCCAACCCAGACTTCGACGCGAAGATCCGCGAGGCTGACGCAGCTGACTCCCCTGAGGAAGCAGCAGAGCGCTTCAAGGAAGCTCAGACCATCTTGTTCGAAGACCTTCCAGCTATCCCACTGTGGTACTCCAACGTGACCGCTGGCTACTCTGAGAACGTTGACAACGTGGTCTTCGGCTGGGACTCCGTTCCAATCTTCACCGATATCACCAAGAACTAATTTCTCCCCGGGTCCTTGGACCCTAACTGATGACGTAAGTTCTTAAGCTAGGCCCTCGCTCCACACACCTGTTGGATGGCGAGGGCCTAGTCATGCCACCCCTCGAGATTCTGTCCTAACGCTGAATCCAGCGGGCCTGTATGGGCCCTCTCCAGCACCAATTTGAAACTTCCCCCTAGTGCGCTTTTAGTTTGCGGGCTAAGATTCTTCACAACAACTGCCAATGCCTGCATCAGTTATTCGCACTTGTTTCACACGGGGACGCCAAGATTGCCCACTATTTGGGGTAACCACGAAATACTGCAGTCAGCGAGTTGTTTCCCATTTTATGGGATAGATTTTTATGGTTTCTTGGATTAGCCCAGCTTATTAATTTTCGTATGCCACACTATAGGACGTGACACTCAACAATTTATTTTCGCTGGGTGAATAGGCTCTCAAATGGGGCTGTGCCGATTATCGCTGGGCGGGCGAGGTATTTAAGATAAGTCACAACGACTCGACTTGGTGACTTAGATACGTTGCGGAATCGGTAGTTGGACCCACAATTTTGTAAAGGACACATTTATGTTGCGCTACATTGGGCGACGAGTGCTCCAGATGATTCCGGTGTTCTTCGGAGCGACCCTGCTCATCTACGCACTTGTCTTCCTCATGCCTGGTGATCCGGTAGAGGCACTGGGCGGTGACCGCGGCTTGACCGAAGCCGCGCGTGCACGCATTGAGGCTGAATATAACCTGGACAAGCCATTCATCGTTCAGTACCTGCTGTATGTCAAGGGCATTTTGACCCTCGACTTTGGTACCACCTTCTCCGGCGTGCCGGTTACAGAGGTGATGCAGAATGTCTTCCCAGTAACTCTGAAGCTGGCCTTCATGGCTATTGTCTTCGAGACCATCTTCGGTATCGCCTTCGGCGTATTCTCCGGCATCCGCCGCGGTGGCTTTTTCGACTCCACCGTTCTGGTTGTCTCCCTGCTGGTTATTGCAGTTCCTTCCTTCGTTACCGGCTTCGTCTTCCAGTACATCGTCGGTATCCGCTGGGACTTGCTACCGGTGACAGTCGGTAGAGATGAATCATTCCAATCGCTGCTCATGCCGGCAATCGTGCTGGGTGCGCTCTCCTGTGCGTACATCATCCGTCTGACGCGACAGTCCGTCAGTGAGAACATGCGCGCAGACTACGTACGTACTGCACGCGCAAAGGGCTTGTCAGGTGGCCAGGTGATGAACCGCCACGTGCTGCGTAACTCGCTGATTCCGGTTGCTACCTTCATCGGTGCCGACCTCGGTTCCCTGATGACTGGCGCCATTGTTACTGAGGGCATCTTCGGTATCAACGGTGTCGGTGGCACGCTCTACCAAGCAATTTTGCGCGGTGAGCCAACCACCATCGTGTCCTTTACCACCGTCCTCGTAGTTATCTACATTGTGGCCAACCTGCTGGTTGACCTTCTCTACGCGGTACTCGACCCAAGGATTCGCTATGCCTAATATCGATCGCAATACAGACCCCCAGGACCTCGGCGAAGAATTCTTGGTTTCCCATGGCCGTCGCGGCCAGGACCACTACATCGCCGAAACTGATGAAACCGGTTTGGGTGCAGTGGACGCCGTTAAGGACGAGTCCGCACCATCCTCGCAGTGGGCTGAGGCTTGGCGCTACCTGCGCAAGCGTCCGCTCTTCTGGGTTGCTTCCTTCATGATTTTGGTTGCCATTTTGTTGGCGCTGTTCCCATCATTGTTTACTTCTGTTGATCCACGTGCTTGTACGCTGGCCAACTCCCTGAATCCTTCTGAGGAAGGCCACATCTTCGGCTTTGACCGCCAGGGCTGTGACATCTACGCCCGCGTTATCTACGGTGCACGTGCATCCGTTCTCGTGGGTGTTCTCACCACCGCTTTGGTCACCGTTGTTGGCGCTTTGGTTGGCTCCATCGCTGGCTTCTTCGGCGGCTGGGCTGACACCATCTTGTCCCGTATTACTGACATCTTCTTCGCAATTCCACTGGTTCTTGCAGCAATCGTGGTTATGCAGATGTTCAAGGAATACCGCACCATCGTCACCGTGGTTCTGGTTCTCGGCCTCTTCGGCTGGGTTAACATTGCCCGTATTACGCGTGGTGCCGTGATGTCCATTAAGAATGAGGAATTCGTTCAAGCAGCACGTTCTGTTGGTGCATCGAAGTGGCGCATTCTGTTCAGCCACGTCCTGCCTAACGCTGCTGCCCCAATCATCTCCTACGCAACGGTGGCACTTGGTACCTTTATCGTGGCTGAGGCAACGCTGTCGTTCCTTGGTATTGGTCTTCCGCCAACCATTGTTTCGTGGGGTGGAGATATTTCTCAGGCACAGGCATCACTGCGCCAGGAACCTATGGTTCTGTTCTACCCAGCAGGTGCCCTAGCACTGACCGTATTGAGCTTTATCATGATGGGTGACGTTGTCCGTGACGCGCTCGATCCAAAGGCAAGGAAGCGATAATCATGACTGAACATAACGCTGAACAGCCATTGTTGGAGATGAAGGGCGTCAAGATCGCCTTCACTTCCTCCACCGGTATCGTCGAAGCAGTCCGCGGCGTCAACATGACCATCTACCCAGGTCAGTCTGTTGCAATCGTGGGTGAGTCCGGCTCCGGTAAGTCCACCACCGCAATGTCTATCCTTGGTCTGCTTCCCGGCAACGGCAAGGTTACTGAGGGCCAGATCATCTTCGAAGGGGAAGATATTACTGGCTTCGATAACAAGGATTATGAGAAGCTTCGCGGCTCTCACATTGGCTTGGTTCCACAGGATCCAATGTCCAACCTCAACCCGGTGTGGCGCATTGGCACCCAGGTCGAGGAATCCCTCAAGGCCAACAATGTGGTCGAGGGATCTAAGCGCAAAGAGCGCGTTGTGCAGGTACTGGAGGAAGCAGGGCTTCCCGATGCCGAGCGGCGCGCAAAGCAGTACCCACACGAGTTCTCCGGCGGTATGCGCCAGCGTGCTCTCATCGGTATTGGCTTGGCGGCACGTCCAAAGCTGCTGATTGCCGATGAGCCAACCTCCGCGTTGGACGTGACGGTTCAGAAGCAGATTCTGGACCACTTGGAAACGCTGACCAAGGAGCTCGGTAACGCCGTGCTGTTCATTACCCACGACTTGGGTCTGGCAGCAGAGCGTGCGGAGCACCTCATTGTTATGCACCGTGGTCGCATCGTGGAATCTGGCCCGTCGCGTCAGATTCTTAAGGCACCGCAGCACCCGTACACCAAGCGTTTGGTCACGGCTGCTCCTTCCCTGGCATCTTCACGTATTCGTGCAGCACGCGAAGCAGGCATTGAGTCTTCTGAGCTGATTGCTGGTGCTTCCGATGAGCGTTCCGAAGAAGCAGTTATCTCTGTTCGCAACCTGACCAAGGAATTCGATATCCGTGGTTCCCGTGGCGATAAGAAGCACTTTAAGGCCGTGGATAATGTTTCCTTCGACTTGCGCCGCGGTTCCACCTTGGCGCTGGTGGGTGAGTCCGGTTCCGGTAAGTCCACCGTGGCAAACATGGTGCTGAACCTGCTGGAGCCAACCTCCGGCACCATTTCTTATGAGGGAACGGACGTCTCCACTCTCAACAGCAAGCAGTTGTTTGACCTGCGCCGCAAGATGCAGGTCGTCTTCCAGAACCCTTATGGTTCTTTGGATCCGATGTACTCCATCTTTAAGTGCATCGAGGAGCCACTGCGTCTGCACAAGATTGGTGACCGCAAGTCCCGCGAGAACCGCGTGGCTGAGCTCCTAGACATGGTGGCTATGCCGCGTTCGGCTATGCGCCGCTACCCTGATGAGCTCTCCGGTGGTCAGCGTCAGCGTATTGCTATTGCCCGAGCGCTGGCACTGAACCCTGAGGTCATTGTCTTGGATGAGGCCGTGTCTGCACTGGACGTTCTGGTTCAGAACCAGATCATTCAGCTGATGGCTGAACTGCAGCGCGACCTGAACCTGTCTTACCTTTTCATTACTCACGACTTGGCTGTTGTTCGCCAGACCGCGGATGATGTTGTGGTTATGCAGAAGGGTGCCGTGGTTGAGCAGGGCACGACCGATGAAATCTTTGACAATCCAACCCAGGATTACACAAAGAACCTCATCAACTCTGTGCCAGGTATGCACATTGAAATTGGTACCGGCGAAAACCTCGGCTAGAGCGAGAGCTAACCGCCACCGCCACTTGGCAAGGCCGACAAAAGGCTCCGAAAAAAGGGACTCGCGCTTGTAGTGAGTTGGAAGAAATTCCAACAATCTACGAACGCGAGTCCTTTTCTTTAGTCACTGGTTAACGCAGTACCACTCCCTGTGCGTTTGCGTTAATTGGCTATTGCGCGACGCACTCTTGGGTGTCAACGGAGTTCTGCAGTTGGGTGACATCACCGATGTGGTTTTGAACTTCTTGGGCGGTGATGGCGTAGCCGGTGTCGGTGTCGTCCACGGAGGCACCAAAGATGAGGCCTAGAACCTTGCCGTCGGGAGAAATCAATGGGCCGCCGGAGTTGCCTTGAACAACGCTGCCGCGCAGGATGTAGGATTCGCGTTCCACGCGGTTGTTGGAATAGATATCCGGTCCGGCGATGGTGACGCGTTCGCGTACACGCGCAGGGTTGGCGGTAAAGGGACCGGAATTTGGAAAGCCCATCACAACGGCATCATCACCGGTGTTGGCTTGGCCATCAGCCCATTCTAGCGGTGCCAGACCGAGGTCCTCTGATTTCAGCACAGCAATGTCGGTTTCCGGGTTGTAGTAAACCACGCGGGCTTCTTTAATGCCCAGCACGGTGTCCACGTAAGCGGTTTGAGTACCGGCCACAACGTGGGCGTTTGTCACCACATAATTGTCAGCAGTGACAAAGCCGGAGCCCATCATGCGGCGGCGGCAGCCATCGGCATCAGCAATAACGTGGACAACGGATGGACGCACCGCGCGAACCATCTCTTCATCAGCGACTTCAATATTTGGCTCATCAACCTCAACGGATGCGCCTTCTTCCCACGGCATCATGACCGGCGGTAGGCCAGATTCATTGAGCATCGCAGAAATGCTGCGCGGCAGTTGCGCGAATTCAGCCGGCATTACGCCGTGCACTTCGCGCAAAATAGCGGAATCACGCAGGCCCTTGCCCACGGAGTTAGATAAGCCGGTGGCCAGTGGAGTCGCGATAACCCAGATGAGAATGATGGTGAAAACGGACATCAATATCGCGCCGAAGGTGGAGTCCACGCGTTGCGCGGACTTGGTTTTCATCCGGTCACGTATGGCATGGCCTAGCGCAGAGCCCATGAGTTGGCCCAGGCCAACGAGCAAAATCAGCATGCCAATCGCCAGCAAAAAGCGAATAGCTACCTGGTCCGTAACGTTCAAAACCACAGGTGCCACGCCGAGGCCAACAACCAGACCGGCAACAATACCGATGACTGCCAGAAGTGATGCGAACCCGCCTTGGCGCCAGCCGATTCCCATCGCTGCTATGACAGACACGATGATGAGTCCGTCAACTATCCACGATGGGTCCACAGCTTCTCCCTTTAGCGTTGAATGCTTAACCTAGGGGACTTTACTAGACCCGACGTTCATTATTGCGTGAGGCCGCGATGGTCTCATGTAAATCAAAGTGTTTATCCTGGTCCCATTCATGTTCCCAGCCGGTTTTATTAAACAAAGTTGTCAATGCAGCGGCGGTAAATCCCCAGATGATGTAGTCATTGATGCGAAAGCTGGGAGAAGTCCACTTGTCCCACGCCAGCATCAGCCGGTTTTCTGGGTCCAGCAGTTCAGACACAGGAAGCACGAAGACGTCATCGGCTTCTTCCTGGTTCACAACGCCCACTGGCGAGGGTGTGCTCCAGTGCGCCAAGACCGCATTAATGCGGTTGCCGCGCACGGGCACAAAGGTTTCGCCCCAGTGCGCTAGTGGGGTGACGGTGGTGCGGTCAAGACCGGTCTCTTCCCACGCTTCACGCAACGCGGCATCCACAACGTTGACATCGGGTGGGTCAATTTTGCCGCCGGGAAAGGCAATTTGGCCAGAATGTGAGCGCAGGTGCGGGGAACGGTGGGTCAGCAATACCGTGGCGTCCTCCATGCTGGTTCCTCCCAGCAACATCAGGACGGCAGCGGAACGAGCGGAAGGCAAAACATCTAGTCTGGCGCGCTCACCAATGACTTCAACAACGTCTTCACCGGTGACATCGAGTGCAGGACGGAGCCATTCGGGCGCGAGTTCAGGACGCAACTCAGTATTGGTGCCGGGCGAGTCAGCATGGGGGAACTTATCTGCCATGCTCCCCATCCTAGCCACTTAGCCCAGGGCTTCAGTGACAGAAGTCTCTATCTCTTCGGCCGAGGTAAACGGCCTAATAAATCGCTCGTGCACTTCCCCGTCAACCACCAGCAGGGTAATGGGGATAACCCCAGGCAGTGCGAGTGTTCCGGCGAAGAGATTGGAGTCATCTTGGTAGCTGGGAAGGTCCACGCCCAGGTCGTTGAGGAAGGCTGCGCCATTGCCCGCATTGCGGTCGGCGTGCACGCCGACGACGTTCCATTCGGGATGAGATTCAGCTACTTGCTCCAGGTAGGGAAGTTCTTCGCGGCAAGGTTCGCACCACCAGGCCCAGATGTTGACTATCGAAACGCCTTCATCGGTAGCTTTAGCATCACCCATATCGCCGCCGAGGCACGGTAGTTCTACCCCCGCCACAGGTCCGGCAGGGCAGTCAGGTCGTTGCGGCACGTTGTCTTGTGCAGAATTGCTTGCCGATGTTTCGCCGTCCGCCTCCTCCTGAGCGGAAGCCTCTGCAGTTGCTGTCTCCTCGGGTACTGTGCCCTCGACGTTAACGTCTTCCGGAGTTGAACCGGAATCAGAGTTGAGAATGGAGATGGCGGCGAAGATGACGCCGATGGTCAGCACAATCGCGACCACCACGGACAGGACAACGCTCTTTTTCACCACGAAACCCTTAATCAGACAGGCATTAAATATCTGGGTAATAAACCAATGGGGGAATTTTTGTACTTTATCAGTTTAACTTTCAACCATTCCAGCAGGAAATGGACAAACCTTGCGCACGGGGCACGCACCACATGCCGGCTTCTTCGCGGTGCAGCAGCGGCGGCCATGAAAAATCAGCCGATGTGAGAACATGGTCCACGCTTTTTCGGGAAGCAGCGCGCACAGTTCTTTCTCAATCTTAAGCTCAGTAGTTCCTTGCGCCAGACCAAGGCGGGAAGATACTCGTTTCACGTGGGTATCTACGGCCAGCCCTGGCAGGCCAAAGGCATTGCCGCGTACTACCAGCGCAGTCTTTCGGCCAACGCCTGGCAAAGAACTGAGGTCTTCAATGCTGGTTGGCACTTCCCCATCGAAATCACCAACGAGCTTTTGCCCCATGCCCACCAAGCGCTTGGCTTTGGACGGAGCGAGCCCTAAGGTGCGGATGATTTCTTGGATGTCCTGCTCATTCGCCGTGGCATAATCCATCGCGGTGGGATAAGCGGCAAAGAGTTCTGGAGTTACTTGGTTAACCCGCACATCAGTGGTTTGCGCTGAGAGCAGCGTGGCCACGGTGAGCTCTAAAGCGTTGGCGAAGTTCAATTCACAGTGGGCATCAGGGTATTCATCGGCTAAGACCTCGTTGATGTGCTGCGCGCGTTCAGCGATACCCATGGCTAATCTCCTTGCCGCGATGAAGTATTCTTGAGAATTCTTGAGGTTTGGGAACTTAATCGATTCCTCGTTAGTTAGACTCTAGGACATGATCGTTTTAGTAGTACTCGTCCCCGTCGGGTTAGCGCTGTTTGCCATCCTGATGGAGAAACTCGAAACACAGGTGCTTGATAGCTAGGCATTTCACTAACCACCCCAACGATTCCCTCAACGGGAGTTTCGTGATTGATTGGGGGGAATTGCACAATAGTGACTAATTCCACTGTAAGATGTGGAGTGTTATAGATTTTTAGGCGTTAAAAGTAAAGGAGACGCACGTGGAAGGCGTACAGGAAATTTTATCGCGCGCTGGCATTTTCCAGGGTGTCGACCCGGTAGCTGTCAATAATTTGATTGAGCAGATGGAGACTGTTCGTTTCCCACGCGGCACCACCATCTTTGAAGAAGGTGAGCCAGGCGACCGCCTGTACATCATCACCGCCGGCAAGATTAAGCTGGCCCGCCACGCTCCTGACGGGCGCGAGAACCTGTTGACCATCATGGGTCCTTCAGACATGTTCGGTGAGTTGTCCATCTTCGATCCAGGCCCTCGCACCTCTTCCGCAGTGTGCGTGACTGAGGTTCAGGCAGCCACCATGAACTCTGAGATGCTCAAGCAGTGGGTCTCTGACCACCCTGCTATTGCGCAGCAGCTGCTTCGCGTTCTGGCTCGCCGTCTGCGTCGCACCAACGCATCCCTCGCGGACCTCATCTTCACCGACGTTCCCGGCCGTGTGGCAAAGACCTTGCTGCAGTTGGCTAACCGCTTCGGCGTTCAGGAAGGTGGCTCACTGCGCGTGAATCACGACCTGACTCAGGAAGAAATCGCCCAGCTGGTCGGCGCTTCCCGTGAGACCGTGAACAAGGCTTTGGCTACGTTCGCACACCGTGGCTGGATTCGCTTGGAAGGCAAGTCCGTTGTCATCGTTGATACCGAGCACCTGGCAAAGCGTGCCCGCTAGTTATACCAGCTAGAAAATCTATAGCATTTAAAACTGCATAGATACGCCCGCCGTAGAGTTGAGCATTCGCTTTTCTCTACGGCGGGCGTCGTTTTCACGCACAAGCATCTAAAAGGAATCCAATAGGAAAAGACCTAGTGATTACTCACTAGGTCTTTAAAACAGTTTCGAGCGAAAGCCCTTTAGACTTGGTCTGGGTGCGCTTCCAAGTACTTCAGCGCAGTGCGGGTGGACTGCTCAGCAGCGTGACGTAGAACGGGATCTACATCGTCATACATCTCATCGATCATGACTTTGAGTTCAATGTCTTTGCCGTGCTCAGCCCACAGTTTCCGAATCTGATCCAGACGCAGGTGACGACGGTCAATATACTTGCGTGCCACTTCAGATACGTCCGGCAAATCCGGTCCGTGGCCGGGGAGCAAAGGCACGTTCTTGCCGCGTTCTTCCAGCATGTCCAAAGACTTCAGGTAAGCCTCAAGGTCACCATCGGTTTCAGAGAGCAACGTGGTGTGGCGTCCAGCGATGGTGTCACCGCTGACAATGCCTTCTAGCTCTGACTCTTGAGGCTGACTAGCCCAGATGAGGAAACTAACGGAGTCACTGGTGTGACCAGGAGTGTGTGCGACCTCGAGAGTGGGGCTGATGCCGTCGAGAGAAATGATCTCCCCATCAACCAACGGCTCCGCATCCTTGCTGCAGTAGCTTGGATCGAATGCACGAATTGGTGCACCGGTGAGCTGACGTAAACGGTGTGCACCTGCAGCGTGGTCATCATGGCGGTGGGTCAGCAAGATCAGCGCAACTTCGCCGCCTGATTTTGCGGTGACAACGTTGAGATGACCTTCATCATCTGGCCCCGGGTCAACAACAATCGCGGCACCATCTTCATCACCTTTGATGACCCACGTGTTAGTACCTTCAAGTGCTGTGTAGCTGGGGTTATCACACAACACAACACCGGCGTGCTGCGTAACGGGACGCAGTTGACTGTATGCAGGATGCTCCATAAATGTCAGCCTAGCCTATTACTTTGCGAATTCCACGATGAGTTCTACTTCAACTGGTGCATCATTCGGCAGCACGGCAACGCCGACTGCGGAACGAGCGTGAGCACCGGCCTCACCGAATACTTCACCGATGAAATCGGATGCGCCATTGATGACAGCTGGCTGGCCAGTGAAATCAGGAGCGGATGACACAAAGCCGACAACCTTGATGACGCGGGTGATGTTGTCCAGTCCAACCTCAGCGTCAATGGCTGCGAGACCGTTGAGGATGCAGGTACGCGCTAGTTCTTGCGCCTTTTCTGCAGTTACTTCTGCGCCGACCTTGCCGGTTGCAGGCAATGCGCCCTCAACCAGTGGAAGCTGGCCGGAGGTCCAGACCTGGTTTCCAACAACAGTTGCTGGAACGTAGGAAGCTAGTGGCTTAGCCACTGCCGGCAGGGTGTATCCAAGTTCTTCGAGACGAGCCTTGATTGACATGTTTTATTCCACCTCTCGCTTGAAGTAAGCAACAACGTTTTCAGGGTTCATACCTGGTGTGATGCTGACCAACTCCCAGCCGTCTTCACCCCAAGAGTCAAGAATCTGCTTGGTGGCGTGAGTAAGGACAGGTGCGGTTGCATATTCCCATTTCTTCATGCGACCCATCTTAAACAAAAGTCCCTAGGGGCGCGCTGGTCTGGTGATTCTCGGGGGATATTGACTAGATGAACCACCCACGCAACAGCCTAAGCATGACAAATTCCGCCGGTATACAAGCTAAACAATCAGCCCGAACTGCTCGTGGTAGCCCATTGCAGACACCTGGCAGCTTCATAGTTACACGACGGAATTGGCATTAAAGCTAGAAGAAGATGAGTTCTGAACATAGAGGAACTAGATTTCCTAGATTCCTTCGAGTTCTCCACCTTCGGACAAATAATCGGCCCAGCTGGTGATGTGTGGATTCTTTCGCAAAAGTGCGCGGCGCTGACGCTCAGTCAGTCCACCCCAGACTCCGAATTCAACTCGGTTATCCAAGGCATCTGCCCGACATTCATTGAGTACCGGACAATGACGACAAATTACGGCAGCTTTACGCTGCTCTGCACCACGCACAAAAAGTGCATCAGGGTCGCCATTTCGACACTTAGCTTGTGTCACCCACTCCCCGCGTTCCGGGGTTACATTGCAGGTCCCAGCCTGACTCGACGGTTTCAAGCTCACGGTCATCTGGCGCTCCTTCCGCTTAGCCACACATTCTCTATCCACAGCGTATTCACGCGTTGGTAGTAAGTGTATTCACAGCATTCGCAAGCTGTCTAACAGGTCACACTTTAGGGGGGAGTTTGGTATTTCTTCCCGGGCATAGACCTTGTAGGGTATTGGGAGTGAAAGCTCTAGGAAGAATCTCTTTGGCCACGATCATCATTGGCCTGCTCATCGCCGTAGCACTAGCCCCATTGGCTAGTCTCTCTGGCGTTGCAATCGCCAAAACAACTGATGCCATGGAATCAGACATTGAAGAGCTGGAAGCGGGAAACATCCCGGGGGTAACAACCATCCGGGATAGCAATGGCGGCAATATGGCTTACCTGTTTAACCAGCGACGTCACCCGGTGGAGCCAGATCAGATTTCGCAGACAATGAAGGATGCGATTGTTTCGATTGAGGACCACCGCTTCTATGAGCACGAAGGCGTTGACTTCCAGGGTAACTTCCGTGCCTTGGCCACTAACCTGCTGGCCGGCGGTGTTTCCCAGGGTGCTTCTACGCTGAATCAGCAGTACGTGAAGAACTATCTCTTGCTAGTAGATGCTGAATCGGATGAAGAGCGCCAGGCTGCAACAGAGCAGTCCATTACCCGTAAGCTGCGTGAAATTCGCATGGCTGCGGAGATTGACCGCACTCTGGAAAAGGATGAGATTCTTGCGAACTACCTCAACCTTGTCCCCTTTGGCAACCACGCCTATGGCATTGAAGCAGCAGCTCGTACCTACTTTGGCGTCAATGCTAATGAGCTAACTTTGCCACAATCAGCAATGCTTGCCGGCATGGTTCAGTCTTCTGAATACTTGAACCCGTACACCAATACGGAAGAAGTTCTCAAGCGTCGCGCAACCGTGCTGCAGTCCATGGTGTCTAACGGTTACATCTCCCAGGCCGAGGCTGATGAAGCTAATACGGATTCTTTGGGCGTCTTGGAATCTCCATCGACTCTGCCGAATGGTTGCATTGGCGCTGGTGACCGCGGATTCTTCTGTGACTACGTGCTGGAGTACCTCGAGGAGCGCGGCGTGAGCACAGACGAACTTGCACGCGGTGGCTACACCATCAACACCACACTAAATCCTGTTATTCAGGACCGCGCGAAAGAATCCATTAATGCGCAGACTTCCTCCGATGCTGCTGGTGTTGCATCAGTAATGAACGTGGTACGCCCATCTGAGACCAGCCGCGATGTTCTGGCAATGGTTTCTTCCCGTACTTACGGCTTGAACCTGGATCAGAATGAAACTTTGCTGCCGCAGCCATATTCCATGGTGGGTAACGGCGCGGGTTCCATCTTTAAGGTCTTTACCGCTGCTGCCGCTGTGGAAGCGGGCTACGGCATTAAGAACATGCTGGATGTTCCTACCCGTTATGACGCCGAGGGCCTGGGCCACGGCGGCGCAGAGAACTGTCCTGCGAACCGCTACTGCGTGGAAAATGCTGGTACCTACCAGCCGCGCATGACTTTTGAGGATGCGCTGGCACACTCGCCAAACACCACCTTCATCCAGTTGGAAGAGCAGGTCGGCATCGAAGCAACCGTTGATATGGCGGTCAAGCTGGGTCTGCGCACTTTTGATGATGAGGGCACTTACAACGATGAATACTCCCTGGCGGAGTTCGCTAAGGCAGCCCCAATGGGTTCTTTCACCCTGGGCCCAACAGCGGTAAATCCACTGGAGCTATCCAATGTTGGTGCAACATTGGCATCGCACGGCACCTGGTGTGAACCGAATCCAGTCACCGGCATTACCGACCGCAATGGCCATGAGGTTTATGTGGAGTCCACTCCATGTGAGCAGGTCATGGATAGTGACGCCGCGGATGCTTTGACCAATGCCATGACGGCGGATGCTGATCACGGCACTGCAGCAGCCGCTGCAAACCAGATGGGCTGGAATGGTGAGATTGCCGCGAAGACCGGTACCACCGAGTCCAACCAGTCTGCAGCATTCTTGGGCTTCAACTCTGGTCTGTCGGCCGCACCGTACATTTACAACGACGGCACCACCACGACCCCACTGTGTACCAGCCCGGTTCGCCAATGTGGTGATGGTTCACTCTTCGGCGGTACTGAGCCAGCACGCTCCTTCTTCGGCATGGCAACGCAGCTGCAGACCGCGACCGAAGGAACCATTCCGGATTATGACCGTGCTTATGATGACGGCAAGTCTTCCGAGTTGATGGATTCTCTGCGTGGCCGCAGCGAAGCCGATGCCCGCCGCATCCTGGAGGATGAGGGCTACAAGGTTCGCGTCATTTCCGTTCCGGATACTCAGCGTTCCGGCACCGTGGTTCGCGCATTGACCGGTACCGATGGGCTCTCCGACGGCGCGGAGATTACTCTGCAGATTTCCGACGGTTCAGGCTATGCCGCACCAGCCTCCAATAATTCAGGCGGTGGAAATGACTCGGATGATGACGACGACAATGTGTCCGATAGCAATAGCCGCGGCAACGGCGGAGGAAACGGCGGCAACAGCAACCCACCACCGCTGATTTCGCAGGACGATATCGACAACTTCACCAATGAGTTACGCCGAACATTCGGCTTTAACTAAGGCGATGTAGATAGGCTCATCTAGTAGCAAAAGAGGCAGACCCAGAATCTCTGGTGTCTGCCTCTTTTTGCCTCGAGCATCGCCCTTAGGAACTGAGCTTGCCTTTCACTGCATCGGACAGGCGCTTGCCGTCGACTGCGCCGGCGGCCTTCTCGGAGGCAATCTTCATAACCTGGCCCATCTGTGCCATGGAATCAGCACCAACTTCGGCAATCGCGTCATCGACAAGCTTGTCCACCTCGGCATCATCAAGCTGTGCCGGCTGGTACGCCTCAAAGTAAGGCACCTCAGACAGCTCTGCCTCGGCCAACTCAGGACGGCCATTATCCGAGTACATCTGCGCGGACTCACGGCGCTTCTTGATTTCACGCGCGATAACTTTCAGCACGTCTTCATCGGTGATTTCATGACGAGCACCGGTGGTTTCTTCTGCCTGGATAGCGGCAAGAAGCGCACGGATAGCACCGGTGCGCTCTTTTTCTTTAGCCTTCATGGAGGTCTTGAGGTCTGCACGGATGGTTTCTTTTAACTGACTCATAGTTTCCTAATTTACCCCTGTAGGCTGGATGCGTGAAGAAAATCGTGCCATTACTCCTAACACCAGCAATCGCGGGCCTTGCCACCCTTGCGTGGGGCTATACCGAATTAACCAAATTCGAGCTCAAGGAAGTAACCGTGCCGCTTCTCAAACCAGGCACTTTGCGTGGTGAGAAGGACTTCAAGCTGCTGCATATCTCCGACCTGCACATGATTCCAGGCCAGGAGAAAAAAGTTGAGTGGGTTTCCGCACTTGATGCTCTTGAGCCAGATTTGGTGGTCAATACGGGCGATAATCTCTCTGATGTCGCCGGTGTCCCAGACGTCCTACGCGCAGTGGGTCCGCTGCTCAAGCGCCCTGGATTATTCGTCTTTGGCACCAATGATTATTGGGCGCCCCGTCCTGTGAACCCATTCAAGTATTTGTGGGGCGCAAAACGCGAACCTTCTTATGTGGATCTGCCATGGCGCGGCATGCGCGCGGCGTTCATGGAGCACGGCTGGCGTGATGCTAACCAAGCCACCCACGAGTTCCAGGTCGGCAACGTGCGCCTTGCTGCCGCGGGTGTTGATGATCCACATCATGATTTGGATGATTACGCGGATGTCGCTGGCGCCCCGAATCCTGACGCTGACCTTGCTCTGGCATTGCTGCACAGCCCTGAACCACGCGTACTGGAGAAGTTCGCTGCTGACGGCTACCAGCTATCGCTATCCGGCCACACCCACGGCGGCCAAATCTGCCTTCCGGGCTCACATGCTTTGGTGACCAACTCCGGCATTGACCGCAAGCGCGTGCAGGGCTTGCACGACTTTGGCCCAATGAAAATGCACGTTTCCAATGGTCTGGGCACCTCCAAGTTTGCCCCGGTGCGAATCTTTTGCCGCCCTTCGGCAACGCTGCTGCGCATCACCGAAGTAGCCGAGTAGAAGAAACAATCCACCCCCAAATTCGTGAAATGCGATTTGGGGGCGCACCCCATCCCGGCGTTATAATTTTCCAGTACCGCACAGCGTTGCGATATTCGGGATATGGCGCAGGTTGGTAGCGCGCGTCGTTCGGGACGACGAGGTCGCAGGTTCAAATCCTGTTATCCCGACCAAATTTTTACACCACCGACGGTTCCGCCCATAGCGGATAAACCCCGGTCAGACGCGCTGCGTCCCGGGTGACAGCGGGGCTAGCCAAACTAATACGCAGTTGGCTTGCTGCCCGGCGCGCGCGGACCTTGTTCACAACATGGCGCAGGCCGACGCGGTCAATGACGAATGCTTCGCCGGCCAGGACCAGTGCTGCGGGGTCCACGATGTCTAAAA
>JAUNRU010000023.1:0-33595 GCA_030535535.1 Corynebacterium casei
CTGGACGTCACGGACCCAGAACCTTTGCCGGACGGACATCCACTGTGGGATGAAATCAATTGCGTTATCACCCCGCACCTTGCCAATCCGCCGTACTCCGTACGCAAGCGCATTGGTGCGCACACCGTCGAAGTCGCCCGCGCCTTCGAAGCCGGCGAGCAGTGGCCGACCGAAGTCGACCCAACTCTCGGCTACTAATTCACCGTGAGACTGAGCTCCTAGGAGTTATCAGGGCCCCAAAGATTCTGGCGTTCTGAAAATTCCTTGGAGCTTCTCTTTGCCTGTACCGCGGTAAATACCGCGGCGACCAATGCGGCGGCAATCCACGGCCAAATGTCATCCAAGTTCGGTGCGTGCCCCCGGGCAAAGGAGAAAGCTATCCCGAAGATCAGCGTGACAACCACAAACTATGCGGTGTTGCTGATCAGCATTCTCTGTATGTATTTCTTACGCATAATTGCAGACTGACCTAGTTGGTGGGGACGATTTCGACGGTGACGCCAGCGGCGCGCAGGCCCGCGACTTCCTCGGGGTGCGCGGAATCATCGGTGACCAGCGTCCACGGGGTGGGCAGGACTGCCCAGTGGTGAAAGGCGCGGCGGCCGATCTTGGAGCCATCGGCAAGCACGTAGACATCTGAACTGCGCGAAGCGACGATTTCTTTCAGCCGCGTCTGGTCCGGATCTGCTTCACAAAGACCAAACTGAGCGGTCACACCATCGGCGCCGAGGAAAGCGCGGTCGAATGTCTCGCGCTGTAATGCTGCTTCAGCGCTAGGACCGACGAAGCTTTGACTAGACGGGCGGATGATTCCGCCGGGGCTACTCAACTCAATGTCATCGCGGTCAATTAGCGAGTTGATAGCGTTGACGCCCATCGCGGTCACACGCAGTGATTCGCGCTTGCCCAAGGTGGCGGCGAGGGCGCCGACGGTCGATCCGCCATCGAAAAGTACGCGCTCATGGTCCTTGATGCGCTGCGCTGCCCACGATGCAATCGCCCTTTTCGCAGCGAAGAACTCGCCCTGGCGTTCCTGCAGTGGAGACTCATTCTCATCCGAGATGAAAATCGCGCCGCCATAAGTACGGGCAATGAGACCTTCGGCCTCCAGCCGGGAAAGATCACGGCGAATAGTAGAAGAAGTAACCCCGTAGCGCTCCGAGAGCTCTTCCACGCTGGCCAAACCGATGGTGGAGGCCAGGCGAGCGATTTCTGAACGACGTTGCGCCGGTGAGTGTGAAGTTTTCTTTCGACTCATCGGCGCATTACCTGTTCTTTCTTCAGCGGAGACTTTAACCTTTTCTAGCCTACGTGGTTCGGCTCATGCTGACTGGCCATTTCCGCCGCCTGATTGAGAGCCTCGACCATGCTGCGCGGGTCAGCAATGTTCTTACCTGCAATATCAAAGGCGGTGCCGTGGTCCACGGAGGTGCGAATCACGGGTAATCCTACCGTAATGTTTACGCCCGACTCGATACCCAGGGACTTGATGGGTCCATGGCCTTGATCGTGGTACATGGCCACAACCAAGTCATAATCACCGCGGGTTGCCAGGAAGAACAGGGTATCGGCTGGCAGCGGGCCAGCGACATCGATGCCCTTGGCTTGAGCGACCTTGACGCCTGGTTCAATCTTTTCTGCTTCCTCGCCATAACCAAACAAGCCGTTCTCGCCGGCGTGTGGATTAATGGCGCAGACGCCAATGCGTGGCTTTTCAATACCCGCGCGGGTCAAAGCTTCATGTCCACGAGTAATTGTTCGCTCGACCAAGCCTGGCTCAATCTTGTTGATGGCATCGATAAGCCCGACGTGCGTGGTCACGTGAATAACGCGCAGCTGCGGTGTGGAAAGCATCATGGATACCTCCTCAATCCCGGTTAGGTGCGCAAGCATTTCTGTGTGCCCGGGGAAGAGGTGCCCACCTGCGTGAAGCGCCTCTTTGTTCAGGGGCGCGGTACAAATTGCTTGCGCGGTTCCATCGGTAGCCATCTCTGCGGCGACCTTGATGTACTGGTAAGCGGCATCGCCCGCGACGGGGGAGAGCTGGCCCCACGGCAACTCAGCAGGGATGAGGCCGAGGTCAATGATGGAAAGCGTGCTGTTGTCCGGGGCGGCTTCCACGCTTGCCTGGTGGGGATCGGTGAAGGTCTGAAACGTCAGGTCTGTGCGGCCAATAATCTCAGCTGCCGCCTGCAGACGGGCGGCATCACCGATGATGATGGGGCGGCAACGGTTAAGGACCTCAGGTTCGGTGCAAGCGGAAACGATGATTTCTGGGCCGATTCCGGCAGCGTCACCCATGGTGACAGCGATGGTTGGGAGCGTCATGATGAAGTCCTTTCATTAGGTGCATACAGTGCACGCAGGTGCTTTAAGGTGCGAAAGCTAAAAATGAGATTGTCAGTGGAACCGAAACTTCCTGGGCGTGTGACAACAAATCGCCCATCAGGAGTGCGGGAAACAACGGTCCCGAATTCGGGTTGCGCTAGCGGGCGCAGCTCAGCAATTGTGAGAGCATCGAGGATGCTGCGGGCTGTTTGTCCACCGGTGAGGAAAAGATCTCTTCCGCGGTGATTGTCCGCGACCAGTTCGGCAAGTCCCTTGTCAATGCCGGCAGATGCCTCCGACCGAATGGGACCAGACACCGTAACGACGCAATCACCGTCGGGGAGCTCCTCGGCAAAACCCGGGTGCCAAGCTACGACTGGTACGCCTTCTTCGCTAAGGCGCTTGACCTGTGCTTTGGCCTGGTTGGAAGCAGTTCCAATGATGAACAACGCTCCGACATCGCCAGAATCATCGTCTGTGGTGGTCGCGCTGTCGAGCTTGGCGATGGACTCCGTTAGCAACTCCGAACTTGCCGGCGGCGTCACTCGGGCTAGCGCCGCGCACAGCCCACTCGCACCCGCCGCCGCCAAACCGGCTTCCCGGATAGCAGCCGCAAGTACATCAAGGTCTTCGTCTGTCTCAGCATCACACACGACTACCTGGGTACTTGGCGAAACCGATTTCAACTTGGAAGCCAATTCACCGGAACGGAGCTCATCTAAAGAGACCGTGGTTGGGTCCAAATCGGTAAAAATTTCTGACACGGATTCCGGCGCAAACTCAGACTCCAAATGCCACAGGCCAGTTTCGTGCAGCGGCACTCCATTGACCTGGACTACTCCATTGCGGACAACGCGATTGAGGGCGGGAACAGCAGGACAAAAGACCACTGGGCCTAGCGAATCGGAAGCAGCGCCAAGCTGAGCTGCAATATTGCCTCGGAGGATTGAATCAAACTTGAAGAACACTTGATGATTGGATTTCTTTGGGTCTGTGTTTTCAAGTAGATCCAACGTTAACTTCGTCTTGTTAATAGCTTCAGTGGAACTCAGGCACCGACTATTGATGTCGGCAGCAATGATTTCCACGTCTGGGAGTGAACGACCTTCATCCAACATGACTGCTGCAGCGGCAGGTACTGATTCTCCGATGTCGCCCACTGGCAACCAGGAAGCTGCAGCAATGCACTCCTGAGCGCCAGAGAGGTCATCAGCGAGAATGATCATGATGCGTTTACCCCCACAGCTTGCAGTCGGAGTGGACATTATCTGGAGTTCCGTCAATCCAGTCTTCGGTGAAACTTCGGTGCATGATGGCCCGACGTGACTGGTATGCCCAGGTCACATGAATGCGCCCGGTGGAATCAACGATGGCATGTGGGTATTCATGTCGCCTGTTACTGCGGCTATTCGCAGTTCCGGAGTAGCCGTCGCCGGCTTCGATGACGCGACTAACGGGCCACGTATTTCCTTCATCTTCTGAGACGCGGACGGTGAGTTTGGTGCGCTCGTAAGGCCAGATGACTTCGCCCGGTCCGGTATTGACCTGCTCATCATTGGAGAAGACCGCGATCCTTCCTGATGGAAGTTTCAGCGCGCTGATACTCGCATTGTTGTTTGGTATCTCAGTGGCAGTAGGGGTTGTCCAAGTCTGGCCAAAGTCGTCTGAACGGGACATATATACCCAGTCTGCCCAGCGGGAACGGAAGAAGCACAGCAGCTTTCCGTCCTCTAATTCAACAATGTTTGGGTGAACTCGTCCTGGACCGTCCGGAAATTCAGCCCAGTTCCAGGTAACTCCCTCGTCATCGGAGATGGCAACAACAGGCTGGTCGGAACCATTCTTTGAGTCATCATCGAAGCACAGCCATTGACCGTGAACAAGACGACCGTTGCTGAGCCGTTGAATTGGCTGACGGGCGAAGGTTCCTGGATGCTCAAAGTAATCCTCAGGTTCAGACCACGTTAGGCCGCCATCGTTAGAGCGGATGCGACGGACCACTGCAGTAAATTGCAGATTGAAGTCCTCTGGAATTCCAGCCTGGCGGGATACCTGTGAAGTGTAGAGCAGCCAGATGTCGCCTTCCTCGTTGACGAAGATTCCCGGATTCTGGTCGGAATTGACCTCATCGCTAGTGACTGCCTGTGCCTCAGACCAGCGACCGATTTCTGGGTCGAAGCGGGAAACGATGATGTCGATATCTTGATTGCCTTCATCGCTGCCGCCGAACCATGCTGCGATAAAGGAGCCATCGGCAAGCTCTGCAATAGAAGGAGCATGGTTGGTCGCACGCGGCGTTGGAATCAACGCTGCGGTTGAACCATCCCGAGAGTCCAAGCGAAGGACTCCGTCAGCTGGGAGTGGATGGTCAAGGGAAGCTTGTGAGAGAAAGCTGCTTACTTTGCTTGCAGTACTCATCGAATTAGTTTCCTCCGAATGCGGTTGCGAACATCTCTGGAATATTGATAGCAATCTGAACTCCAACTACTACCGCAATGATTCCCAGAACCACGAGCAGCAGGGTTGTCCACCACTTGTTTACGGCGTAGTCGTGCATGTGCTTCTTGCTGCTGGTGAGGATGAGGATACAGACAACAATGATTGGCAAGCTCAAGATGGTCGAGAGTGCAGTACCGACGATGTTCATTGCTACGAAGTTCGGTGCACCTGGCAAAGAGGCAGCAAGTGGAACCACAATAAAGATCAGAATCTGGATAATGCGGAAAGCAGGGTTTTCCTCGTCGCGTCCCAAGTACTTGCGCCATGCTGGAATAGCGTGGTTAAGGCCGTTGATTGTTAGCTGAGAGAAGCCGCGTGACTGTGGAGGGAAACTGGTCATTGCTGCCAAGAAGATACACAGCCAGAGCAAGAATGGGCCTGCTGTACCGACGGCCATGGAGAGCATCTGCGACAAATCATTTTCATTGGCGATGACAAATCCAGGATTATCGCGGGAGAACTCTGCAGCCACGATCCAGAAGAGGAGGTTAATGACCAGCAGTGGAGCCATACCGGCGAAAAGGTCGAGCTGCTGCAGGCGACGATACTTTGGTCCAACCCAGCCCTTATCCTTCATGAATCCGGAGTAGAGAAGGTTAGGCATATTGCCCGCGATGGTGCCGATGGTTGCAGCTGCAATAACGATTGGGGCGAATGCGCCGCCGCCGTCATTAGCAGGCATCTCAAATGCCATACCGCGGAAGAAACCAGCAACATCGAAGTGGCCAATCTTGAACAGTGCGTAGATGAATGCACCGATCATCAGCACGGATGCGACGCGCGCAAAGTACTCAAGGAAGGTGAACTGCTTCTTGCGGGTGACAACGAACAGCGTGAAAGTACCGACAATGATGGCGCAGATGAAGGTCCCCCAAGCGCCACCCCAACCGCCGCCGGTGAGCTGGTAAAGACCAGCTGCTGCTGCGCGGAGGAACGTAGCTTGAGTGACGAAGCCAGCGATGATGACCACAACGGCCATGATTCCTGGCAACACCGGGGTGATACGTGCAAATCCATCGAGGATTTGGGTGTCGCCGTAGCGGTTCATCAACGTGTATTTGGCGATGGTGGAGATGATGAAGGTTCGTGCGAAAAGCGAGAGAACCAAAGTCCACAGCAATGCATAGCCATAGGAAGCGCCGGAGACGGAGGAGCTGACCAGGTCGCCAGTTCCTAGAAAGGTCATTGCGAGAACGAGACCTGGACCAATCGACGTGACGAGTCCACGTCCACGTGGGATTGGAATTTGCTCTGGACGACCAGAGGGTGGAGCGGATGATTGAGCAGGGGGTGAATCTTCAACCGGTTTACTAGAAATCGACATTGCCATGAGAGCACCTTTCAGATGGGACACATTGCAGTGTTCTGCGTGATGTGGATAACAGTTTGCACCATTTGCGCGAAACGCGCAAGAGGTTCTGGAATATTGGCTGTTATGTGATTGGGGTCACGTGTCCGATTATGGCGAGAGTGCCTAGTGTGACCTCTGGAAATGGAGGAACCATGGAACTTGTCATGGTTGGAGTAATCCTTGCGATAGCTGCCTGTGTTCAGGGCGCAATTGGCTTTGGATTGGGTATGTTGGCGGCGCCGCTGATTGCGTTGATCGCACCGGAATTACTACCTGGAACTGTGTTGGTATTAGCCTTCGCGCTTTCGGTTGCCACGTTCTTCAGAGAGCGGGGAGAAATCAAATGGTCGGTAGTTGGCTGGGTGAGCTTGGGTAGGGTGCCAGGATCTTTGCTCGGAGCGCTGCTTGTGGCGGTGTTGCCCACCGCGGGTCTTTCGCTGGTGCTTGCGGTTTCGGTCATTCTTGGTGTTGCGGTTAGTCTTATCGGCTGGAGTCCTGGATATGGCCCGCGAAGTGCATCGATAGCTGGATTGGCCGCCGGAATTTTGGGTACAGCCACCTCGATTGGCGGACCGCCTTTGGCGCTTATCCTCCGCGGATTAACACCTTCGGTTGTGAGAGGAACCATGGGTGCGGCGTTTGTGGTTGGTACGTCAATGTCCGTTGTGTCCTTGTGGATTGGAGGGTCATTAAGCGTTGAGCAGTGGAAGGCTTCGCTTATTTTCTTGCCGGCGGTTGCGGCGGGATTCTTGCTCTCCAACCTGGTGAATAAGTACGTAGAATCAAAGCATCTCTATGCGGGTTCCGTCGCTCTATCGCTAATTGGGGCTGTCGTCGTGATTGTTAATTCACTCCAGGGGTTATTGGGGTGAGCAGTGTGCGGCTACGCGAATTTCTTGCCAAAAGCATTTTGTTATTGCGCGAAGTGTGCAATACTTTCCGTTAAGTTGAGACCAGTAACACAGTTTCTACATTCTTAATCCAGTGAAATTCTGCGCGAATTTCAACGAAAGGACTCTTAAGTGAAATCTGAATTAGCCCTCAAGGGAATAGATAAGAAGATCTCTAGCCTGGCGCTGGGCACGATGACCTTCGGGGACACCGTGGATGAAGGCGTGGCGCGGGAGATGGTGGACACTGCGGTGGCTGCCGGTATCACCATGATTGACACAGCAAATGGTTATGCAGGTGGAAAGACCGAAGAGATGCTCGCTGGCATCTTGCCTGATTTTGGTGATGAGCTCGTCGTGGCGACAAAGGCGGGCATGCCGCATCCGGACGCCGGTGATAATTCGCCGTTATCGAAGAAGGGCTTGCGCGACAGCTTGGAAGGCAGCTTCCGCCGTTTGAACCGTGAGAGCGTGGACTTGTTCTACCTGCACCAGCCAGACCGTGAAGCACCGATTGAGCAGACTCTGGAAACTCTGGGGGAGCTGCTTCAAGAAGGAAAGATTTCCGCATGGGGTGTTTCAAACTTTGCGGCATGGCAGATTGCGCAGCTGCAGGCGGGTGCGAAGGAACTGGGGATTCCAGGGCCGGTTGTCGCACAGCAGCTTCATAACCTGGTGGCACGGCGTTTGGAAGTGGAATATACCGAGTTCGCCCAGAGCACCGACTTGGCCACGATGGTCTACAACCCCTTGGGCGGTGGCCTGCTCAGCGGCAAGCACTCCTTCAACGGCGCGCCGGGCAAGTCCGATGAACCAGGGCGCTTCTCAGGTTCCCGTCTGGCAGAAATGTACCGCGAGCGCTATTGGAATGAGGAGCTATTTGGGGGCATCGGCAAGCTAAGCGATATTGCACAGCAAGCGGGAATCTCTCTGGTGGAGCTGTCCCTGCGCTGGTTGATTTCGCAGCCAAGTACCAACTCTTTGCTGCTTGGCGGCTCGAAGATTAGCCACCTCAAAGCCAACCTTGATGTCCTTGCCCGCGGCCCACTTGAGCAGGATGTCCTGGATGCCTGCGACGCTGTCGGTCAAGACCTTTCGGGCCCGATGCCGGCCTACAACCGCTAGTAGCGGGTAGCTGCAAGCAAACCCCTCAATACTGAAAACCTAAGGAGAATTTTTATGAGCCACCCGGCAGCAGAGTTTATTACCAAAGCAAAAAGCGGTGAGACCGTATTCGGCTATTGGAGCGTGCTTGATAGCCCGATTTCAACAGAGCGTCTGGGAATGACCGGCTATGACTACATCGCTATTGACGGCCAGCATGGCCTGCTTGGGTACTCCGGCATTTTGAGCAATCTGATGGCGATTGACGCAGCTTATGGCCCGGCCGGTCTGGTACGGGTGGAAGCAAATGATGCTGCTGTCATTGGCCAAGCCCTCGATGCCGGCGCGCGTGGTGTCATTGTTCCTTTGGTGAACTCCGCCGATGATGCCCGCAAGGCTGTTCGCGCATCCCGCTACCCAGGCAAGGGCTTGCGCTCTTACGGTCCAATGCGTTCTGGTTTGCGCGTGGGACCAATTCCAGCTGACTCTGATGCCTCTGTGCTGGTGCTGGTCATGATTGAAACCACGGAGGGCCTAGCCAATGTGGAGGAAATCTGTGCCGTAGACGGAATTGATGGTGTCTACATCGGACCATCAGATTTGTGCTTGGCGGTGGGCGGCAAGTTCCCGAATGACCCGGACGTGGCAGAGGATTTCAACTCCGCGCTGGAACGAGTAAAGAAAGCCGCGCACGATAATGACCTCATCGCGGCAATCCACACCCCGAATGGTGAAACCGCACGTCAGCGCGCGAGCCAAGGCTTTACGTTTATCACCGTTGCTTCTGACCTGACCCACCTGGAACAGGCAGCGCGCGACCACTTGGCTAAGGCCCGTGGAAATTAGCACTGCCTGAAGTAGAACTACTCCCTCGGTGGTTGGTCGGAGAAATCCGAAGCCAACTGCCCGGGGGAGTTCGACATGCGGGGGATTTTATTCAGCCAATAAATCACTCTGCCTAGAGCTTATAACCGCGGGTAGGCTGTTGAATATGACGACGCCACAGCCTTATTCTGATCCGTCACCGGACAATGCTCACTTTCGCGTCGGTGACAAAGAACGCAACCACGTTCTAAATCTGCTTTCTGCGCACTTTGCCGATGGCTATATTGATGTCCACGAATTTGAAGAGCGCACCGGTCACGCCGCCATCGCGCGTACCCGTGGTGACTTGGATACGCTGTTGAAGGACCTGCCTTCGGGCAACTCTTCGGCACCAGCGCCAAACCTGGATCCGGATCTGCAGGAGCGGCAGTCCTCACCGCACAAGGCGGTGGCGAAGAACTCGGATAGGGAACTAGAAGAGCTGATAAACCGCGGCAAGAAAGTACAGCGCCTGGATTCCACCATCTGGACCGTGGCCATGATCTTGTTCTTCGTGTTCATGTTCTTGACTGATTGGTCTTATTTCTGGCTCTTCCCGGTTGGCGCTGTTGGTGGCTCGATTGCGATTAGGGCGTTTTACAAGCTCGATGATGATGAAGAGGAAATCTTCAACGAGATCAATGAGAAAGAACAAAATGAGCGCAGCAAGCGTCTGCGGAAAGCCGCGGAACGGCGCCGTGAATTAGAGCAATAACTATTGCTTTCAAATATTTTCGATGGTGAAAACGTGTTGCGAGGTTGTTATGCCTACCTGGTGGGAAACTAGCCCATGGGGTGGGCATTTTCCGTAGACTAGTCACCATGACTGATCAACAAACTCTTAATCGTGATCAAGAACGCGCGGAAGTGCTTGACAAGGCCGCAAATGCCAAGGAGGTAACCCCAGCGGTTGCCCGACTCGGCACTCCGCAAAAGAATGAAATCCTGCTCGCGGCAGCAGAAGCGCTTATCGCCAATACTGCCAAAATTATGGCGGCGAATGAGGCTGACTTGCAGGCCGGCCGTGACCGCGGCATGAGTGAGTCTTTGCTTGACCGATTGGCTTTGAGCACTGAACGCATTGAAGGTATCGCCGGGGGACTGCGCCAGGTAGCGGGTCTTTCTGACCCAGTGGGTGAGGTTCTTCAGGGCCGCCGAATGGAGAATGGCATTGAAATGAAGCAGGTCCGCGTGCCTTTGGGTGTGATGGGCATGGTTTATGAGGCTCGTCCAAATGTGACCGTGGATGCTTTTGGTTTGGCCTTGAAGTCTGGCAATGTGGCGTTGCTGCGCGGTTCTAAGTCAGCGCGTAATTCCAATGCACAGCTGGTGGAAATTCTGCAGGACACTTTGGCGCAGTTCGATGTCCCACGGGAGGCTGTTCAGCTTCTGCCTTGTGACTCCCATGATTCCGTGCAGGATCTGATTACCGCACGTGGTCTGGTGGACTTGGTAATTCCACGCGGCGGTGCTGGTCTTATTAATGCAGTGGTTACTGGCGCGACCGTGCCAACCATTGAGACCGGTACGGGTAATTGCCACTTCTACATTGATGCATCGGCAGATATTGACAAGGGCATTGCCATGGCTCTCAACGGCAAGACTCGTCGCTGCTCAGTGTGCAACTCTACTGAAACCATCCTGCTGGATAAGTCTTTGGATGATGCTACGAAGCTGCGTGTAATCAAGGAATTCCAGGATGCTGGCGTAACTGTGCACGGCTACTTGGATGAGCTCAAGGCTCTCGGTGCGGAAAACGTGCACGAGGCAGAGCAGTGGGATGATGAGCACTTGTCTTTCGATGTCCGCATCACCGCCGTTGATGGTGTTAACGGCGCAATCGAGCACATTGCTAAGCACACCACCGGACACACCGAGGGCATTGCGGCTCAAGACGCTGATGTGTTGCTGCAGTTCGCCAATGAAGTGGATGCTGCAGCCGTGATGTTGAATGCCTCCACCGCGTTTACTGACGGTGAGGTGTACGGCATGGGCGCAGAGATTGGTATCTCCACGCAGAAGCTGCACGCGCGTGGACCAATGGCATTGCCAGAGCTGACCTCCACCAAGTGGATTCTGCAGGGCACGGGCCAGACTCGTCCCTAGAAACAACTAGATTTCAGATTCAATAATTGTCAGGGCCGGGGCTAAGACCCCGGCTCTTTTACCGCGCCACGATGGGGACGCATAAGGAGTTAGAGACAAAATGAAGATTGTGTTCATTGGCGCGGGAGCCATCGGCGGCTACTACGGTGGCCAGCTGGCTAAGGCGGGGCATGACATTACCTATGTGGTGCGCGAGGAAACCCGCAAGGTTATTGAATCTGAGGGCCTGACGCTGATTAATCCAGAAGGCACGGAGAATGTCTCCAACGTCTCGACCGTGGCGAGCTTGGATGAGGTGGAATCCGCGGACCTGGTTATTTCGGCCATCAAGATTTTCGGGGAACCAGCCCTGCCGGAAAAGCTGCCGGAGGGGGCGGTGTTTATGACCACGGAAAACTCCGTGGAATACCCGCTTCTGGCTGAAGCGAAGTACGGCGCGCAGCGCTTCATCCCGGCAGTGGTTCGTGCCTTCGTTCACCGCGAAGGCCCGGCAACCGCACACCACATGGGTGGAGTTCTGGCGCTGTCCTTTGGTTCTTTGGACCCAGCAACCGAGCCAGTGGTGCAGGAACTATATGAGGCTTTAGAGCAGACTCCCATTAAAGCTAAGATTCACCCGGATATCCTCAGCGATGTCTGGATGAAAGCCATGATGGTGACCTGTTTCGGCGCACTCGGCGCGGTGCAAGAAGAGCCGATCGATGTATTGCGCACTCAGTACCGCGAGAGCCTGCGCGCGCTGATGCTGGAAGCCGCAGCCACCGCGAATGCCGCTGGGATTGAGCTCAAAGACGGCACCGTGGACAAAGTCATGGCATTCGTGGACCAGCAGCCAGAAGGCGCAACCTCGTCCATGCAGCGCGACATCCTCGAAGGGCTGCACAGTGAGCTGGACTCGCAGGTGGGCGGTATCGTGCGCATTGCTAAAAACAACGGAACCTCCGCGCCGCTACACCAACTGGTGTGGGACGCGCTTTCTGCTAAAAGCGCAAAGCTCCGCGGCGAGAAATAACGCACACTGCGTTATCTACACCAACGGAGCTGAACCTGAGTCGGCTTAGCAACCCCGGGCCGGGTGAGACGAAGCCGACGCAAGCTTTTAAAAGTTAGGCCATAACCTGCGCCCACTCATCGCGCTTAGCTAACAGCGCGCGGGCGGCTTCTTGTGCGCCCTCAAGGGAGTGGGACTCGCCCCAACCGCACTGCACCTCATTGGCAGCAGGTACTTCCGTTGCGGTGAGGACATCGTTGAGGCCCTTTTCCAAAATGGATACAAACTCATCGGTTTCCACGCCAAGCATCAGGGCATAAAAGCCTGTCTGGCAGCCCATAGGGGAGAAATCAATCAGCGCATCAGTGTGGTTGCGCAGCAGCTCCGCCAGCATGTGCTCCAAAGAGTGCACGGTTGGCATTTTCAGGTGCTCACTGTTGGGCTGCTTGAAACGCACATCGTACTTCACCAGGACATCGCCACCAGGTAGTTCCTTGCGGTCAGCAACACGCACGAAAGGTGCGGCCACCGCGCGGTGGTCAAGGTTGAAAGATTCGACGTTCATCTTTTGTGGGGTATCAGTCATGGCTCCCAGGGTAGTAGGTTGCTCGGCTAAAGTGTGACTTCCTGCAACACACGGCAGTCGGCGCTAGGATTTGGGTATGTCGATGTTGGAACGTGAACTTGAATCTGCCCTTGTCAAGGCGTTAAAAGGCCAGGAGTTCACAGGGGCTGACAGTGTGTGGCTCAAGCCGGTGGCTGGTATGGCTAATGCCTATATCGCGGTGGAAATACCTACTGCTTCGGCCATTTTCGCTGATGATTCGCAGACGGCTCATGTCGCTCCGATGTTTCGGCTGCTGGTAGATATAGGCCAGGTTGAGCACTTGCTCCCGGCGGAGGCTAAAGCGGATATGTTGCGCTTTCACGGCCGTATCTTCGGTCAGCTGTGGGTACAGCGGCCTTTTGATTTAAGTGACATCATTCCCACCACCATCGGCGTGCGTACTGATATTGAGATACGCAAGGCTGTTGAGCGCCAGGTCGTTGGTCGCTTAAAGATTTTTGAAGACCAGATTGATTTGATGGCTTGGTCCATCAAAGGTTTGCTGGGGCTTTCGCTAGAGCTTATCGATGGCTACCGGTTGTCCCCGCTGCACTGGAAGACCGTCATGATGGTGTTGGCAGCCAACGGTCGCGATGCCCGTGCTGCTTTCGAGCACACCGCGCGCTTGATTGATGCACACTATGACAACAACATCGGGGACGCCTTTTTGAAGCTGTTAGATTCCGTCCCGATGGATAGGTTGAAGCTGTGGTACTTGGTAGGCGCGGATGAAGACCCGGAAGATTTTCAGATTCAGCCACTGCCGCGCCCCGGGGCGATTGTTCCTTCGCGCGCCGGGTGGCGCCGGCAGAATATGCCCGCGCGAGCGCCCAGCGGCAAGCGCGTAGAAGCAATTGATTTAAATTGGCCAGCGGATGACATTGCTGGCTGGGTGGAACGCACGAAGAAAGTCATCGAAGACTTCCTTACACGCGATGTGTTCTTTGAGGTGGATGTCCACGACCTCAACTTTGCGCATGCGATGGCTTTGGAATGCCAGCTGTTGGATACTTTCACCGATTACGCGGATTTCTCCCAGCCGCAAAACTTCTACCTGCAGACCGCATACTTGCGCGTCTTTGGGGAGTTCTACCTCCACCGGGTACCGGGCGCTGGGTGGGTGCGGCACCCGGATGACCGTTGGCTGCACCCTGGAATCCAGCTGCCCGATGGTGATGTTGTGGATCTGTTTGCTCTTTGCGAGCAGATCTTTGACAAGCGCAACGGCATGGTCGCAGGCGACGCGTTGCCGTTGGGCCAGTACTAACTGCGGTTACGTCAGTTAGTACATTTAGATTCGGCTAGTTGGCGACGTAGAACAACTGCTTGTTCACGAACTCATCCATGCCCAGTGGGCCAAGCTCGCGGCCGTAGCCGGAGCGCTGAATGCCACCGAAAGGCATCTCGGCGCCGGCAGTACCTGGCGCATTGACGGCCATCATGCCGGTTTCGATCTGCAGTGCAACGTCTTGGGCGCGCTTGGTGTCAGTAGAAAATACTGAGCCGCCGAGACCGAAGAGGGAATCATTCGCGATGGCAACTGCTTCCTCATCGGTAGAGAACTTGTACACGGAGGTCACAGGTCCAAAGAATTCCTCGTGGAAGGACTCGGAATCCATCGGGATATCGGTGAGAACGGTCGGGGAGTAGTACGCGCCGACATCGGCAAGCACGCCGCCCGCGCGTACTGTTGCACCGTTGGAAGAAGCCTTCTCCACCTGTTTGGCCAGGCGTTCCGCCGCATCACGCGAGGACAGTGGGCAATACTTCGCGCTGTCACGGTCATCTGGGTTGCCCGGGGACATCTGCTGCGCGAGCTTGACCAGCTCTTCCACGAACTCGTCATAGATATCCTCGTGCACAATCAAGCGCTTGTTAGAGGTGCAAGACTGGCCGGTGTTGGACATACGCGTCCACCACGCAGTGGAAGCCGCCTCGGCAACATTGTCGGTATCCAAGATGATGTACGGGTCATTGCCGCCGAGCTCCAGCACGGATTTTTTCAAGTTCTTACCAGCGTGTGCGGCGATGATTTCACCAGCGCGCTCCGAACCAGTCAGGGAGACACCATGCACGCGGTCATCGGCGATAATATCCGCGACTTGGTCGTGGGTAGCAAAGATGTTGATGTACACGCCCTTTGGCACACCAGCATCATCCAACAGCTTCTGAATTGCCAGCGCAGAGCCAGCACAAATCTCAGCGTGCTTGAGCAACACCGTATTGCCCAGCATCAAGTTGGGCGCGATGAAACGTGCCACCTGGTAATAAGGGAAGTTCCAGGGCATGACGCCAAGCAGCGTGCCCAGTGGAAGGCGGCGAATGATTGCCTTGCCGTCAGAATTGGTGGGAATTTCTTCATCGGCAGCAAACTGTGCGCCGTTGTCCGCGTAGTACTTAATAATCGAAGCGCAGTACTTGACCTCACCAACGGCCTCGCCCATGCGTTTGCCCATTTCCTGGCCCGCAATCTGTGCGAGTTCAACGCGGCGTTCCAGCATGAGGTCTGCAACCTTGTGCATGACTTCCGCGCGGTCCTCGAAGGACAGCTTCGACCAGGACTTATATGCCTGCGCGGAATCATCGAGAGCAATATTAATATCCGCATCAGTGGTGAAATCGTATGTTGCTACAACTTCATCATTGACCGGATTCTGGGTGCGATACTGTTGCATTCTTCTTAGTCCTCGCTCATTCATCTAGGTTGTAGGAACTGGATCCCACTGTAGGTAAAAATGTGACCCACGGCCACGGCTAATCTGGTTTTGGGCGATGAACTGTGCGAATGGACTTCTAGAATGCGGCGTGCGCGCTACTTTTGCACAACGTCCTGCACATCAAGCGTTGCGGTAGACGGGTCTTCATCAGTGACAAAAGCCGGGATGCCTAGATAACCCTCAGCCTTAGCGCCGTCGAATACGGGGTTGGAGTCACGCAAGAACGTGAATTCCTTCAGCGCTGGTACAGAACCCGTGATGTCCACGAACTCATACGGGGTGTTGGAATCTTCCAGCACCTTGTGCGCATCAACGCAATCCGGGCACATCATGGTGCCATAAAACTTCAAAGCCATTTCTTAACTCTCCTTAATCGGGTAGTTGGGGGGTACTTGTTATTTCACATCCGCGACGGACAAGGTCAACTCACCGTCATCCTTAATGAATGCAGGAATGCCAATGCGGTCTTCTTGACGTGCGACATCAAAAAGAGAGCTGGAGTCACGCAACTGCAAAAACTCCTTGAGGTTATCTTTGGAGCCGATGACGTCAATGAACTCATATTCGGTGCCGGCCTCTTTCAATTCTTCGATGGCGGCGCGGCAACGTGAGCATTCAGTAGAACCGTAAAACTTCATTGTCTTCTCCTGGTCAGCGGTGATGCTCCGAAGTTAGAACTCATCAATGATGAGCTTTTTCATCTTCAACATGTTTTCAAAACCCTGCGGGCGTGAAAGCAATTCTGGAAGATTCTGGGGAGCTATTTGCCAGCTTAGTCCGTACTTATCTTCTAGCCAGCCGCATTGCTCAACCCTCGGATTAGCGGACAGGGCGTCCCAGTAGCGGTCAAGTTCTGCTTGGTCTTTAACCATCAGCATCAAAGACACGCCTGGGGTGAAACTAAAGGGCTGCGCAACGCCGGAATCCATGGCAGCAAACCATTGCTCGGCGAGCTGGAAATCAGAGAAGGCGACATCGGAAAGCTGCGGGATGGCATCTGGTGAATTTTTATCTGGTGCTGCACCCATCGCGCCGTAGGTTACGCGGTTTCCCACCGCAGCGGATTCGAAAAGATCCGTGTAAAAGTCCACTGCCTCGGTGGCCTTGCCTTGGGCTGCGCCGCAAAACATCAAGCTGGGAACAATAAAAGGGCGCGGTGCATTATCAGGATTGGTGAGCATGAGCTGCCAGCTGAAACCAAAACGGTCGGTGACCCAGCCGTACAGCTTGCTAAACGGGTATTCGCCCAGTTCCATGAGCACTTCACCATCCGCGGTGAGGTCATTCCACACGCGCTTGAGGTCGCCTTCAGCGTCACTGCGCTGCGCAGGATCGAAGTTCAAAAAGAAACTGATGGAAGGATTCGGAGTGGCATAAGGCCCGCCGTTAATCAGCGCGATGCGGTAGCCATCAATGATTACTTCGGCGGTGATCTCTTCGCCGGTTTCTGGGTTGCTGGAGCCGTTGACGGCATGGGCGTGGGGGAAGACAGACGCATAAAAGTCAGCGGCGTCGCGGATATTCTGGTCAAACCATAGGTGCGGCACAATCTTCTGCATGGTGCCCAGCGTACTCGCGCGACGCAGCTAACGATAGGGAGGATTTCCCGCACAAGCGGGAAAAGCCTACTTGGAGTTGTGCTTTTCGATGATTTCTTCGATGCCGTCCAACACGATGGAAATGGCGAAGTCCAGCTGCTCATCATCGGTGGTCAGAATTGGACGCTCGGCTACTTCCTGCAGCAATGGGAAGGTGTCTTCTTGTTCTTCCTTAAGAGCTTCGGTCAAGAGTTCATGGCGCAGCGCCGCAACGGAATGTTTAGCAATGACGACGTCGCGGGTGTATGCGGCGCAGGCGTTGTTGATGACAGCGACGCAGCGAATAGCGGTGTCAATGTCCAGGCCAGCATTCTTCAATGAACGCAGCAGCATCTCCGAAGCATTGAGGAAACGCGCAGCGTTGTTAGAACCAAGGCGCAGGTAGTCCGACAGCAGGCCGGCGGCGAGCATGCCGTTGGCATTGCTGTGTGCGAAAGCTGAAGCGACTGTGCGCCAGTCAGCATCCTCTGGGACATTGAGGTCATCGAATGCCGCAGAGAATTCCACGGCAGCGACGATGGAGAGTAGGTTCTCACGATCATGCACGTAGTGGTTGAGCGCCTTGCGGTCAACGCCAAGGGTGTTTGCAACCGCCTGCATGCTCAGTTGGTTCTGTGGCAAGGAGCGCGCAGCTTCGATGATCTTGTCGATGTTCAAGCCTGCGCGGTGGCCGCGCGGTCTACGGAAACGGTTAGGTTGCTCCGCAGCAGGGGGCTCGTTCACGGCGGTTGTAGCCGGAGCAGAGGGTTCGGATGACTTGGTTAATTCACTATTGGTGCCAGACACAATGTTAAGGATACAAAACCTAGGATCCCCCTGGGTGAAAGCGGGGGCATTTCGATAACGGTTGTGGTTACATGCAGCAACTTTAAAAAATTTACGGGGGTAAAATAGTGTGCTTTAGATTACGTGGCATAACAACAAAGTCGATTTTCCCTATCCTTTATGCAAACGATTGTAGAAAGTACTTAGGTTATTTAACCTCTAATTTCGTTTAGGTAGCAGTTAAATCTTTGAATATTTTCCTTTCGAAGTACTACAGCTTCCAAATTCATTCATTTTGCTCCGCGGGGGTACTCTTTCGTTCCTTTTGCCCAAGGTGGTCTTTAATGACGGTGCGATTGAGCTATCAAGTGAAATGTGGAGAAGGAATTCTGGTTCCCCGGTGGGGCTTGGGTAAGCTGAGCCTAAAGAAACCCACTAACAAACCCAATAACAATCTTGGTGAGTTTCCCACGCGATAATCGTTTGGAGCGAGTGCTTTTTATGGATGACATGCTGGCGGATTTCCCCTTCTGGGGAGCATGGATATTTATGTTTATCCTGGGCACGCTGCGTGGTCAGGGAACCTACTGGATTGGCCGTGGTGCTTCCAGTGCGGCGACACATGTCGGCTCGGATGGAGATGCAGACAGTAAATGGGCCAAGGTCAAAGCCTGGCTCAATAGTGACAAGACAAAAACCGGACGCACTCTGGTACACAGGATCGGCGTGGTTGCCGTTCCCTTGAGCTATCTCACCGTCGGACTGCAGACCGCAGTGCTAGCCGCCGCCGGTCTGGTTCGTATCCAGTGGTGGAAGTTCACCGTCGCGCAGATTCCCGGAGCAATGGCCTGGGCAACCATCTACAGCGGCGTCGGCCTCGCCGGCTGGAAAGCCGTCATTGCAGTCTTTACCGGCGATGGAATCATCCCGGCAATCGCCTTGGTTGTGCTCGTAACCACAGCTATCGTGGGCGTCGTATTTATCTCTAAATCAATTCGCAAGGACTCCGCAGCGAAGCTTAACAGCGGCGCACCTGCTGCTGCACCATCTGAAGAAGCGTTGCCAGAGCCGGAGTCTGCGGCCGATTCCGAAGCCGAAGGTAACGTGGAGACTAGGCACTAGAGATTCTTAGCCTCTAGGTAACGTACAAACATCCCCGAAAAGAGTGGGCATAGCGCAAACGGTCCCTTTCTCTGAGACAAGGCTAGAGTAAGGGACCGTTTGCGTATTGCTATATGCGGTTCTTACTTATTCGCGTAGGCGTTACGGATACCGATGTACTGCACGGAGGTGTACTCCTCGATGCCTTCTGCGCCTCCCTCGCGGCCCATGCCGGACTGCTTCATGCCACCGAATGGTGCAGCAGCATTGGAGATAACGCCTGCGTTCGCGCCCATGAGGCCGAACTCGAGACCGTCAGCAACGCGGAACATGCGGTCGATGCTCTCGGTGAAGACGTAGGAAGCCAAGCCAAACTCGGTGTCATTGGCAATCTTGAGTGCTTCATCCTCATCGGAGAAGGTGATGATTGGAGCAACCGGGCCGAAGATTTCTTCCTGAGCAACGCGCATATCAGGGGAGACATTCGTCAAAACGGTTGGCTTGTAGAAGAAGCCAGCGCCCTCAATACGCTCGCCGCCGACAAGAACCTTTGCGCCCTTTCCAACTGCGTCATCAACGAAGGAAGCAACAGATTCCTGAGCCTTCTTCTCCACCAGTGGGCCACAGGTGATGCCGTCTTCGAGGCCGTTGCCCAGCTTCAAAGCACCGATCTTGTCCGCGAATTTCTGTGCGAACTCTTCAGCAACAGACTCGTGAACGATGAAACGGTTGGCTGCGGTGCAGGCTTCGCCGATGTTGCGCATCTTGGCGCCCATTGCGCCTTCCACGGCTTGGTCAATGTCAGCGTCTTCGAAGACGATGAATGGTGCGTTGCCGCCGAGCTCCATGGAGGTGCGCAGAACATTGTCAGCGGCAGCCTTGAGCAAGGTCTTGCCCACTGGGGTGGAACCGGTGAAAGACACCTTGCGCAGACGGGGGTCTGCCATCAGTGGACCGGAGATTGCGGATGCGGAGTTGCCGCAGACAACGTTGAGGACACCTGCTGGCAGACCGGCATCAATCATGGTCTGTGCGAAGTACTGAGAAGTCAGTGGGGTCAGCTTCGCTGCCTTCAAAACCATGGTGCAGCCCGCTGCAACAGCTGGCGCAACCTTGCGGGTTGCCATAGCCAGTGGGAAGTTCCATGGGGTAATGAGCAGGCAAGGGCCAACTGGCTTGCGGCGGGTGATCATGTTCAGGGTGCCTTCTGGGGCAGGGAAAGCGCGGCCGTACTCACGGACTGCTTCCTCAGAGAACCAGCGCAGGAACTCGCCGCCGTAGGTGACCTCACCGCGGGCTTCTGCGATTGGCTTACCCATCTCAAGAGTCATCAGGGTTGCAAAGGTCTCAGCGCGTTCCTGAACCAAGTCGAAGGCGCGGCGCAGAATGTTGGAGCGCTCACGAGGAGAGGTTGCAGCCCACTCATCTTGAACTGCGCAAGCAGCATCCAAAGCGGCCTGTGCGTCCGCTTCACCTGCAGAAGCCAAGGTTGCAATAACCTCGCCTGTTGCAGGGTTTTCAACATCAAAGGTTGCGCCGTCCTGAGCGTCAACCCACTCGCCATTGATTAATAGGCCAGTTGGGACTTTGGACAAAACCTCTGAAATGTTGGCAGTCATTTAGATCTCCTTAAAATTGTTTCTTGACCCTACCCACACTAGCCCTAAGTGAGCAATTTTGGGACACAAATTTTAGTGATCCTTAGCCATATGTAAGTGAGCGTCAGATCAAGGATTGAACGATGAGAACAATCGATGCGCCGATGGACACGGTGATGACGATTCGGTTGAGGAGCTTGCGGTCAACAAACCGATTGAAGTAGCTGGCTGCGAACAAACCTAGGATAGCCAGCGGAAGATAAATCACAGCGAACTTTAGCTGGTACGTGGTGATCTGGTCGCCAATTCCCAAGGTCAGCATGGAAACAACACTGCCGAAGACGAATGTGGCAGAAAGCGTGCCGCGCGCTTTTGTGGGATTAAAGGATTTCATCAACAGCGCCATCGGCGGGCCACCGATGGAAGTGGACGTTCCTAGAAATCCTGAGAGCAGGCCAGCGAAAATGGTATTCGGAGCGTTGACCTTTGGTGTCCAGCCCAAAGAGCTGAGCACCATGGTGAATATAACTGCGCAGCCAATAAACAACTGCAGCGAATTGGTGGACAAGATTGCCAATGCCCACACTGCTAGAACCGTGCCGGGCAGGCGAGCGATATTGGAATACCACACCATCTTCCAGTCTGTCTCCGACCAGGAGCGGTGCAGTGTTGTGCAGGCGATGACAAAAGCCAAGCACAGAACCACAACAGGGACTAGTTCTGGCTTTATGAGCGCCATGATTGGAGTGGAGATCGTGCCAAGCCCAAAACCAATGACACCTTGCACGGTAGAACCGATGAAGATGACGAGCCCTAAGAAGATGTAGGGGAGTGCGTCATTGAGTGAGGTGATGTCCACCGAGGCAGCCTTTCTCCGGCGAATTTTGATCCGTCAGATAGCGTACGCCCATTCCGATTGCATAGCGCAATTGAAAGAAATCTCCGGCTCACGCAAAATGCTTTTGCCTTTGAATAGTTCAACGTTAGGGAACTTTCGTACCGTCTTTGTCTAAAGCTCTTCCCAACCGGGGTGCCAGATATTAACGTCTGAATTGTTGAGTCACTGGGAGTAGTTAAACCACAAAATGTGGTTGAGTCACGGAGAGGAATGTAGATGAAGATTTAAAAAGGTGAACCTTGGTCTCGGGTGGAGGACCAAGGTTCACCTTGTTCGGGGCGGGGCAGCCAGTTTGTATCGGGGGGATCAATTCCGGCGCCTCTCAACCTCGCACCTAGATATTAACGCGCCGCGCAGGAGTTGTACATCATCCAAAAGTATGACTCTCGATTTTTGCTGCCAGAATTGTTTTAGTATTTGGGCATGACTGCATTTGATGACGTTCCAGGCGTTGGAAACCCAGCCCGCCGTGCACTTGAAGAATACGGATATCCGGATCTCGAATCCCTTGACGGCGCGGACTACAAAACCCTGCTTGGCTTCCATGGTGTGGGCAAACGCGGTCTTGAGCGCTTGCAACTGGCTCTGAAAGAACGCGGAATGAGTATGTCCGGTGACGTTCCAGAACCAGAAGAACGCAAGAATGAGTGGTCCATTGGCCACACTGGTGTTCAAGACGAAGACATCAAGACTCACGCCGGCAATGATGCAGACTTAGAAGAATATCTAGCAACTGTAGAAGGTCGCCGCGCAGATCACGCACAACTACTTCTAGAGATTTTTGCCCGTGCCACAGGAGATACCCCGCGTCTGTGGGGACCGTCGATGATTGGCTACGGAGAGGCACACTACAAGTACGCGACTGGACGCGAGGGAGATACCTTCCGCGTGGGATTCTCACCGCGTAAAGCAAAGCTGTCGCTCTACGGATTACAAGAAAGTCCGCGTTGGGAAGAACTCAGCGCATCTTTGGGAAAGCACACCACTGGTGCTTCCTGTGTCTACGTCAATAAGCCAGAGGATATTCATCTTGAGGTTCTCGAGCAGTTGATTCGTGAAACTTGGGAGCACGGCCCCCAAGACTGTTAGTGCGTGCAGCACCGCGCTGCTTGTCTAGAGGCGCGCGGTCGTGTTTTCGTTATCAGCAATCTGCTGTAGACGCTCGGCTGTGGTCAAGCCGGAAACAACTACTGCAGAACCGCCAGCGGCGAGCGGGTGAAGCACGGCGACTGTGAAGGTCTCTTTGTCGTGCCACCCGGTGGACAGCAAGCGAGACGCTGAGCCTGCTTGTGGGTACAGCTGCGGCAGAGGGGTGGTCTGCCCGAAGTAGTCATCGCCGTAGAAGCGCACGGTGGGGCCAAAATCAATTGCCCCGGAAGGCAGCTCGCCACCGGACTCCACCACACCGCGGCCGAAGGGATCATCTGTAACGAGTGCGACATCTGGCGTGGAACCGTCTGTTGCAGCCGCGATGTTGCCAACGCTGTAGAGCTCAAACTTGTCGGGGGAAGTAAACACCGCGTCAGCGCTTAATTTCTGGCTCGGGTCGTCGCTGTCGTTCGGGGCGGAGGAATTAACAAAATCAAAATCAATGCCGGCAGCTAGAGAACCCAGTGCAATAACCGCTGCTTGCCAGGTCACCGGAAGATCAATGAGCAGCGAGTCATCGTTGCTCAGCTCAAGTTCTTCCTCCAGCATGTTGGCGATCTTGGCCACCCAGTTCTCAAGCGTCTGCGCGGAGAAATCCATGCGCGCGCCGGTGGATTCGTTATAGACCGTCAGGCGGGGAGCGGCGGCATCAGCAGTCAACAAATGATTAAGCATGTCCATACCCGCCCATCGTAGGCAAAAACCCCGCCGACTCACCTTTGGCTTTCGCAAACGGCCAGTACAGCGGGGTAAGCCAAAAGGGCGAAGCTAGTTCACACAGCGAGGGCCATCGCCGCCCGCGTCGATTTCTGGGCTGACTTCAGCAGCGCCGAAGTCTTCACCAGGAGTGCCTACGGTATCTTCAGGGCTTGGCTCATTCATAGAGGTTTCTGGTTCGGTCGAAGACTCATCCAGAGGGCCGTTGTAATCATCCGCGGTGACAATGACCAAGGAAGATGCATCCAGGCCAGCGTTGGCAGTAATTGGCAGGCCGCCGAGCTGTTCCGCCAGAGCAATGGCACGTGGATCGGATGGATCTGCAGCAACAATCTGAGATTCGCCGTAGATGCCAGGCATTGAGTTGGAGGTTTCCACCACGGTGTAGCCGGTCTGCTCCAGCCATGCGGTCAGGCCGCTGGCCATGCCGGTGACGGATCCTGCGTTGAGAACGTGCAAGGAAATATCCTCAGCCACTGGCTCCTGGCCGGTGCCAGACGGTGCTTCTTCAGACTCGGTCTCTTCTGGAGCAGGTGCCTCGGAAGAAGTATTGGAGACCGCCAAGTCTTCGAAGAACTGGTGAACCTGGTTGGGATCGACGGTGACGATTGACTCGCCGTAATCGCCGGTGCCGTCAACGGAAGTAACCGGGATGGTGTTGAAGGTGACGTTGCCGCCGGCCAAGTTGGCCATCTGGGTAGCAAAACCCATGATGTCCCAGTCCTCATCGATGATGACGGAACGCTCAACCGCCTCAGAAATCTGGCTCAGGGTGCCAGGGGAGGTCAGGGTGCCGGTGGACAGAACCTTGTTGACCAAGGAAGCCATGAACGCCTGCTGGCGAACGATACGGTCCAGGTCATTGCGTGGAAGGCCATAGCGCTGGCGAACGAATGACAGTGCCTGCGCACCGTTGAGGGTCTGCTCACCCGCAGGGAACTTAGCGCCAGACATTTCATCATCAACTGGCTCGTTCAAACAAACGTCCACGCCCTTGACTGCATCAGTCAGAAGCACGAACCCTAGCAAGCCGACCTCTGCATAGTGGTCAATCTCAATATCAGTCAGGCCACGTACGGTCTCAAGCAGTGCAGCACGGCCGGTATCCACACCAGCCTGCTCAATTTCTTTCTCGGACATTAGCTCGGAGTCATCGGCCCCTTCGCTGCGCTTGGCCTCGTTTTCTGACACCAGCTCATCAACCTTGGCTGACTTGTGGGCAGCGTAGACACCATTGATCTTCATGTTTCCGTATTCCTCATCGCGCACATAAGTATCACGTGGGATAGAAACCGCAGTCGCACGTGAACCATCATCGGGAACACGGATGACCATCAACGTATCGGTGTTTTCTTCGCCATCGTCCACACCAGCGTGCAGCGCGGCCAACTCTTCATCGGAAAGCCTGTTGCCGTGGGCATCGGAACGGGAGTCAGAACCCACGAGCAAAATATCGACAGCGCCGTCGACGTTGTCTTTGAAGCCCTGGCCACCGCCGTTTCCATCACCGCCCAAATTCAAGTTGGAGGCAGAGGACATGCCGCCACTGAGTCGTCCGACGGTGAAATAGCCGACGCCCGATACCAACAGCACGATGACAGACAAGATAGCAATGAAGGTTTTAATTGCTGTGGAACCTGTCTGAGAAGTCACCGGAGCACTTGTTGGCGCAGGTTGGATATCGCGCGCCTTCCGGAAATTGTCAGAGCTCACTTATATTTCGCTTCCCATTTTCTAAGCGGGCAGGGTTTAAGAAACCTCATTCTATGGCATAGGTCCATGAATCCCGCATAACTATCGCCACGAAGCTCAAGTTCAAGCGATCTTTCGAGGCTCCCACAAGGGAATAGATGCATTTGATGTCTACTGTGACTACCTATTGGCACGGATTAGAGTGACCCTTCACATAGACACATTTTCGGCGGTGTCAATTGGTGATGTTTGGTCCAAGTTTGGGTACGCTAAGTGCCATCGTGAACGACTCAATATCATCTTCTGCGGATTCGCAGTCTAAGTTTCAGGCCCCGCTGGGGATTGTCACGGTGACTTATTCACCAGGTGACTACCTCGGTCGATTCTTGGACTCAATTTCTCCCGCAGTCGCACAAGGCGCACACGTCGTGCTGGCAGATAATGGTTCCACCGATGGTGTGCCGCAAGCCACCGCTGACAAGCTGGACTGGGTGCAGTTTTTAGATACCGGTGGAAACCTGGGCTACGGCGGCGGCATGAATGCCGGTGCGCAGGCCTTGCGTGCTGCCCGTGATGCCGGTGAAATCGACCAAGAGTATGTGCTGCTATCGAATCCGGACGTGGAATTTACGCCAGGGAGCATCGACAAGCTTATTGCGTGCGCAAAACGCTGGGACAATGCTGGTGCCGTCGGCCCGCGCATTGTGGAACCTGATGGCTCTAACTATCCCTCCGCGCGCGCTGTGCCCACCGTTGCAAACGGCATTGGCCATGCCCTGCTTGGCAATATCTGGCCTGATAACCCATGGTCCAAGGCCTACCGCGACGAAGAGGACATGAGTAGTGAGCGGCCTGCCGGCTGGCTTTCTGGCTCGTGTGTTTTGGTGCGCTGGTCAGCATTTGATGCCATCGGGGGGTTCGATGAACGCTATTTCATGTACCTCGAAGACATTGATTTAGGCGACCGTTTCTCACGTGCTGGCTATGTCAATGTCTTTTGCCCAAGTGCATGCATTACCCACGCCAAGGGGCATTCCACCTCAGCGAATTCAAAGAAGATGCTGCGCGCACACCATGAATCTGCATACCGCTTTATTGCGGACCGCTACCCGGGCGTGTGGCAAGCACCTCTGCGCTGGGCAGTGAAATATGGCCTTGCGGTTCGCTCACTGTTGGTTAGGTCATAGGGAATTAGCCCGCGCCGCAGCATTGAAAACGGCTTTCATCGGCATACAATTTGGGCAAGATTTTCTGAGATAGTCTGTGGAGGCTATCTATTCATGATGTTTAAAGAACTGAAAGGTTGCCTTCATGGCGAATAGCCTTCCAAACGTAACGGGCAATGATGCCCAGCGTTTTGCTGATCAGCAACCGGCTGCCGAGCGCGCCGTGGATGCAGTGATTCTTGTCGGCGGTCGCGGCACTCGTCTTCGCCCCCTGACCATCGGCACACCGAAGCCAATGCTGCCGACGGCGAACCATCCTTTCTTGCAGCACCTGCTCGCACGAATCAAGGCTGCGGGCATTAAGCACGTGGTGATGTCCACGTCATTTAAGGCTGAAGTCTTTGAAGAGTACTTCGGTGATGGCTCCGAGATGGGCCTGGATATTGAATACGTCGTGGAGGAAACCGCGCTGGGCACCGGCGGCGGTATCCGCAACGTCTATGACCGCTTGCAGCACGACACCGTGATGGTCTTCAACGGCGATATTCTCTCCGGCATGGACCTGGGCGGAATCCTGGATACGCACCACAGCAAGGACGCGGATCTGACAATGCACCTGCTTAACGTGCGTGATCCGCGGGCCTTTGGTTGCGTACCAACTGATGCCGATGGCCGCGTACTGGAGTTTCTAGAAAAGACTGAGGATCCGCCAACCAATCAGATCAACGCTGGCTGCTACGTGTTTAAGAAGGACCTGATCGCCACCATTCCGGAAAACCGCGTGGTGTCAGTAGAACGCGAAACCTTCCCCGGCGTGCTGGAAGCCGGCTACAGCGTCTTTGGCCACGTGGACAATTCCTACTGGCGTGACATGGGCCGCCCCGATGACTTCGTCCGTGGCTCCTCCGACCTAGTTCGCGGCATTGCCTTTTCTCCTTTGTTGGAAGGCAAGACTGGTGAGTCCCTCGTGGATCCTTCCGCCGGCATTGCCGGTGGCGTGCTGTTGCTCTCCGGTACCTCTGTGGGCCGGGGCAGCGAAATCGGTGCGGGCAGCCGCCTGGACGGCACAGTGGTCTTTGATGGCGCCACCATTGAACCGGGTGCAATCATCTCCAACTCCATCATCGCTTCGGGCGCGCGCATTGGCGCAAATGCCCACATTGAAGATTGCGTGATTGGTGAAGGCGCGTCCATCGGCGCACGCTGCGAATTGCAGCACGGCATGCGCATCTTCCCAGGCGTTGACATTCCAGACGCCGGAGTACGTTTTAGCTCCGACGCCTAAACCTCAGTTAAGGGCACTGTTCTATATGGACGGTGTCCTTTTTCTTTTCTTAAGTTCTTTCCCTCGGTGTTGTTGTCTCTGTTCTTTTCTCAGAGCATTTTTCACAGGTGGATCCCAGAAAACTAGGAAAGTGGTGCGACACGCCGTGTTTTCCTGAAAATAGTTAACAGCTTTAAAACTGCCCACTAGATGTAGTACCCCCATAAAGCAGCCCCACCCCTGAACTCCTGTGACTGGTGTGACTGATGGGGATCCTGACGTGCGCTTTCGGTGTGAAAGGGAATTATTCCCGTAAATCGGGTTGACGATATTTAGTGTTTCGGTGTGTAATCACATCAGTGTTATTTGCGCCCCACTACCAGTGTGCGGCGTGAAACCAATTTATTAATCAACCCAACTACGGAGGAAGGAATCGGCGTGGACAATCCAAACAATAACGCCATTCTCCGTGGCGGTGCTGCTGCAGAGATGACGCTCGATGAACTCTTTGGTGCCGTCGAGCAGGAGTGGCAAGACCAAGCCTTGTGCGCGCAAACTGACCCGGAGGCGTTCTTCCCAGAAAAGGGTGGTTCGACCCGCGAAGCTAAGCGCATTTGCCAGGCTTGTGCCGTCCGCGATGAGTGCTTGGAATATGCACTTGAACATGATGAAAGATTTGGTATTTGGGGCGGACTCTCAGACCGAGAGCGTCGCCGCCTTAAGCGCCAGATTGGCTAATTACGTTCAACTTTCAGCGCGTGAGAGATTAGTGCCAGTGCCCTGACTGGTAGTGATGTTGACGCGGCTAGGGGCAAAATTTAACAACATAACCTCACCATGTGGTGGGGTTGTTGTTGTTTTGTCACCAGTTAAACCGTGGATCGATGACCTCAGGATCGATGTTGAGGTAATTGGCTACTAGTGCAGTCAATACTGCGCTGAGTAGTTCTTCGCGCTCTTGCCGGTTGGCGCATCGGGACTCAATGGGCTTGCGAAAGACCACCAAACGCGCGCGAGTAGGACGCCCCTCAGCGTCCACGCCGGCAGGCACAATGCGTCCCAGGGGGACAGGGCCATCCGCCACGATGTCATCGGGCAAGATGGTGATGTCCGTGCGCAGGCGCATACGCGGCACGGTATCGACTGCGATGTCGAGGCCCAACAGCTCATCCAAATAAGCATTGTGGATGGGGGAGTAGGCTTCCAGTACCTCCATGTCGAAGTGCTGGCCACGGGTGCGAAAGCGTGGGGTTTGCTGCGGCAACATCGGTCCACGCAAGCCGCGACCATGTCGGTCGCGCGCGGGGCGAATGTGGTTGCGCGCTGTACTCATGCCCCACATTCTAAGACTTGTGCATTGAAATCTGTGCCGCGCCACGCGAGGGGGCGTGAGGGTGAGATTTGCTGGGGGACTATCTAAATCTCAAGTTAGGGTTTAGACTTGTTTCTCGTGAATGAGTTTCGTCGTTGTACCCGCCCTGGCTGCGGCCGTCCGGCCGTAGCGACGTTGACATATGCCTACAGTGAGCAAACTGCCGTTGTTGGCCCGTTGGTTGAAGAGCATGACCCGCATTCCTGGGACTTGTGCTCAGACCACGCGGATAAGATTACTGCCCCTCAAGGCTGGGAGCTCGTGCGCGTTGACCACATTGAGCTCTTTGATGATGAAGAGCTGATGGCCTTGGCCGAGGCAGTGCGTGAGGCTGGCCGCGTGACCACCGGCTTGGTGGATGACAACACTGCCGGCGCTGGACGCGACCCAATTGATTATCAGGCAAACTTTGATGGTGCAGATCCGCAGCGCTCAAACCATCCAGTCTTCCGCACTCGCCGCGTCGCAGATGCGCACCAGCGTCGCCGCGCTCACCTGTCGGTTGTACCGGATGTGCCCCCGGAGCCTTAGAGGGTTTTTCCTATGATGTCGGCAACACGGCCGCCATTTGAACTGCCAGATAGCCGCCTGATTGCTCAGGGCGGCTAAACTTTCGGGTTATGCGTAACCGTGAAGCACTGGATGCAGTGATTAAAGCCTATGACGTCCGTGGCGTTGTCGGTCAAGACATTGATGAAGCATTTGTCCGCGATGTAGGAGCAGCGTTCGCTGACCTCCTGCGCGGGGAGGGCGAGACCACCGTGGCGATTGGCCACGACATGCGCCCATCATCGCCAGCATTGGCGGATGCCTTCGCTGAGGGTGTCACCTCCCAAGGCTTGGATGTTGTGCAGCTGGGTCTGTGTGCCACTGACCAGCTGTATTTCGCAGCGGGTACTTTCAACTGTGCCGGCGCTATGTTTACTGCCTCGCACAATCCGGCGCAGTACAACGGCATCAAGCTCTGCCGTAAAGGCGCAACCCCAGTGGGTGAGGCAACCGGCCTGGCAGACATCAAAGACAAGATGGTCGAAGGCATTGCGCCTGCCGACATCACCCCGGGCACGGTATCCCACCGCGACATTTTGGGAGATTACGCGGATTTCCTAAACGAATTGGTTGACCTGAAGTCCTCGCGTCCACTAGTTGTTGCCGTGGATGCCGCCAATGGCATGGGCGGGCACACCGTTCCAGCTGTCTTTGAAGCATTGCCTTTCGATGTCCGCCCGCTCTACTTCGAGCTTGACGGCACCTTCCCGAACCACGAAGCTAATCCACTAGATCCAAAGAACCTTGTGGACTTGCAGAAGTTTGTGGTTGAGCAAGGTGCAGATATTGGTCTGGCCTTTGACGGTGATGCTGACCGTTGCTTCGTAGTTGATGAAAAGGGCGATCCTGTGTCCCCATCGGCTATTTGTGCACTGGTAGCGGAGCGCTACTTGGCAAAGTTCCCAGGCGCGACCATCATTCACAACCTGATCACCTCCAAGACGGTGCCAGAGCTGGTTGCAGAACACGGTGGCAAGGCCGTGCGCACCCGTGTGGGGCACTCTTTTATTAAGGCGCAAATGGCAGAGCATTCCGCGGCCTTCGGTGGAGAGCACTCCGCGCATTACTACTTCCAGGAATTCTGGAACGCAGATTCCGGTATGCTCGCCGCCCTCCATGTGCTTGCCGCATTGGGGCAGACAGAGCAGTCTCTTTCGGAACTCATGGCTCAGTACTCCCGCTATCAAGCCTCCGGTGAAATCAACTCCACCGTGGCTGACCAAGCAGCTAGCCAGAAGGCCATCCTGGATGAGATGGCAGATGACATTGATTCTGTTGATGAACTTGATGGTGTCACCGTGGAATTGAATGGAACTGACGCCTGGTTTAACGTTCGCGCCTCCAACACCGAGCCGCTTTTGCGCCTAAATATCGAGGCCAAGACCCAAAAAGAAGTAGATGAAATTGTCGACCGCGTGCTCGGAATCATCCGCGCTTAAGCCCCGTTAGAGGCTAAGAAAACGCTACTTAACGAACTGAAACTCGCCTTAGAGCAACCGCTGTGAGGCGAGTTTCGTGTTTCCACACATCATTATATTCGGCCGGACACTTTTGCATTGGTGCTGCTTGGCGGCGAAACTGGCATAAATAAATCTATAGACTGCTCTGTCTGTATTGTGTGAACCAAGTGGTGTGATTAACTTGGTTCTAAACGATTTAACTCCCCACGTTAGGACCAAACATGACCACTGCGACAGATAAAAAGCCACGCGCTCGGCGCGCGCCCAAGCCTGAAGGCCAGTGGAAAATTGACGGCACCGAACCGCTCAATGATGATGAGCGCATTAAGCAGGAAGATCCCGGCCTTTCTGCCAAACAACGCGTTATTGATATTTACTCCAAGCAAGGTTTTGCTTCTATCCCGCCGGAGGACTTAGCACCACGCTTTAAGTGGTTGGGTATTTATACCCAGCGTAAGCAGAACCTTGGTGGTGAGCATACTGGACAGATGTCCAATTCGGAGCTTCAAGACGAGTATTTTATGCTTCGTATCCGCTTCGACGGTGGCCGAGCTACTCCACAGCAACTGCGCGTTGTGGGTGAAATTTCTAAGGAATTCGCTCGTTCTACTGCGGACTTCACAGACCGCCAGAACATTCAGCTGCACTGGATTCGTATCGAAGACATGCCTGAAATCTGGGATCGTCTCGAAGCAGTAGGTCTTTCCACCATGATGGGGTGTGGCGACGTTCCACGTGTCATCTTGGGATCGCCTGTAGCTGGTGTTGCAGAAGACGAAATCATTGACGCCACCCCGGCGATTGAGACCATTGTCAATGAGTACATCAACCGCGATGACGTGCAGAACCTGCCACGTAAGTTCAAGACCGCGATTTCTGGCAACGCCCGTCAGGACGTCACCCATGAGATTCAGGATGTTTCTTTCGTTGGCACCAACCACCCAGAATTTGGACCGGGCTTTGACTGCTTCGTGGGAGGTGGCTTGTCCACTAACCCGATGCTTGCGCAATCCATTGGCGCTTTCGTGCCGCTTGAGCGCGTTCCAGAGGTTTGGCATGGCGTGGTCTCCATCTTCCGTGACTACGGCTTCCGTCGTCTGCGCAACCGTGCGCGCCTGAAATTCCTTGTTGCTCAGTGGGGCATTGAGAAGTTCCGTCAGGTGCTCGAAGATGAATACTTGGAGTCCCCACTGCAAGACGGCATCCCAACCGTTCCACACATGGGCAACCGTGACCATGTTGGCGTGCACAAGCAGCAAGACGGCAACTTCTACGTGGGCGTGAAGCCGACCGTTGGACACACCACCGGCGAGCAACTCATCGCGATTGCAGAAGTTGCTGAATCCTTCGGCATCGAACGCGTTCGCACCACCCCGATGAAGGAACTGTTGTTCCTCGACGTCAAGCCAGAAATCATCGAGCCACTATCCAAGGCGCTCGATGAGACCGGTTTGTACTCCAACCCATCGGAGTTCCGTCGCGGCGTCATGAGCTGCACCGGCCTGGAGTTCTGCAAGCTGGCGCACACCACCACTAAGTCCCGTGCGATTGAACTCGTGGACGACCTAGAGGAAACCCTGGGCGATCTGGATGTCCCAATCTCCATCACGTTAAACGGTTGCCCGAACTCTTGCGCCCGCACCCAGGTCGCAGACATCGGTTTCAAGGGCCAGACTCTGACTGATGAAGACGGCAACCGCATCGAAGGTTTCCAGGTGCACCTCGGTGGCGCAATGGGACTGAATGCGGACTTTGGTAAGAAGCTGCGTGGACACAAGGTCAAGGCAACTGAAGTAACTGAGTACGTCACCCGCGTGGTCACCAATTTCAAGGACCAGCGTGAACCCGGCGAGCAGTTCCGTGACTGGATTCTGCGCGCCGATGATGAGGACTTGTCATGAGGTTTCGTCGCGAGCCTAATCCCAACCGTAACCACCCACTGCACTGCCCATACTGCGCCGGTGAGCTGCTGTTTCCAGATGAGGAAACAGACTTCGCCTGGTCTTGCCAGGATTGCTTGCGCGTATTTTCCGTCTATTTTCACGGACAGGATGAAGCACCAGTCACCCCGGCTGCAGCGCCGTCATCCCAAGAAGCACTGGCCAACTCGTTGAAGAAGAAAGGGCACGACCTATGAACCAGGCATTTATCGCATTGTCGCACGGGTCGCGCCATGCGCAGGCAGCACCAGGAATCGATAAGCTCGTTGCGCGAACCGCGGAACTGACTGGGGCATATGGCAAAGCAGCTCACTTGGAGTTCAATACGCCTTCGCTTGTTGATGCCTCGCTAGAACTACGCGAGCACGGCTTCGACGAGGCAACATTGATGCCTTTGCTGTTTACCAACGGCTTTCACATGCGCTATGACGTCCCGAACGTCATGGAAGAAGCCCGTCGAGTAAGCGGCGTGGAGTTGCATCCCACCCCAGGGTTAGGCACGGGAACTGAGCTACTGGAAATCCTCGAGACCCAGCTGGCACGCGATGTAGCGCCGGAGGAAAACCCACACGTCATCTTGTACGCGGTGGGCTCATCCAATCCCCAGGCCAACGAGTCCGTCGTTCGTTTGGCAGTTCGACTGGCTGATGCCACTGGACTGCAGACCAGCACCTTGTTCGCCACCTCCGGTGCCGGCAAAGCTGGCTACCTGTGGGGGAGTGAAGGCTTGCGCTTGCAGGCAACCGCACATCCACGAATGCACATGCTGCCACTATTTGTAACGCAAGGGCTTTTGCTGGATTCTTTGAACCACTCGCTGCCAAACATGATGCAGCTCACGGGTTCGAATATTACCAGCTCACAGCCCT
>JAUNRU010000024.1:0-33594 GCA_030535535.1 Corynebacterium casei
GCGAATGCTGGTGCGCCAAGATCCGCGTATTTCAGGCCGTGGTACGCAGGGTCCGGGTTAACGAAGTATGGGAACACTGGCTCACCGTTGCGCTCGACGGTCCAGTCGAATTTGCCGCTGTCAACAATCACGCCGCCGATGGAAGAGCCATTGCCGGAGTAGAACTTGGTGGTTGAGGCTACGACGATGTCTGCGCCGAGCTCGATTGGGCGGGACACTGCAGCGGTTGCGATGGTGTTGTCCACAATCAGTGGAACCTGGTTAGCGTGCGCAACCTCAGCGATGGCTGGGATATCCAGGACATCCGCTACTGGGTTGCCGAAGGTCTCACCATAGAACGCGCGGGTATTTGGCTTGACTGCATCTGCCCAAGACTGTGGGTCATCTGGGTTTTCTACCAAGGTGACCTCAATGCCCAAACGAGCCAAGGTGATGGTGAACAAGGTGTTGGTTCCGCCGTAAAGACGAGGGGAAGACACGATGTGGTCACCGGCTGAAGCAAGGGTGAAGATAGCGGAGGTTTGTGCGGCCTGGCCCGAGGCAAACGCTACCGCGGCAACGCCGCCTTCCAAGCTCGCGATACGCTGCTCTAAAGCGTCCACGGTTGGGTTGGTCAGGCGGGTATAAATCGGGCCCGCATCTGAAAGGTTAAAGCGGTTGGCTGCATGCTCTGCAGAATCAAAAACATAAGACGTGGTCTGATGAATTGGAACGTTACGAGAGTTTGCGGATCCGTCTAGGTCCTGGCCCACGTGCAGTGCGCGGGTGGCCAAAGACCAGTTCTCAAAGTTGCTGTTGTCATATTTAGTCATGTCTCGCACGGTACCTAGAATGTGCGGCACCTTCCATGTCTTTTTCTGAACCTGCTGGCAGGGAAAGAATATAAATAGACAAAGCGGTATTGTTTGCCGTAATAAGCTGTCTAGGAGAACTTCATTCCATGGGCGTGCAAGGCATCGCGGTATGGCGCGCCCAAAGCAGCAGCGGGAGTCAAAATGCCGCCGGTTACATCTGGCAATCCCGCGGGCTTGGTGGCCAGAACTACTGCGGCCTCGCTCAACATCATGGAGGTTACGCGGTAGCCGGGATCTCCGTGTGCAGTGACGGTTGCGGTGTGCAAGGCACCGGATTCGCTTAGTCCATAGTGGGTGATGCTGAACCCGCCTTCATCCAGCTTCTTGGGTCCATCGCCAGGCTTTGGCAGAAAGCGCGCCATGCGCTTGTTCATCACCGCAGCAAAACCAAGGGCGGTTACAGCAAAGAGCGCATTGGCCTTGATTCTTCCGCTCAGTCCCGTTCCGGTGGTAATGGCCTCGCGGTAGCGCAGCTTGTCGCCATAGGCATAGCCGGACAATGTGTTAGAGCGGCGAACGATGCGCGTATTGAACATCGCCATGAAAAATGGCCCTGTCCATTGGCGTGCCAGATGGTCGAAGGATATTTCTATGTCTTTTTGCTCGCCCAGGTCCGGCTCGCTCTTGTGGTCGGGCGAAAGGGTATAAGGACTATGCAAGATGGCACCGCCCTTGTCCATCTTCTTGGCATCCGTGCTCACCGCACGCATGGAGTCAATGGTGCCGCCGGATAATCCGCCGGCAAGATGCTCCACAGCCATGGTTACTTCAGAAAACGCAGTTTGAGCGGTGTCGTGTAGATGGAACATGCCCATATCTGAGGGGACGGAGTCGAATCCGCAGGAATGGACAATCTTCGCGCCGGTTTCCTGTGCTTTCTCATGCCAATTGTCGATGTTGCGGCGGATAAACAGCGCCTCGCCGCACAGATCAACATAGTGCGTTCCATTTTCTACGCAGGCTTCAACAACTTTGTCGCCGTAGTACGTATATGGCCCAACCGTGGAAATGAGCACCGTCGTGCGGGAAGCCAACTCGTGCATCTCATCGATATCTGAGGCATCCGCAACCAGAATCGGCATAGCAATCTCAGTTGCGGAGATGAGCTCTTGCAGCTTCGACTCATTACGGCCAGCAACCGCGATGGCCAGCTCCGGGTGATTCTCAGCCAGATAGTGCGCGGTCAGCTTCCCAACGAAGCTGGTGGCGCCGAAGACAACAATGTCGAAGTCGCGCACGTTATCGGCAGGTGATGCTTGGCTGCTGGGCTGTGTCATGCGTCCAATTCTAGGGGCTGGGAAAGATCCAGGGGGGTTCCTTCTTCCAAGCGGGCGTAGCCCGGAACCTTCATCTTGACCATGACGTTGTCATAGAGTGTGCGGCCGAACTTGCTGAGAACGCCATCGTGGATCGGGATGGTGCGGGTGGCAGAGACAGTGCGAGCGTAGGCCGCGGCTTCAGAGTTCTTCACCCATGGGGCAGAGATTGGAAGCAGCAGTACTTCGACGTTGTGCAAGCCCTTGATGTACTGATCGCCGGGGTGGAGCACGCCGTTGAAGTAATAGCCAAGATTCACTGGACGCGGCATGCGTGGGTGAACTTCGTGGTGCAGGCCGCCCACGGCATGGATGGTGGTGCCTAAAAGCTCAAAGTTTTCGCCTGGGCGAAGAACTGTGCCCTCGCCAATCAGACCAACCGCATCCGCTGGGCCCCAGACTGGCAAGCCTGATGCCTTCACGGTTTCAGCATCAACGTGGTCTGGATGTGAGTGGGTGAGAAGCACCGCGTCTGCCGATGCCAAGATGGAAAGGTTTGATGCCGGACCAGGATCAATAACGAAGACTCCCTGGTCGGTTGAAACGGAAGCGCAAGAGTGCCCATGGAGTGTGAGTTTCATATCACTAGCCTAGATAAAAACCTGTTTTCCGTGGTGTAACCCAGGAACGGGTACTGAGGCTAACCTTAGTTCTGACCTGCATAAATGCGGCAAAAAGGCATGCAATAAATCTGGTTCGGGGATATAATGGAGCCATGACTCAGTACACTGTTCCTGGTTTGTCCGATGTTGATTCTAAGAAGCTCTCTGAAGAGCTGCAGGCCCGTCTGAATGATTACAACGACCTGCATTTGATTTTGAAGCACGCCCACTGGAACGTTGTGGGACCAAACTTCATTGCTGTTCATGAGATGCTCGACCCACAAATTGAACTGGTTCGCGGCTACGCAGACGAAGTCGCTGAACGAGTATCCACCCTTGGCTTTGAGCCACTGGGTACTCCAAAGGCTCAGGCTGAAGACCGTACTGCTTTGAAGTACGACCTCAACCGCGCTAACACCCAAGACCACCTCGCGGCTATCGACGATTTGTACACCACCGTCATCGAAAACGTTCGTGAGTCCTTGAAGGTCTCTGGCGATATCGATCCAATCACCGAAGACATCTTCATCGCACAGTCTGCGGAGCTCGAGAAGTTCCAGTGGTTCGTACGTGCACACCTTGACAAGGCTTAAGCGCTAAAGCGTCAAGCTTACGCTTCAAGCTCTCGTCTCTAGCGTCTCTGATAAGGGAGTAGAGCGACAGCGGAGACCATCCGAATCTGGATGGTCTCCGCTTTGTGCTTTCTGGGAGCCTCCAAAGATCCCGCCATGGAAACATTTTGCTCAGGATGATACGTTGGGCCGCACAATAGTCACATGAGAACTGAGGGGGGGAAGCCGATGTCGATATACAGGTTTGAAAGTGCGGGCAAGTTTCTTGCGGATGAATTTATAGAAAATGAAGTTCCAAAAGCACTTGCAACACTGTCTGCAGAAGACCGCAAGCGTATTGAAAACGGAGAAGGCGATTTTCCCGTTGAGCTCATCAGGAGCGTGCGCGATGGCGACGGCGAAGAACAGCAGAAGATCTACACAATGATGGCGATTGCCGGGAACTGGTTTATTGCTGCAACCGACTCATACTGGTCAGCGGGGCAAATTGATGGTGACGCGTATTCGGCGCGCGTTGGTGTTGTAATCATGATCCGGAACCCGGAGTCGTATTCCCCAATACACAAACAAATGGAAACAATTGTGAGGCGAGAACAAGCTGGGAGCGATGAATGGCTGAGAACCATAGCCGCGGGAATGACCATGGATGCTCGTAAGGCGCGGAAACCTGAGGCTCGCTAATTAGATAGCGAGCCAGCAAGCGCACCTAGCTTGCGCTTGGGGTGTTGAGTCCGCGACGAACAAGCAGCGGGGTCAGGTCCTTGTCGCGGCCGCGGAGCTTGGCGTAGACCTCGGAGAAGTCACGCGAAGCGCCGGTGGACAAGATGAGGTCGCGGAACTGCTGGCCCGCGCGCCGGGCTGCGTCATCGCTGACTTTGGCAGCGGAGTCAGCGGCTGCGGTGTCGGTAGCGGCGGTGGTGTCATCGGCAGGCGTGGCGGCGTGATTCTCGCGGAACCATTCGAAGCCGTCGGCATCGAGAGCCTCTGCCCACAGGTAGGAGTAGTAGCCCGCGGAGTAGCCGCCAGCGAAGATGTGCTGGAAATAGGTTGACCGGTATCGCGGTGCGATAGCGTCGGTGTCCATGCCAGCGGCGGCGAGCGCGGCCTGCTCGAACTCGGCGATTGCCTCAGGCGTGGAATCCAGCTTCGCAGCCACTTCTGGAGTGAGCGAGTGCCACGCCAGGTCAATGATGGATGCCGCGACGTATTCGGCTGTGGCAAAACCCTGGCCGAACTGCGAGGCCTTCGACACAGCTTTCAGCAACTCATCGGGGATAACCTCGCCCGTCTCCACGTGGCGCGCGTAGTTTTTCACCAACGATGGATCCAGTGCCCAGTTCTCATTAATCTGCGAGGGGAATTCCACCCAGTCACGTGGTACGTTCGTGCCGGAGAAGGTGGGGTAGCGGACATCGGAAAGCAAGCCGTGCAACGCGTGGCCAAACTCGTGGAAGACCGTGTGCAGCTCATCCAAACTCAGCAATGGAGTCGAACCATCCGCCGGGCGTGCGATGCCCATGACGTTGATGACAATCGGACGCGTATCCAGCAGGTGCGACTGCTCCATGAACGTCGACATCCACGCGCCACCGCGCTTAGTCGGACGGCCAAAGTAATCCGTTAGGAACAAACCGATACCGGTGTTGAGCTTGTGTTCCTGGCCATCATCGAAGACCTCCCACACGCGCACGCCCTCGGCGTATCCGTCCAAGTCATCACGTGGAATGACCGTGATGCCGTAGAGGCGATGGGCGGCGGCAAAGACACCATCGACAAGCACTGCATCCAACGGAAAGTACTTACGCAGCTCATTATCATCCAATGCGAAATCACGCTGGCGCACCTTGGCCTCCCAATATGGCCAATCAGCAGCGGTGAAGCTCTCGCCGTTGAGTTCAGCTTCCTCTGCCAGAATCTTGTGCTCACCAGCCGCATTCGCGTTAATCGCCGGGACCAGATCGCGCAACATGTCATTAACCGCCGATGCCTCCTTGGCGGTTTCCTCCGCAATCACATAATCCGCATGGGTATCAAACCTCAACAGACGGGCACTTTCTGCGCGCAACTGAGCCATCTCCACCAACGTGGCCGAGTTGGATTCCGTACCGCGCAGACGTGCTGCCTCATACAACGCTGCACGTGCCTCAGGACGGGCGAGGCGCTGCTGCTCTGACTGCACCGACGGCAACTCCAGCGGGAAGACGAATCCCTCTTCGCCCAGCTCCTTGGCATAAGCGGCGGCGACGTCGATGCGATCCTGCGGCAAACCCTTAAGCTCCTCCGCATCCTCAAAACGCACCGCGCGGGCAAGAGTATCCGCCATCAAATTGCGGCCAAAATCCTCAGACAACGTGGACAAACGCTGGTTTATCTCCGACAAGCGCTGCTTGTCATCGGCGGAAAGCTCCGCGCCCTTGCGCTTGAATGTACGAAGCAGATGATCATGCAAGCGCTGGGATTCAGTATCCTCCGGTGCTTCCACCGACTTCAAACGCTCATAGAGCTTTTCATTCTGATAAATCGCATCCATGTGTGCCGACAGCTCCGGATAAATATCCGCAGCAATCTCTTCCATTTCATCCGTGATATCGGTGCCAGAAAGATTCCCGAAGACCGACATGACCCGCTCCAAGTCACGGCCGGAACGCTCCAGTGCCTCAACGGTATTGACCCATGTCGGCGAGTCAGAGTTATCAACAATCGCAGCAATCTCCGCATTATGACGGGAGAGCGACTCAGTAAACGCAGGACGGTAATGCTCAACGCGAATCTCAGCAAAAGGTGGGAGCTGATACGGCAATTGAGACGAGATAAGTAGTGGGTTAGCCATAAGTGACCAATCTACCCCTCAACGACAGCTGATTATGTGGGTTTAAAACAAAACTAAAAGCTGACGGCACGACAAAGCCCTCTCAACCCCGATGAAAAGGGGCTAAGAGGGCTTGTTAGGTCTTAAGAAGAACTACTTCTTCAGAGACTCGAGAATCTCGTTGTAAACGGAGGAAGGACGCATAACGTCGGTGGTCTTGTCCTCGTTTGGCCAGTAGTAGCCGCCCAAGTCTGCAGGCTGGCCCTGGATGTCAATGAGCTCCTGAGCAATAGCGTCCAGGTTCTCATTGAGCTTCGCGGAGAACTCCTTGAAGCCCTCAGCCAACTCAGCGTCATCGGTCTGCTTAGCCAACTCCTCAGCCCAGAACGCTGCCAAGTACAGGTGGGAACCGCGGTTATCAATTTCCTTGACCTTGCGGGAAGGGGAGTAACCGTCAGTCAGCAAACGCTCGGTAGCGTTGTCGAGTGCAGCGGCCAGAACGCCCGCGCGCTCATTGCCGTGAGTCTGCTGCTCGTGGCGGAAGGACTCAGCCAGAGCCAGGAACTCACCCAGGGAGTCCCAACGCAGGTGGTTTTCTTCCTGAACCTGCTCAACGTGCTTAGGAGCAGAGCCACCAGCACCGGTCTCAAACAGACCGCCGCCAGCCATCAAAGGAACAACAGACAGCATCTTTGCAGAGGTGCCCAGCTCCAGAATTGGGAAGAGGTCAGTGTTGTAGTCACGCAGAACGTTACCGGTAACAGAGATGGTGTCCTCGCCGCGACGGATGCGCTCAACGGTGACCTTGGTTGCCTCAACTGGGGACAGGATTTCAATGTCCAGACCCTCAGTGTCGTGGTCGCCGAGGTACTTGTTGACCAAGTCGATCAGGTTGCGGTCGTGTGCGCGCTCAGTGTCGAGCCAGAAGACAGTCTTCATGCCGGACAGACGAGCACGGTTAACAGCCAGCTTGACCCAGTCCTGGATTGGAGCATCCTTGGTCTGGCATGCACGCCAGATGTCGTTTGCCTCAACGTTGTGGGAAATCAGAACATCACCAGCGGAGTTAACAACCTGAACTTCGCCGTCGGCAGCAATCTTGAAGGTCTTGTTGTGGGAGCCGTACTCCTCAGCCTTCTGCGCCATCAGGCCAACGTTAGGGGAGGTACCCATGGTGGTTGGATCGTATGCGCCGTTCTCACGGCAGTCATCGATAACAGCCTGGTACACGCCAGCGTAAGAGGAATCAGGGATGACAGCGAGGGTGTCCTGCTCTTCATCGTTCTTGTTCCACATGTGGCCGGAGGTACGGATCATTGCTGGCATGGAAGCGTCAATGATGACATCCGATGGGACGTGCAGGTTGGTAATGCCCTTGTTGGAGTTAACCATAGCCAGGTCAGGGCCGTTTTCCAGAGCAGCTTCGAAAGCAGCCTTGATTTCAGCGCCGTTCTCCAGCTTGTCCAGACCGGTGTAGATTGCGCCCAGGCCGTTCTCGCCGTTGAGGCCAGCCTCGAGCAGCTGATCGCCGTACTTGTCATAAACGTCTGCGAAGAATGCGCGAACAACGTGGCCGAAGATGATTGGGTCAGAGACCTTCATCATGGTGGCCTTCAGGTGAGCGGAGAAGAGAACGCCCTCTTCCTTTGCGCGTGCAACCTGAGCCTTCAAGAACTCATCAAGAGCCTTGGAGGAGATGAAGGTGCCGTCAATAACTTCCTTGTCCAGGACCTTCAGGCCGTCCAACAAAACGGTCTCAGCGCCGTCGGTGCCAACGTGCTTGATGGTCAGGGTGTCATCACCTTCGATGATGACAGACTTCTCATTGTGGCGGAAGTCGTTTGCGTCCATGGTTGCAACGTTGGTCTTGGAATCCTTGGACCATGCACCCATGCGGTGTGGGTTTGCCTTGGCAAAGTTCTTTACTGCCTGTGGCGCACGACGGTCGGAGTTGCCCTCACGCAGGACAGGGTTCACAGCGGAACCCTTAGCTACGTCGTACTTATCCTTCGCGTCGTCGTACTCTGGCAGGTCGAAGCCTGCAGCCTGCAGCTCGGCGATTGCCTTGCGCAGCTGAACCTCAGATGCAGAAATATTTGGAAGCTTAACGATGTTCGCTTCTGGGGTCTTAGCCAACTCACCGAGCTCAGACAGTGCGTCTGGAACCTTGGTCTCTGGGAACTGAGCCAAGATACGAGCAGCCAGGGAAATATCTGCGGTCTCTACTTCGATGCCTGCAACGGAAGCGAAAGCTTCAACGATTGGCTTGAAAGAGTAGGACGCAAGCAATGGTGCTTCGTCAGTACGGGTCCAGATGATCTTTGCCATGTTTCTCCTAAAAATTAATGTTTTGGAAAACGTTCAACAACCAAGAATACCGGTTCACCGTATCTTTTGGGGGATAGATACCCCTTATTGCACCTGCAGGCGCTAAAAGAGGCCCGCGCGGTGATACAACAGCATTGATGCGATGCGTCGGTGAAAAATACGCAGGTGTGAAAACTGGAAGTGAGCTGCACGTTTCTCTCCAACGTGCAGCTCACAAATCAAGCTTTGACCCTGTTACTTGGTTTCTTAACCGAGGGCCTTAACACCGTTCTTCCAGTAACCCATGAAAGAAACCTGCTGGCGGGAGATTCCAGCGCCCTTGACCAACATGCGGCGAACGGTTGTGACCATGGAGGATTCGCCGGCAATCCAGAAGTAGGTATCTGCGTAGCGCTCGGCCACAGTCGAGGTTGGCTCGGCTCGTGCTTCTTCATCATCGAAGGAGCTGTAAGTAGGAGTCTCCCAAATTAGCGGGGATTGCTCAGCATCAGAAGGAGACGCCGGGACAGGTGGGGTGAATGCGCCGCGTGGGTTTTCTACCTCAAACAGGCGTGCTGCTGATTCCACCAGCATGTCGCCGTAGGCGTGGCCTTCGCCGCGTGGCACCCAATGCACAGTTAGATTCGCTGGGAAGCCAATCTTTGGGGCATCTGCGATATCAACGAGTTCGCAGTACATGGTGCCGGTAAGTTCCGCAGGCCATTCGTCGGCGATGCGCAGCATGGCTGGCAGCGCGGTTTCATCACCCAAGATGACAACATTTTTTGCTTCACCAGGCTGGAATTCAATGCCTGGGCCAGATTCATCTTCCTTCTGCGGAGCAACGACATACAGCTGGTCACCTGATTGTGCTTCGACCGCCCAGGTGGCAGCCGGTCCGCTGTCAGGAGTGCCTACGCCGTGAAGTGCAAAGTCAATGTCTAGCTCGGCTTCGCCGTGCTCGCTGCCGCGGCGAAGCTCACGGATGGAGTAGGTGCGCATGCTACCGCGCTTTTCTGGATCAATGGCCTTCCACTCGTCATACCAATTCTCCTCACCAGTCATCTTTGGCAGACCGTACTCACCAGGAATGACTAGTTTGATGCGCAAGTCCATGATGTGACCAGCCGGCCCCATGTCATCGATCCCCGTAAAGGTGACTCGCTGAAAGTTGGGGGAGATTCGTTCAGAGTTCTTGACGGTTGCGGTAAATGGGAAGAATGCCATTGAGAATCTACTTACTCCTTAGGTGGTGGCGGCCAATAGGCATGACAGCCGGGTGATCAGAAACTGGGTCATTGATAATGACGGAATCAATTCCGAATACGGATTTAACGTTTTCTTTGGTGATGACTTCGCGTGGATGTCCGTGCGCGAAGACTTTGCCATTGGATACGGCAACTAGTTCGTCGGAATAGCGCGCCGCCAAGTTCAAGTCATGCAGCACCATGACGATGGTGGTGCCGCGATCCCGGTTGAGTTCTGTGAGCAAGTCCAGAACGTCCAATTGGTGCTTGACGTCTAAGTATGTGGTTGGTTCATCGAGAAGCAATGTGTCCGTTCGCTGCGCGAGCGCCATTGCAATCCAAACGCGCTGGCGTTGCCCGCCGGATAGTTCATCGATGGAGCGTTCTGCCAAGTCGGAAATGCCGGTGGTTTCTAGGGATTCAGCGACGATGTCATAATCTTGCTGGCTCCAGCGTCCCAGCACGCCCTGGTGTGGGGTGCGTCCACGGCCGACGAGGTCCGCAACCACAATGCCATCCGGGGCGATGGGGGTCTGCGGCAAAAGGCCAAGCTTGGTTGCCAGCTTTCGGGTGGGGATGTCCTGGATGGATTTTCCATCCAGCACAATTTCGCCGTGGCTTGGATTAAGCAGTCGCGACATCGCGCGCAGCAGCGTTGATTTGCCGCAGCCATTTGGCCCGACGATAGAAGTTACTGCGCCGCGTTTGATATCGACGCTGAGCTTTTCAATAACGGAACGCTCGCCATAGCCGACGGAAACGTCCGAGGCACTCAATGCGGTGGAGTTGGACTGATCCGCATGAGGTGTTTGCTCACTTGCATCTGTTGCAGTCATGAATGTCCTATCGCGTCGATCGAGTAAGTAGATAAATAAGGAACGGTGCGCCGATTGCGCCGGTGACAACACCAACGGGGTAGCGGGTACCAAACAGGTACTGGCCAGCTAAGTCCGCGACCAAGACCAGCAGTGCGCCGATTAAGCCGGCGGGAAGCACCAACGAGGATCCGGGTTTGAAGATTCGGGATGCAACAGGTCCTGCCATAAAGGCCACGAATGCAACGGGGCCGGTAGCGGCAGTAGCAATCGCGATGAGTACAACTGCGCCGACGAAGAGCACCACGCGGGTCAGCGTCAAACGGATACCGAGACCACGCGCGAGGTCATCGCCCAATCCGAGGATGGACAATAGGTGTGCGCAGGCCACCATGATTGGCGCAATGATGACAACGGCCAAGATAGTGGGCATTCCACGCTCCCACGTCATGGTGTTGAGCGAGCCTGTAATCCAGCGGGTTGCGGTTGGAAGGTCCCAGGCGGCCGCGTGGGAGAGCACATAGGAAGTCCACGCCTGCATGATGGCGGCACAACCAATACCAATCAGGATCATGCGCGTGCCGGTAAAACCAGACTTAATGGAAAGCAAGTAGATCAATATCGCTATGGCCAGTGATGCCACGGTAGACATCATGGAAACAGCAGTCTGACCCAGTCCAAACATGATGATGCCGGTAGCGCCAGCAGCAGAAGCACTGGCAGAAATACCAATGATGTCAGGGGATGCCAGCTGGTTGCGCAGCATGGTCTGGAAAATCGTACCGGCGATACCGAATGCGAGACCCACGAAGATGGCAACCGTGGCACGCGGCAAGCGCAGCGTCCCCACGGTAAAGCTTGCACCTTGGACGGTTTCGCCCATGATGACAGCGAAGACATCGCCTGGGGTGTAGAAGGTCTCACCAATCATCAACGACACAAACCAGACCGCGATAACTGCCACGGCCAGGAAGGTGATGAGTGACCAGTACTGGCGTCCACGCTTCTTGCGTGCGGCAGATAGTGATGCCGCGAGCTGCTTGGTAGCGGTTGTATTCGTTGGAGTACCCGCAGCGTTAGATGGGGTTGCTTGGGTTGAAGTACTCATTAGGAAAGCTCCCTCACCTTGGTGTTGCGAACAATCCAGATAAACAGTGGTGCGCCGATAAGCGGAACCAGAATGCCCACGGCCAATTCGGAAGGGCGGGTTACAACGCGTCCGATGGTGTCAGCAGCAGTAAGCAGCAAGGCGCCGGCAAGACCTGTTAGTGGCAAAAGCCACCGGTGGTCAGTGCCGCACAGCAGCCGGATAAGGTGCGGAACAATAAGTCCAACGAATGCGATGGGACCTGCCAATGCGGTGGCGGTGCCACACAACATGACAGCGCCCAAAACAGCTACCAGGCGTGTGGTCATGACCTTGATGCCCAAGCCAGTAGCGACGTCATCACCAAGCGCAAGAGCGTTGAGACCCGGCGCGCAGCCCAAAACAATGAGCACGCCGACTCCTAAGAACGGCAAGGACATACCGAGCTCGGTCCAGCTTGCGCCGCCGACGGAACCAATCTGCCAGAAACGGAACTGGTCCATGACATCAGCACGTGGCAGCAAAATAGCTGAAACCAAGCTGGAGGCCGCTGCGGCGGTCGCTGCGCCTGACAGTGCAAGCTTCAGCGGAGTTGCGCCACCGCGACCCAATGAACCGACGAAGTACACGAATACTGCGGCAGCTAGTGAACCTGCCATCGCCGCGATCATCGTGGGGATTGGGCGTGAGAGCCCAAAGAAGGCAATACCTGTGACCACGGCGAGGGAAGCGCCAGACAGCACACCAAAGATGCCGGGATCGGCCAATGGATTGCGGGTGATTCCCTGCAGGGTGGCACCAGACATTGCGAGGGCGGCACCAACGAGCAATGCCATCACTGTGCGTGGCAACCGGGTGCTGGCAGCTGCCTGTTCAGCTGTTTCGGTAGCGCCACCAATGGCGGCTATTGCGTCCTCAATCGAAATTGAGCGCACGCCAAACATCACCGACGCAATGCAAGCAATTGCGAGGGCGATGAGCAGACCAACAAACACAGCCAGACACATCCCAATGGGGCGCTTTTTACCAGCGCCTCCGGCTTGGGATGCAAGTGCGGCATCAGCAAGCTCGTTGGCTGTGCGCGAATGTTTCGCGCTAGCTTGCTCTTGGACATCAACGGACTTTACTGACACTGCGTGATATACCTCTGACAGTCTTTCAGGTCTTCGGTGAATCTATTACTCAGCTTCGAACGCGGTGTTCAGCTCAGCGAAGTAATCATCAATGCCCCATGGAATAGACAGTGGGGATGGGTTAGCGGCAGCACCCAGTGGGCCGGCCTCGAGGAAGACAACGCGGCCTTCAGCAATAGCTGGGATTTTGTTCATCAGTGGATCAGCCTGCATATCCTCCAGCGCCTGCTGGTCTGCAGCTTCATCGCCGGAAGAGTAAGAGATGAAGAAGTCAACGTCTTCGAATTGCTCTGGGTTCTCCGCAGAAACTTCTTCCCAGAAGGAATCGGAGTTGCCGGTGTATTCCTTCACAATTTCAGGGGTCTCAAAACCTGCTTCTTCCAGGAAGCCCGCACGTGGGTCATCCAGGGTGTAGAAACCAATCTGGGACTCGGAGCTGGCACCGCCGAAGGAGGTGAACAGTGGCTTCTTGCCCTCCAACTCTGGGTACTGCGCCATTGCCTCTTCAACCTGCTTCTTCAGGTCAGCGTTGAGCTCTTCTGCCTCAGCAGACAGGCCAAGGCCAGCTGCGTCGAGGGAAACCATGTCATATGCAGAAGTGGTCCATGGCTTGTCTGGGTATGCCACGACTGGAGCAATCTGAGACAAGGTGTCATAGTCTTCCTGGGTCAGACCAGAATATGCTGCCAAGATGACGTCAGGCTGAGTGTCCGCAACCTGCTCGAATGGGATGCCGTCAGTTTCGTCGAAGAGAACTGGCTCTTCAGCGCCGAGCTCTTCCAGCTTGTCTTCGGTCCATGGCATGATGCCATTGTCATCATCATCGCCCCAGGTGGACTTGGACATGCCGACTGGAACAATACCGAAGGACAGTGGAACCTCGTGGTTTGCCCAACCAACAGTGGCAACGCGCTCAGGCTTTTCTCCGATGACGGTTTCACCGAGTGCGTGTTCAACGGTGACTGGGAACTGAGATTCATCAGCAGGGTTGCTGGACTCAGAATCGGAACCGGATTCGTCTGCAGATTCGGATGCAGCAGACGAATCAGAGTTTGCCGCAGAGTCAGTGCTTTCACTGTCGGAGCAAGCAGTCAAAGCAAGCGCAGCGATAGCGGAAACAGCGGTGAGTCGAACAAGTTTGGATGTATGCACGGTGTGTGGTCCTCCACGTGATCAGGCAGGCGAGCCTACCTTAAATTGTCTAAGGCTTACCTATGTTAATCCGCACACATATGCCCTTGTCAATACGGTTTCGCTAAGGATTTAAGAAGGCGAAACCTATAACTCAGATTCACCCATCATTCGTGGTGTGATGCACAGTGTCAAGTAGTTTTCTTGATATATCACTTGACGTGCGAGTTTCTTATCGTGTTGGGTAAGGTTGCCCGAGTGAATGACAAGCGGATTGATGGCGAAAATGAAGGACAAAATTCCCAGAGTGATAGCAGGCACATAGCTAACCCTTTGGGCGTATCTGCTGATCCTACTAAGGATGGAGCCTCAGTGGGAGATACTTCTTCCACTGAAGCGTCTCGCCGCGCGCGAATCAAGCGTCATCCGCGTCCGCTGCAGACCAATATTTCTAATACGCGACGCATGCTTGTTGTGTTTGTTCTAGCCATGGGCGGATTCGCCATTGGCACCACGGAGTTTGTCTCCATGGGTCTTTTGCCCATGATTTCTGGGGACCTCGGTATTTCCGAAGGGCAAGCCAGCCACATTATCTCCGCCTACGCGCTCGGCGTGGTGGTTGGTGCGCCATTGATTACAGCGGTTACCGGCAGGATCCCGCGCCGGCGCTTGCTCATTATCTTGATGGCAGCTTTCATCATCGGCAATGGACTGGGCGTTTTTGCTGAGAACTACACGGTTTTGATGGTTGCGCGTTTCATCGCCGGACTTCCGCACGGCGCTTATTTCTCCGTTGCTGGTCTCTCGGCTGCGTCCATGGCGCCAGCTGGTTCACGCGGCAAAGCCGTGGCGATGGTGGGCATGGGGCTTTCCGTTGCCACCGTCCTTGGTGTTCCCGCCGCCCAAGCGCTTGGTTCCGCACTGGGCTGGGAGGCAGCCTACGTGCTAGTTGTTGCAGTTGGCATCGTGACGCTCGCCGGATTGTGGGTATTTATGCCGCACATGACGCGCATGCCAGCAACATCAGTCAAAACTGAGCTCGGGGCATTCGCACGCCCACAGGTGTGGCTTTCCCTAGCCATGGGCGCGATTGGTTTCGGCGGCATGTTTGCCGTCTACACCTACATCACGTGGACCATGACGGAGCGCGCCGGGATGGCAGAAAGCCTCATGTGGTTGGTGCTGATGGTCTACGGGATTGGCAATGTTGCCGGTAATTACTTTGGCGGCTGGTTGGCTGACCGCAACTTGGAAAAGGGCATTCTGTTCTCACTCGTAGCCATTTCCCTGATTCTGGTGGCCTTCTTCTTTACCTCACAGAACCCAATTCTTGGAACCATCAACTTCGGCTTGATTGGTTTCTTCGGCGCTTCACTAACGCCAAGCTTGCAAATCCGTCTGATGGATGTGGCTGGGGATGCACAAACGCTTGCGGCATCGTTGAACCACTCAGCACTCAACCTGGCCAATGCTGCTGGCGCGGCCATCGGCGGTCTCGTGGTTGGTGCAGGCATGGGTTATGCTTCCCCAGCGCTGGCTGGTGCAGTTCTTTCTGCTGCTGCGATCCTCATCTGGATCGGCGCGCAGTTCGTGAAGAAATAGCACTTGCTTCATGATGCCTCCGCGGTGAGTCTGCGGTGATTCTGCGGTGACTGTAGTTGGATAAGCCCTGCGTAGAGCTGATAGGGGGGTAGTAGCCGAACAATAGTTAGACTGTTGGGCATGTCTTTAACTATTGCTTCGGTCAACGTCAACGGCATTCGCGCCGCATGTAAGCAGCGCAATGAACTCAACCCCGGAATGAATGCGTGGTTGCAAGAAACCAGCGCTGACATTGTTCTCATGCAGGAAGTGCGCGCCAATCCTGCTCAGACTGAATCAGCGCTCAAGCCAGCTTTGGAAGCAGGGTGGCATCTGGCCATGGCTGATGCGCTGACCCCAGGCGCGAAGGGCCGTGCCGGCGTGGGTATTTTGTCCCGCACCCCATTGACTGATGTGGAAACCGGTTTTGGTTCCTTCTTGGAAGCGGGACGCTGGATTGAAGCAACCACCGCTGGTGTGCGTGTGGCATCGCTGTATCTGCCTTCTGGTGATGTGAAGTCGCCGAAACTGGATGAGAAGTACAACTTCCTCGATGAATTCGCAGATATTTTGGATGAGCGCGCAAAGCAGTACCCAGACATGGTTATCGGCGGCGACTGGAATATCTGCCACCGCGCGCAGGATCTGAAGAACAATAAGCCCAATGAAAAGCAGTCTGGCCACTTGCCAGAAGAACGCGCATTCATGGATCACGTCTTCGGAGCATTCCCTGATGCTGAGCCACAGATCAAGAAGGGCTTAGGCGACTGGCTGGGCACCGTTGAATATGAAACCAAGACGGAATGGAAAGCAGCCGAAGAACCGAAGTGGTTCGACGTCGCCCGCCGCTTGGCGCCGGACGCTGACGGTCCGTACACGTGGTGGACCTACCGCGGACAAGCCTTCAACAATGATGCAGGGTGGCGCATTGACTACCAAGCAGCAACTGATTCCATGCTGCAGCGCGCACAACGCAGCTGGGTGGAAAAGGCGCCAAGCGTGGAAGAGCGCTGGTCGGATCACTCACCACTGATGGTGGAGTACAACTAGGAAGACCACTAACCGGGTTTGGGGGTGAGTATAAAGCCTCCAAATCTTAATCTTTTAGCCCGTGAGTGATAAGCTACCTGTGAACAATATTTGGTGAAGCTGGCTTTAACCTGATTCACGTCGCTACCGTCATTTAAGCAATGGAGTAGACCGCATGACTCAAGCAATTATTTACTACGTCCTGGGAATCATTGGCCTCGTCGTAGGTATCTGGTGGTGGACCATCGTTGGTCCGTCCTTCGCTTTCCTTGCTCCGTTGATCGTTATGTCTGCAGGTGGCGCGTTCCTAGTCGCTGGCTGGGCAACCACCCTTGACGTCTACTCACCAACGAGCCGCAAGATTTAAGAGACAGCTTAAGAAGCTTCTTAAACTTCTCTTCGCACTTTCCAAAGCGCCTTGGTCGGATACGCACACTTAAACTGTGTGCGCCGGCTAAGGCGCTTCGTTTTGTAAAAATCGAGGCATGAAGGGCCACCTGGATCCATATAGGACACCGAACACCTCTAAACATTAAGGTATAAATCATGACTGAAACCACCCCAACCCCAGCTACGCCGAAGCCAGGTGACCGAATCCTGTCCGGTATCCAGCCAACCGCAGATTCCTACCACCTTGGTAACTACCTCGGAGCATTGAAGCAGTGGATTGATCTGCAGGATGGCTTTGACGCCTTCTACTTCATCCCTGATCTTCACGCTATTACCGTGGAACAGGACCCGGCGGAACTGCGGGAGCGCACTATCGCTGGTGCGGCACAGCTGATTGCTTTGGGCATTGACCCGCAGCGTTCCACGCTGTTCGTGCAGTCCCAGGTGCCAGCGCACGCTGAGCTGACGTGGGTGCTGCAGTGCATGACCGGTTTCGGTGAAGCCGGCCGCATGACCCAGTTCAAGGACAAGTCCGCGCGCCACGGACAGGACCGTACCTCGGTGGGTTTGTTTACCTACCCAGTGCTGATGGCGGCAGATATCCTGCTGTATTCGCCACACTTCGTCCCTGTTGGTGAAGATCAGCGCCAGCACTTGGAGCTCACCCGCAACCTGGCGGAGCGTTTCAACGCGCGTTTCGGTGAGACCTTCCGCGTGCCAGATGCCTACATCCCAGAAGGTGCTGCGAAGATTTATGACTTGCAGGATCCAACGGCGAAGATGTCCAAGTCTGGTCCGAATCCAAAGGGTCTGATCAACTTGTTGGATGCGCCAAAGACATCTGCGAAGCGTATTCGTTCCGCTGTCACGGATGATTTGGGTGTTGTGAACTTTGACCGCGTTAATCAGCCAGGTGTGTCTAACCTGTTGGTGATCCAATCGGCGTTGACGGGAGAAAACATTGACAAGCTAGTAGAGCGCTATGACGGTTTGGGCTATGGCCAGCTGAAGGTGGATACCGCCGATGCGCTGGAAGCATTCGTTACTCCGCTGAAGGCTCGCTTTGATGAACTGATGGATGATCGCAGCGAAATTGAGCGCTTGCTTGCTGATGGCGCCGATAAGGCCACCGAGATTGCAACACCTCTTCTTGAAAACGTTTATGACAAGATTGGGTTTCTTCCTGCGCGCCGCCGGTAAATCGGGTCTAGTGTAGATAAAAGTCAGCTGAACGTTTCATAGAAAGGGCCTTGATGATGGTTGCCGCCACTAAACCCAACGGCAAAAGGACCGACGACTACGGAATTGAACGCTCCCACCAAGACGAACCGGGTGCAGTAGATAAAATCCGCGAACGCTCAAACTTTGTCGACCACATGATGCGCATGCAGGACCGGTACACCGCCCAAGGCGGTAACCAGTTCTCAGCCGGTGTTACCTACTACTCGGTGCTGGCCATCTTCCCGCTGTTCATGCTCATGGTCGCCGTGGTGGCAACCGTTCTGGCTAACCGCGATGACCTGATGCAGCAGGTGCAGGAATCTATTACTAATGCTGTTGATGGCGAGTTGGGCAACACCATCAATGAGTTGCTGGTCACCGCCATCGATCAGCGTGGTGCCATGTTCGGTGTGGCTGGTTTGACCACCTTGTGGTCGGGCCTTGGCTGGATGAACAACCTGCGCATTGGTATCTCTGCCATGTGGGGCCTGGATGCCAATGAAGGCGGCGGCAACTTCCTGGTGAAAAAGATCAATGACTTGCTTGGCCTGATTGGTCTGCTGTTGGCATTCATCGTCGCCTTCGGCGTGACTGCCCTGGGTACCTCGGGTATCATTCCACGCATCTTTGACTGGATGGGCATTGACCACTTCCCGGGCATGAGCTGGGTTTTCCTTGCCGCCGGTCTGGCTATTGGTCTGTTGGCTAACTTCCTGGTCATGTGGTGGATGATTGTGGTGCTGCCACGCACCAAGGTGCCAAAGAAGTCCGGCGCAAAGGGCGCTTTGCTGGGTGCGATTGCGCTGGAGCTGATAAAGCAGCTGTCCACCATCATCATGTCTTCAGCCACCGGCAATCCTGCCGGCGCAGTCTTTGGCCCAGTCATTGTTCTCATGGTCATGATGTACCTGATCTGGCGCGTGGTTATGTATGTCTCCGCTTGGACTGCAACCACCGAGGAATCACTGGCATTGGAAGAACCACCAGTTCCAGAACCAGCTGTTATCCGCGTGCGCCAAGAAATCACGCGGGGACCATCCGCTGGCACCACCTTCGGTATCGGTGCCGCCATCGGTGCAGTTGGCGCGGGAGCTGTAGCGCTGCTTCGCCGCAAGTAACTTAGTTCCAATCTGATGGTGTGATTGTCTTATCAGGCAATCCCTACCCTGAGACTGCCTCTCAGGGTAGGGGTTAGGGTACGCACCCATGTGCGAAAACTAACCTGTTGGATGTTCTGTGTTCACGCTATAGTTGGCCGTATGAGTCACAGCTTTGCTCCCGATCTGTACAAGCACATGAAGCTTGATGCCGCTGATGAATGCGCGGCGCTAGGAATTTTGCTGGCCGCGCGCGACGCGGACTTAGAAGGCCATGGTGTGACGGCGAATGATCCTCGCCGCAAAGAGATTCAGCTGTGCTATTCCATCTTGTCCAAGCCTGAGGTACGCAAACATTACGATGATGCGATTGCCGCGGGCCGCAAGATTACCTGGCCGGAGGTGGAGCACCTAGCCAACTTCGGCACTTGGCCTGACCCAGTTACTCGCATGAATATCAGTGAGTCCCCGCAGCAGACCCACGGTTGGTCGAGCCCGCAGGGCCGTCCCCAGCAGGGACCGCAACGGCAGCAGCCGCAGCAGTTTGCGCAGCCGCAGTCACAACAATCAGCGCAGCAGCAACCGCAGCAGGCGCCTTATGCGCAAACGCAACAGCCGCAAGCTAGCCCTTATGCTCAACCGTTTAATCCTTACCAGCAGCCAAATTATCAGCACCAGCAGGTAGTCCCGCAGCAAACCCACGGCATGTACCAGGCACCGGTCAATCCATCTATAGCTGATCGCCCGTCCTCCGGTACACGGGTGGGAATGGCTTTCATCGATTACTTTTTGCTGTCCATTATTCCAGTGGCGTTGGTGGCAGGTGACTCGGTGTTTGCCGGCGTTGTCGCAGGTATTTTGATGGCTGTACTGTTTGTCGGCACCGAAGTCGCATTCGGCGGCTCACCAGCCAAACTAATGTTGGGCTACCGCGTGCGTGATGTGAATACGGGTGAAAAGCTCAGCATTGAAAAGTCCATAAAGCGCCAGTGGTTTAGAAGCATCCTGATTGTGCCAGGACTCGGCCAGACGGTGGGACTAATCGGTGCTATTGCAACCTCATTTACCATCAATCCGGCTAATGAGCTGCGTGGCGCCCATGACCGTTGGGCCGACGCAGAAGTAGTAAAGAAGAAATAACTGCAATAACCAATGCGGCAACACCGGCCACAATCAGCCAGGAAATCCAGCCTGGTTGGTTGTGGCTTTCGGCTGCTGCGGCCTCGGTAGCAGCCTGTGCATCGGCTGCCTCGGGCGCGTTGTCGGCGGCGTGTGCGGCTTCATCGTCAGAAATTTCTGCATCTGTATCTGAGGCGTCCATGCCCACGAGCTTGATGTCATCCAACGTGGTGACACCTTCACCGGCGGGCACATCATAGGCTTCATTCAGCAGCAGCTGGGCTTGTTGCCAAGCACGAGGGCCGTGGTCCACGGTGGTGTCCAAGATGACAGCTATCAACCGGCGGCCATCGCGGTCGAGAGCGCCAACGAACGTATGGTGCGCATCATCGGTGTAGCCAGTCTTGCCGCCGATTCCATCCGGGTCATTCATAAACAGACCGTTGTCATTCCACAGCTCATAGCCTTCTAAATCGCCATAGCCGGGGAATTCCACGCTTTCGGTACCCACCAAGCGCGCAAAGGTGGGGTTTTCAAAAGCGGCGGTGTACAACAAAGCCATATCCGCGGCCGAGGTGGACATTCCGGGTGCATCGAGGCCGGAGTAGCTGGCAGCGAACGTGGAGCGCGCACCCAAATCGAGGGCAAGCTGGTTGATCTTTTTCAGAGTCTCTTCATCGCCACCTAGCTGCTGCGCCAAGGCGTGCGCGGCATCATTGCCAGACGCCATGACTAGACCCTGCAAGAGCTGCTCAATGGTGTAGCGCCCACCGGGGCCAATGCCCACTGCGGAGCCGTCAATCGCGGCGTCTTCATCAGTGCCGGTGACTGTCTTTTTCAAATCCAACTCATCAATGGCCACCAACGCGATGAGCACTTTGAGAATCGACGCCGGGCGGTAGCGCCCATGTGGGTCTTTCGCGGCGACTACTTCACCGGTGTCCAAATCGGAGATGATCCAACTCGCCGCCCGTACATCGTCATCCACCTCAAAACCTTCCGGGGCGTGCACGCCACAATCAGTGCTTTGTACCTCCGGTAGGGGAGCAGGGGATTCCTGGCCCGGGGCTACTACCTCAGAGGTTGTTACCGGCTCCGGCGGCAGCAGGGCCTGCGGGCAGGAATCCGTATTCGGTGCTACCGCACGCGTGGAAGACTCCGCCGCTTCATCAGCCTCCTCAGCGTCTTCGGGGCCAGTGGGATCATCGGAGTCATTTAACAATCCATCAAAAACTTCACTAAGGCCTTGCTCAACCACAGCGCCCTGCGCGGCCATGCCATCAAGTTCGGTCGGCTCCACGTCTTGCGCCGAAACAACGGGAACAGACATGGATAAAGTTGCTGCGGCTAAAGAACTAGCAACTACCGCGGTGAGAAAACGGCGGCGCCGTGCCTGAATGAGCTGGGCACGTTGATTTAGGGCAGAGGTGTAGTTGGAAATGGCATTCATTGTATGAAATATCTTAGGCTCCGGCTTAGTATGGCTGGCATGTATGACGCGCCTTTAATTAGCCCTGAAAACAAAGATTCCTCCGCAGAAATCTTCGCCTCCCTACCCAAGATTGTCCTGTCCGCCGCTGTCCCCGCAGGGCACAGCGTTGCTGATGCTGTTTCCACGACTTTGAATGAACTTGATACCAACGGTGTGATCTATGCCGAGTTGCGGTTGAATCCGGCTGATTTCGCAGATTCGCTTAATGATGCATCGCTTGCCGATGCCATTTCCCAGGCCACCGCCGCCATTCAAGCGCACAAGGTGGATGCGCGCATTATCCTCACCGCGAATACTGAGGCAGCAAACGTGGCCGAAATTGCTGATGCCGCTATCTCCCATGAGGACGTCGTGGGCTTTGCGCTTGTTGGTGAGAACACTGCCGCGCATGTGGGTGTGCTGAAGAAGCTGCAGGATAATTTTGTCCCAGTTGTGGTTGAAGGTGGCTTTGAAGATGTTGAAGCTGGCGTGAAAGCAGGTGCCACCCGCGTGGCGGTTGGTGTGGACATCATCGATGACTTCGCGGCAACAGTTGAAGGCATTGAGCCGGGTAAGATGACCAGCTGGATTCGTGACCGCCATATTGCCGTGGAAACCAATCCGGATGAAGATATTGCCAATGGTGATGTCGATTCCCTGGCAGATCACCCATTACCTTTGCTTCAGCAGCTGGGCTTTACCTGCGCTGTGGGCACTACCGCGCTGACCCAGCAGTTCATTTCCCTCAATGAGGACTTGGGCTACGGCTTGGAGGAGTTCTTTGAGCTGACCGTGGCAGCTATTCAAAACAGCTTCACCACTCAAGAACATCGCCAGCACATCATTGAGTCCGTTATCTTGCCGGCCTATGAAGGGCTTTCTGATGCGGAGTTCGCAGAAGACGCTGCCGACTTTGATGCCGAAGACGCCGGAGACTCAGACGAGGATTAGGGCTGCGGGTCAGACCTTAAAAACGCAGTCTTAGAAGGTAAACACAGCCGATGACGAAGCCGCACAGGGATAAGTTCACGAGGCCAGCAGCGATTAGTGCTGTTGCCCTAACGGGGCTTGTCGGTGGACTCATCGGCATCGGCTTGCGGTCATATGTCAACGGCCGGAAGCCATATCTTGCGCAAGTTTCTGAGGAGCTGCGCACCCCGGCGTTGTATCTTCCCAACCATCTGGTGCCGCCGGCGTTGATGCTTTTCATCCTGGGAATTGTCTCCCGCATTGATGCGATTCGCGATACTGACCGTGATGTGGATATCCAGGTTATTGAGGGCCACAACCCAGATGACGGGTATCCTTTTAGCGCCCGGCAGATTGTGCCGCGGCGGCTTGCCGATGCCAAAGGGAACCACTCTGAGCTTCGTCCGGCAATGGTGTGGACGCATGGTGGTGGGCACCTGATTGGAACACCGGGTTTCTATGATCCACAAAATGCGCAGATCGCCGATGACTTAGGCATCAAGATCTTCGCCCCGTCGTACCGCAAGGCCAATAAAGCACCATTCCCAGCGGACTTGGATGATTGCTATGCGGTGCTGCGGTGGGTGCAAGAAAACGCCAAAGACCTCGGAATAGACCCTCAGCGTATCGCGGTATGTGGGGATAGTGCCGGCGGTGGATTGGCAGCAGGCGTGATTCAGCGTGCCATTGATGACGGCAATCCGGTGGCATTCCAAGGTCTGGTCTATCCGATGTTGGATCACCGCGGCGGGCTGAATCTCGACGACGCTGTTGCTGCGGAATCAGAGCGGAAGCCAACGGCACGCGGGCAGCTTATCTGGACGGCCGGTTCCAATGCTGCAGCGTGGAATCTCTATTTGGGGCAAGACCACGCGGATAGAGAGCTTGCTCCTTATGCTTCGCCGTTGCACCGCGCGGACCTTGCAGGAACACCACCAACCTGGATTGGGATTGGTGACTTGGACTTGTTCTATGACGAAGCTGAGGCCTTTGCGCGACGCCTCGATGACGCTGGGGTAGAGGTGGAGTTTCGCACTTTCCGCGGGGCTTATCATGGCTTTGATCATCTCGCGCCGAGGGCGAAGGCTTCGAAGCAGCTCATTGAGGAGCTCACGCAGGCACTGCATAAACACTTGTTTGCTCAGTAGACTCGGAACATGTCAGCAAATAACTTAGCCAACGCACGTGGCTGGAAGGCTAAAGCTGCGTTAAGCATTCTCACGCTCAGCGGAATCACCCTTGGCGCGGCCGCTATTGCGGGCAACCGATACACCAAGCAGCGCCAGAAGTTAATTGAGAAAGTCGCTCCGGATTTGCGCTCGCAGATCCTTGAACTGCCTTTAGAACTGGTTCCAAGCACCGCCTTGCTGCGGCTGTTAAACAAAGCTTCGGATAAAGGTATGCCGACCAAGTTTGACGGTGAAGGCGCTATTTCCGATATCAAGGGTGAAAGCCCCGATGACGGGCACCCGTTCTATGCACGAAAGTTTCTCCCGGATACCCCGGAGCAGGGCGGGGACGAAGGCGAACCTCGCCCAGCGATGTTGTGGATCCACGGTGGCGGGCATGTCGGTGGCATTGTCAATGTCTATGATTCAGCGAACGCGCGGGTTGCCAATGAGCTGGACATGGTGGTCATTGCACCGGCGTACCGCAAGGCGCCACAACACCGGTTCCCGGCTGATTTTGATGATTGCTACGCGGCGCTGCGCTGGATGCAAGACAATGCAGCCGAACTCGGCATTGATCCCGACCGCATTGCCGTGTGCGGGGATAGCGCCGGTGGTGGTTTAGCCGCAGGAATTGTCCAGCGCGCAATTGATGAGGGCCATCCCGTTGCATTCCAAGGACTGGTTTATCCGATGCTGGATCACCGCACGGAGCTCAAAGTTGAAGCCATGGATGATGCCGTGGGACCACACGCGCGAGGAAAGTTCATCTGGACGGAAGGGCTGAACAATGAAGCTTGGAAGATGTATCTTGGCCCAGACCACCTTGATGCGGAGCTGCCAGAATATGCCTCACCGTTTTACCGCGAAGACTTCACAGGTATGCCACCAACCTGGATTGGCGTGGGCAGCTTGGACTTGTTCTTTGATGAATCACAAGAATTTGCCGAGCGGCTTGAATCAGCCGGTATAGACGTAGACTTCGTTGTTTATGAAGGCGCGTTCCATGGCTTTGAACACATTGTTCCGGAGGCTCTGACCACAAAGAAACGCCACGCTGACCTCATCGAGGCCATGCGCGGCGTGCTTGTAAAAACCAATCCTGGAACTTCTGATTAGAACTTGGAGAAGCGCTTGGTCAGCATTTCTTCGAGTCCCTTCCACGCTTCAGCGTGGTCGTTGAAAGGCTTGGATGGAACATAGCCAGCGGTCTCAGTAGAACCGAGCATGTAGCCCAGGTAGTCCTGGAAGCGTGGGTTTGCCAACATGAATGAGTTGATGGAGTCGTCTCCTGCCCAGTCGGCTGCATCCGCGCATATTTCGTAGCAGCGGCTCATTTGGTCCGTATCAACGGCTTCTGGGCCTTTGGTGATGTCACGGACAATGCCGTTGAAGGAATACTGATTATCTGGGTGCACGGTGAATTCCAGCTCACCAGCATTCGCGGCGGTAACTAGGTCTTCCCAGGTGGCAACCCGTGCCATGTCGTGGTCATCATTTTCCATCATCCAGCGCAGAAGCTGTTTGGAGGATGGGAAAGTGTAAATTTCGCCCCACTTGCCCAAGAACACAGGGGATTCACCCAGGTAGGTGCGCAGTGTGTACACCGAGCGAGAATCTACGGTGATCTTTACCGGGTCGATGCCGGCAGCAGCCCACACGGAGCCGTCATATGGATCAGCGGCTTCTTTTTGTTCCTTGCGCTGTTCTTCTTGCTTCTTTTTCTTTTCCTCAGCTGCCTGCTTTGCTGCTGAAATCTTGGAAGCGTTTGCGGTGACAGTTGTTTCATCCAGTTCATTGGATGGCACGATACGAACCTGGTCATCAAGGTCTTCGATAACACCCTGCCAGTTGGACAAGATGACGCGACCGATAGCGGTCCATTCCTGCAGTCCCTGGTCACCAGAGAAGTGGTCGAGGCCGCGGGAAGCATTGCGCAGAATGGAGTGGCTGGCAAAGAAGATGCTGGTGTGCTGAGAGCCAGTTACCGAAGCAATAACTTCAGCCATCTCAAAGTTGCGGGCAACCGCGGAGATGTTCTCGTGGCTGGGGCGTCCAGCCAAGTTCTCAGGTACCCCGATGAGGTCATAGACATCACGCTTGTCTGGGCTGACGCGGTGCGCAGCGCCCTTATTGAACTCCTCCCACTCTGGATGATCAATCAGGTCGTGGCGTTCATTGGACTCAATAAAGGTCAAGAGCTCAGCCTCGGTGCGGAACCCCAAGACGGAATCATCATCACCAAGAAGGGCCTGCCACTCAGTACCCTGCTGGCGCCATTTCGGTGCCCAGAGGGTGTAAAAGTCGCCTTCAGTTAAAGAAATTTTAATTGGAACAATCGCGCGTGAGCTCATGGCCAACAATTCTACCCAAACCCTATGCAGTCGGACGCCAGAAGCCCTTGAATTCCATCCCCATGTTGGAGGTCCTCAAAGGATTAACCTGAACCGGATCCCCGGCTTCCACAATCTGCCCATCACCGGCATACATGGCAACGTGTCCATTCCAGACCACCAAATCGCCCTTAACTAGTTCATCTGCGGATACTTGTTGGCCCACGGTTTGTTCCTCTGCCAAGCGCGGGAGTTCCACGCCTGCATCACGGTAGGCATATTGCGTAAGGCCGGAACAATCAAAGCCGTTAGGCGAGGTCCCGCCCCAAGCATAGGGTGTTCCCACCATCGACAACGCGGTATCAACTGCCTTCGCGCCAGCCGCAGAACGGTCAGAAGAACCAGACGCAGAAGACGACGATAGGGAAGGGGCTGGCTCTTCCAAAGACATTGTTGTCACCCCAGCTTCTTTGGTGCTGGCGGTGGACTGCCCGGCCGGCGCAAGTGCTGCTTGCTGTGGTGTGGCTTCTAGTGAATTCAAAGATGCCTTGCCGCCATCGACGGTCGAAGAAACGGTGCGAGAAGTAATCTCCACCAGCGGTGCGGCAATCGAGCCAAGCTCATTCCCCAACTGCCCCGCACGAGAAAGCGCGCGCCCCAGATATTCCATCGCTAAAGCTCGCAGTGCAGTCTCTGCGGCCAGGCGTGCTGCCGGGTTAGGCACCACAAATCCCAGTGCGATCGGCACAGCACGGGTACCAAGTTCCATGACTAAGCCGATGAGGTCACGCGCGCAGTTGCCAATCAGTCCTGCGGCTTGTGAAGCAACCTCACGGATTGTTCCTTGGTCTTTTTCTAGAACCCCGACCGCATCAAGGATCTTGGAAGGATCGGCACCAGCAATCTGCGCCAGCGGCTGCACAGCAGAGATATCAGGTGCATTAACGAGCTTGAACTGAGGCAGTTCCGGTGGCTTGAGCTGAGAGACTTTAGAGATTGCTTCCGTAATGATCTGCATGACTAACTCACCTGAAATCCATTGAATGCTTGGCCTGCTGCGTTATCGGTCGCCTCGGCGGCATCGGCAAGTGCAAAGCCTGCGCGCGCAATGTGTGCCGTATCTGCGTGAAGCTGTTCTGAGCGCGCCGTGAGGTTGGTTATTGCTTGATTGAGAATGTTTACAAAGTCCACGACCGTGGGATTTTCTGGCAATGCAGCCTGTTCAGGCGCGTGGAACTGCGAGGCCTCATCCAGGTCGCGAGCAAGGGAACGAGTGTGTTCTGGGTCGACTTCAAAAGTGCTAAGCGGGTTCATACTCAATTAAGACTGCGCAAATATAAGAATGGTTCCGTAGATGATTTACGATGTAGCTTATGGACATCCACGTAGTAGACCATCCTCTTGCAACCTCCCGCCTAACTTTGATGCGCGATGAGCGCAGCGACAACGCTTCCTTCCGTGCAGCATTGGCCGATTTGGGTGCGATGTTGGTGTACGAAGCATCCCGCGATCTGCCCGTTGAGCACTTCGAATGCAAGACCCCTGTTGCTGTCGCTGACGGCACCCGCTTGCTGGACCCGCCAATCATTGTGCCGATTATTCGCGCTGGCTTGGGCATGATTGACCCAGCTTTGTCGATGATTCCTGATGCACAGGTTGGATTCATCGGCATGGCTCGCAATGAAGAAACCCACGAGCCAGTTCCTTATTTGGAAGCGCTGCCAGAAGATTTGAGTGGCCGCACCGTATTCCTGGTCGACCCAATGTTGGCTACCGGTGGTTCCTTGCTGCACTCGTTGAAGCTGCTGGTTGACCGCGGCGCAACCGACATTGTTGCCATTTGCTTGATTTCCGCACAGCCAGGCGTTGACGCTTTGGCAGAGTCCGGATACCCGGTTCGCCTAGTCACCGCATGTGTTGACCCGGCACTTGATGAAAACGCCTATATCATTCCAGGCCTTGGTGATGCTGGTGACCGCCTGTACGGTCCACGCAACATCGACCTGTAAGCCCTGTAAGCATTGAGGTCTTCATAAGTGTGACAATAAAAACGTGGAAAGATTTCTAGAGCTCGATTAAGCTCACAGACGTCAGAGATTCGGGGGAATCGCTGGCGTCTTTTTTCATATTTATTTGAAGTATTCAAAATGCTGAATACCCACTATTTGGCACGGCATACCTTGGGGGTGAGGTCCATGGCCGTAAGCGTTGAGCGTTTGCTATGGGCAAGTTATGGATTTACGTTTGCGCAGAATCTCAAGAGGATTCGACGTATTCGGGGAATTACGCAGCAAGTTCTGGCGGAGATTTCGGGGCTGTCACGAACACAAGTCTGCAATCTAGAACGCAATGAAAACAACTCGGGGACCAGCGCTGACCCAGCGTTATCAACGGTGTACAAACTGGCATTGGCGCTGGAAGTACCGCCATCACTATTGCTGCCAGAGTCAGGTGAGAATGTCAGTTCCATCTGCACAACCACCGGCACACGAGCAGCGTTGATGCGAATTCAAGCAGGCAAAGCAGGTGATAAAGAAGGAGAAATCGAATCCCATTTGGCTGCGCATCTTGAAGGTCTTGAGCCATTTTCGCGGGAATACACCGATTACAAACGTGGTGAGGTGAAAGCGAAGAAGGCCAAAGGCGTCAGGAGAGCTATCAATAAAACCGCGTGATGGTGCCGAATAGGGGATACTAAGCCGTCTTAAATTCCTTAAAAAACACTGGCTGTCGCCACATACAGCATGTGCAATTTATGAACCGCACTGTCTAGTTGTAGAATTGCGCGGAGAAGAAGAAATCTTCTGCCCACCAGATTCATGGGCGCCGTGAGTATCAAGGAGAGTCTGACTATGACGCAGCCGACCGTTTCGGAATTCGTCAATGACTGGTTTGATACTCACCGTGCAGAAGTAATCGGTTGGCGCCGTCATATCCACAGCCATCCGGAACCATCCAATCAAGAGTTTGAAACCACCAATTATTTGGCCAAGATTTTGGCCGAGTATGGGTTGGACGCGCAGCGTTTCCCAGAAACCGGTCTGATGGTGGACATTGGCCCGGACACTGAGGAAGGCCGGATTGCCTTCCGCGCGGATATTGACGCTCTTCCTGTCCAGGAAGTCACTGGTCTGGAATTTAGCTCGAAGACCCCAGGAGTTTCGCATTCTTGTGGCCATGATGTTCATACCACCATCGCGCTGGGCTTAGCCTGCGCGATTGCGGATTACCATCGTGAATTCCCACTCAATATTGGCGTGCGTGTTATTTTCCAACCGGCGGAAGAAGTCTGGGTTGGGGGCGCAACCGATGTTATTGATTGGGGCGCTCTCAACGGCGTGCACTCGATTTACGCCGTGCATGTTGAGCCAAAGCTGCGCGTGGGGCGCATCGGCCTGCGCGCCGGTGCGATTACTTCAGCGACCGACGTTATTGAACTAGATATCAAAGGCCCCGGCGGGCATACCTCCCGCCCGCACCTATCTGCTGACGTCATCTACGCAATGGGCAAGGTTGTCACTGAACTTCCTGCTCTACTGTCGCGCCGGGTTGATCCCCGCACGGGCACGGTGCTGGTCTTTGGCACTATCAACTCAGGCTACGCGCCGAACGCGATGCCACAAACGGGCTCCTTATCCGGTACTTTGCGCACTGCCGATATCGGTATTTGGCGTGATATCTCCGGCATCTTCCAAGAAATGGTTGAGCAAGTTCTGGCACCAACGGGTGTCACACATGAGTTGACCTACCACCGCGGTGTGCCACCGGTGCTCAATGACGATGTTGCGACGGCGCTGATTGCATCGGCAGCCAAAGCAATTGACCCGCAATCAATTGTTCAAGCACCGCAGTCTTCCGGCGGCGAAGATTTCTCCTGGTACCTCGAACACGTGCCAGGCTCCATGGTGCGTCTGGGCTGCTGGTCTGGTGACGGCGATATGAATGACCTGCACCAGGGCGACTTGCTGGTGGATGAACGCGCGATTGGTGTTGGCGTGAAGTTGTTTGGCTCCGTGGTCAATCAGTTTGCATCGACCATTGAGGCGGAAGCGAACAAATCCTAGAACCGTAATCTGGCCCTCAAATGGGTTTAAATTCTAGGGGTAGCACAACGGTTGACCTGGCTAAGAACTTTTAACCTTTAACAGTTAGACTTTAAGGGAATAAATCCCCATGACTTTTAAAGGAGTCGGTTAAACATGGCTGAGCACCAAAAGCGCATTGTTATTATCGGCGGTGGCCCAGGCGGTTACGAAGCCGCACAGGCCGGCGCCAAGTATGGCGCAGATATTACCGTCATTGAAGACCAGGGCATGGGCGGTGCCAGTATTCTGTTGGACTGCGTGCCTTCAAAGTCTTTTATCGCTGGTGCGAACATTAAAACAGACCTTCGTCGTGCTGATGACATGGGTCTTAATGAAGGCATTGGTAAGACTGAGCTAGCGCTGCAGGCTCTCAATGAGCGTGTTACTGCGCTGGCGAACCGCCAGTCTGATGACGTTCGCGCGCGAACTGAAGAGCTCGGCGTTCGTATTATTGATGGCCGTGGACGCTTTGACAAGGACCAGATTCCTGACATCAGCGGTGGACACAAGGTCACTGTTACCCATAATGAGGACGGCCGCGAAGAGGTTCTGGACGCGGACCTGGTTCTGATTGCTACTGGCGCAACCCCACGCGTGCTGCCGGGCGCAAAGCCTGACGGTGAGCGTATTTTGAACTGGCAGCAGGTCTACGACATTACTGAGCTGCCTGAGCACCTCATTGTTGTTGGTTCCGGTGTGACCGGTGCTGAGTTCGTTTCTGCTTTCGCTGAGCTGGGCGTTAAGGTCACCATGGTTGCTTCCCGTGACCGCATTTTGCCTCACGATGACGCTGATGCCGCTGACGTGTTGGAACAGGTTCTGGCTGAGCGTGGCGTTGAGTTGGAGAAGAACTGCCGCGTGGATACCGTCACCCGCACTGAGGATGGCGGCGTGGTTGTAAAGACCACCGACGGCCGTGAGATCTCCGGTTCCCACGCGTTGATGTCTATTGGTTCGGTTCCTTCCACCGCTGACCTTGGTTTGGAAAACATTGGTGTGGAAACCGCACCGTCTGGCCACATCAAGGTTGACCGTGTTTCCCGCACCAACATCCCTGGCATTTACGCTGCTGGTGACTGTTCTGACTTGTTCCCATTGGCTTCGGTTGCTGCGATGCAGGGCCGCATTGCGATGTACCACTCTTTGGGTGAGGGCGTTTCCCCGCTGCGTTTGAAGACTGTTGCGACTGCTGTGTTTACCCGCCCTGAGATTGCTGCGGTTGGTTTCACTCAGAAAGATATTGAGGCCGGTGAAGTTGCTGCACGTACCATCATGATGCCGCTGTCCACCAACCCTCGTGCGAAAATGCGCTCCCTGCGCCACGGTTTTGTGAAGCTGTTCTGCCGCGCGACCTCTGGCCGCGTTATCGGCGGCGTCATCGTCGCACCAACCGCATCTGAGCTCATTCTTCCAATTGCGGTTGCGGTTACCAACCAGTTGACTGTGAACCAGCTTGCTGATTCCATGGCTGTTTACCCATCCCTGTCCGGCACCATCACGGAGGCCGCACGCCGCCTGGTTGCCCACGACGACCTGGAGTAAAAGCCTCTCGGTTCAACCGAATACAACGAAGCCTCAGCCTTCCTCCGCAAACATTGCGTTTGCGGAGAAAAGCTGAGGATTTTTGCATTAGGAAAGCCCCAGCGCGATGGATAGGGGTAAAAACCCACGCTGGGGCAACGGGCTGCCACCCGTCTTTTCGAGCGCGGACACTCGAAATGTTGGTGTACTCAACCAGAGCCGTCACCACACGGGAGAAGAGGAGCCACCTACTTATTCTCTGGCTGCGTACGAAAAGAATCCTCTCAAACCCACCGGACATCACCGTTCGGCATCTCGCCTGAGTGTTCTAATACGCTGCCTAGAGGCCAACCTTATCGGCTGCGTACTCGGCTTCATCTCGGGTGTATTTTTCGCCATTAACGAGGAAATTGATGAGCTCTGCACGAGACGGATCGTTGTTTAGAGTGTAAACGCGAGCTTCCCGGACAGCTTGCTCCTTCCAAGTATTTTCTGGAAGCTGCGCGAATGCGTAATCAAGCTGTGGACGGGTGAAACCTTGGCTGGTGAAGCTTGGAGAAAGCATGAAGTACAGCATTTCCCTAGAGATAGGAGAGAAAGTCTTAAGTGAGGCATCTACTTTCTCAACTGCTTCTTCGTTCCAATCAACGTCAACGTTATTAACCGCATAAAACGCTTCATCATCCGTGAATCCACCGATCCCGATGAACACTCCCATGTCCATTGTGCTCGTTAGCCACGAGAACAAGCTTGCTTTAGACCGGCCGTTATCGCCATCAATTTCTCGCTGGGCAGCCAGAAGTGCCTCAGCTTCCCAATCAACATTGGCATGTTCCAATGCAAATGCGGCCTGTTCTTCCGTGAAACCGTCTTCCTCAGTCATTTCCTTAAAAATGAGTGAGTACGAGATTCCACCGCGGCTGAGGTAAGACTCAGCCTTCTTTACCGCTCCACGATACTTAGCCGGGACTTCCTCCACTGGTTCGGTAACTGGGGTAGATTCAGTCGGCTCATTTAGCACTTCCTCCGTCGTTGGCGCGGGTTTTGGTGCCTTGAAGGTGGAGGTTACCTCTGGTTTTGGTGCCTTGGAGGTGGTGGTTGGTGCTGCTGAGGTGGTTTCTTCGGTTGGTTCAGCTGGTTTTGCTGAGGTTGTTGAAGGTGCCGGTTGTGCGGAGGTGGTGGTTTCTTTGCTGCTTGTTACTTCTGGCTTTGGTGCCTTGGTCGTGGAGGTTACCTCCGGTTTTGGAGCCTTGGAAGTCGTCGATTCAACTACTGGAGCTTTGGAAGTCGTCGTAGGAGCAGGAGTCTGCTCGGTCGTGGTGGCAGCAGGGGTGCTGGTGACTTCGGTGTTGACTGGGATTGCGTCGGCGCTGTCGCATGCGACGAGCAGTGGGGTGCCAACCGCGAGTGCGGTGATCAGGGAAAGGGTGGATTTCTTTAGTCCAAAGATGCGGCCGTTCGCGGTGGAACGGCCTGCGCCGTTATCAGGGGTAGGCACAGAGGCTTTCATCAATATTCCTTTATGAATGAGGTTAGAAATAGGGAGGTCCCCAACAACTTAGTTGCGGAGCCAAAGTAGATACTACTGCTAGATATAAACCCATGAGCATTGTATTCAGGTGATTGACGTCTCACCTAAACTGGTTCTGCGCTGGGAGCTTGGGGCAAAGTAGATATCGGTGCGGATTACAGTCCGACGGCTGTGACAGCTTGCTGGGCTTGCTCCTGGGTGAACT
>JAUNRU010000082.1:0-8462 GCA_030535535.1 Corynebacterium casei
ATGGTACTGCACCCGGGAGGGTGTGGGAGAGTAAGTTACCGCCGACATAAAACATGAATAACTACATAAGACAAAGACCCAAGATGAGGAATAACATCCTCGTCTTGGGTCTTTTCGACGTTTTACCCTGGCTGTGAGAACCAGGAGGCGGAGGCGCAGAGCGAAGCTTGGTGTGATTGTGCTTCGCTCTGCATCCAATTAGCGTGATTGTTGTTGCGTGGTGTTAACGATGTACAGATCGCACTTTGCTTCGGCGGCGACGTTGCGTGAAATGCTTCCGAGGATGCGGGAGAGTCCTTGAGCTTTTTTGTTTCCGACAACGATAGCGTCAGCGCCGAGTTCGTCCGCCTTCTTGAGCAGTACCTCGGCTGGTTGTCCTTCAACCGCAAGTGGCTTGACCTGAAGCTTTGGCCAGGAGTTTCGCAAGATGGTTGCAACAGACTCTGCTGCTTGCTGAGCTGCGGCGGCCTGGCCATCGGCGAGGCGTTGGTAGGCTTCGGAGGTCTTCGTTGCCATGTTTCCGCTCTTGGCGGTTTGGATAGCTACTGCGGAACTGATGCTGTATGCAGAAAATACGTAGAGTTCGGCGTCAAAGCTGGCAGCGAGTTCCGCTGCCTTTTCTGCTGCGGTGAGGGCTGTCTGGCTGGAATCGACGCCAGTGATGATGGTTTTCATGCTTTCAATTGCCTTTCGAGGTTGAACTAGCTTGATAGCAGTGTGTTCTTCGTCGCTAAGCATAGCATTGTAAGAATGTCATATCATAGGTTTTGTTTGCTGTGAATTGCTGGTGTTAAGGCTGGGTAGTCCGTGGGGCAAATATGTGTATTGTGCTGCTTCTTGGATAATCAAAAGTTAAGGGTCATCCCCGATTTCTCACAGTGAGACTGTCCGGTAGATTGACAAGGGTAATTGTTTTAGGCGTATAGCCATAAGCCCCGTTTGCGTGGGGCACTTTGAATTCTGAGGAAAGTACAGAAATATATGAGCAACCAGCCCACTGATACCCCTGATAAGGAGACGGCAGATACTTCCGTCCCGGCCTCTGGTATTGATTCGACCGTTAGCTCTCAAGGTGGTGCTGCTGCCCGTGCCATTGAGTTGCATAAGCAGTACGGTGAAGGTGAGACAGCGGTTGTTGCACTTGACCACATCAATATCGAGTTCGCACGCAATAAGTTCACTGCGATTATGGGCCCATCGGGTTCGGGTAAGTCGACTTTGATGCATACGATGGCTGGTTTGGATAGGGCATCATCAGGCGGAGCTTTCATTGGTGATACTGACTTGTCACGTCTTAATGACAAGGAAATTACCGCTATTCGCCGTGACCGTCTGGGCTTTATCTTCCAGTCCTTTAACTTGGTGCCAACCTTGACTGCAGAAGAAAACATCACCCTGCCAACGGATATCGCTGGTAAGAAGGTAGACCGCGAGTGGTTTGAAGAGGTGACTACTCGTCTGGGTATTGCTAACCGTTTGTCACACCGCCCAGCGGAGCTGTCTGGTGGACAGCAGCAGCGTGTGGCATGTGCGCGTGCACTAGTGTCACGTCCGGAGATCATCTTCGGCGATGAGCCGACCGGTAACTTGGATTCCAATTCTTCTAAGGAAGTTTTGGATATTCTGCGTACGGCGGTGGACAAGGATGACCAGACCGTGGTTATCGTGACCCACGATCCGAAGGCAGCCGCATACGCCGACCGGGTTGTCTTCCTTTCCGATGGCCAGTTCGTCAACGAACTGCAAGACCCATCTGTGGAAGACATTCACAAGGTAATGGCGGAGATTGAGAGCTAATGGCTAGTGGTTCAACAATGCGCAAGGTGTCCTTGCGCAACATTCTTGCACACAAACTCCGGCTGGCACTGACGCTTCTTGCGGTGGTTCTGGGTACCTCGTTTATCGCAGGTTCCTTCATGTTCACTAAGACGCTGTCGGACACGTTTGATTCCGCGATCTCATCGTCCTTCGATGGTGTTGACGCAGCAGTCAGCCCAGTCGAGGGCGGGCAGGGGATCTCGGAAGAAACCCGCCTGGCTATGGCCGAAGATCCAGAGGTTGGCTCTGTCAATATTCGTGGCAGCCAGACCGTGGTGGCGGCGAATGAAGATTCTGAGGCCTTCCAAACCGGTGGCGGCTCATCATCACTCGCGCCGTTCTACCCCGAAGAGGACTATGTTGGTGAGCCTTTCAGCATGACTGAAGGTGAGGCACCGACTGGCACTGATGAGGTAGTCATTAACCAAGGAGCGGTGGATGAATATGACATCGCTGTGGGAGACACCCTCGTCCTGGTCACTCCGGATGAGCACATCAACGTCGAGGTCTCCGGTATCTATGAGCCGCCGGTAAGTTCTGGTTCTTCCATTACTTTGATGATGGCAGAAGACGGCTACCTGGAGCGCTTCACCGCTAATGGTTCGGTGAGCTCCTTGGCGGTATCCGGTGCTGAAGATGTGGAGCCGGACGCTCTGGTAGAACACCTCAACAATGAGTATGAGGTCTCTGCTGAATCCGGTGAGAAGCTGGCTGAGGAAATGACCGAAGCTATTGCTGAGGGCATGCAGTTTATTAACTACTTCCTGATCGCGTTCGGTTTGATCGCGCTGCTGGTGGGCACGTTCATCATTGCTAATACCTTCTCGATGATTGTCGCGCAGCGTACCAAAGAATTCGCGCTGCTGCGCGCGCTGGGTGCTTCCCGCGGTCAGATTACACGCTCGGTGGTGACGGAATCCGTCATCGTTGGTTTCATCGGTTCTGCTGTTGGTGTTCTAGCCGGCATGGGCTTGGTGGCGATCATCAAAATGGTTCTCAGCGCCCAAGACATGCCGATGGGCAGCGGCTTGGGGCTGACCCCAAGTGCAGTGATTGTTCCAATCGTTTTGGGCACCATCGTCACGGTTATCTCCGCGTGGGCGCCGGCGCGTCGCGCTGGTTCGGTTGAACCGGTTGAGGCGATGCGCACGACTGAATCGGCGGCGGGTTCTTCGCTGAAGGTTCGCACCGTCATTGGTCTAATCGTGCTGGTGCTTGGTGCAGCATTCGCCATCTGGGGAGCATTGTGGACTGATGGCTCAACTGGCAGTCGTGCCTCCCTGGTGGGTGTTGGCGCGTTGTTCGTCATCGTCGGCTACTTCCTAGCCGGTCCAGCATTGAGCCTTCCGATTGTGCCGGCCTTCGGCAAGGTCATCGGTGCACCATTCGGGGCGGTTGGTTCGCTGGCTGCGACCAACTCCAAGCGTAATCCGCGCCGTACTTCGGCAACCGCATTCGCGTTGACCTTGGGCTTGGCGCTGGTAACAGCGATTGGCATGTTGGGCGCGACGATGAACAGCTCCATCCAGGATTTGATGGAAGACAACGTCTCCTCGGATTACATCCTGAGTGGCCCGACCGATGGTTCCTTCCCAACCCCAGGCAACACGCCAGAGTTGGCACAGGAGACAGAGGGCGTGGCAAGCACCACAACAGCAGGTATGTCGCCAGTGCTTATCGATGGCCAAGCGGCGATGAACTACGGCCCGCAGTTCCAGTTCACCAACTACGTTGATGGCAACCCTGAAGACATGGTGACCTTCGAAGTAGTTGAAGGCTCCATGAACCTGGATGAAACCCCAGGCTTTATTGCCAATACCACCGTCGTGGAGGCTAATGGTTGGGAGGTCGGCGAATCTTATGAGCTGACCTCGCCGGTCAATCCGACTGAGACTCGTGAGGTTGAGCTGATTGGTATCTACGAGCCGAATCCGATCGTGGAAGGTTTTGCGGTATCGAAGTCTGCTTATGAAGGCATGATTCCAGATGGCGTGAGCCAGATGCTCTTCGTTGGTGTTAGTGCTGAAGAGGGCTATGACCTCGACGAGCTGCGTACTAACTTGGAAGAATCCATGAAGGATCTGATCATTGTTCAGGTCATGACTGGTGAGGAATACGCCGGTCAAGCAACTGATATGGTCACCCAGATGCTGTCAATTCTGTACGCGCTGCTGGCGCTGGCTGTCATCATCGCCATCTTGGGCATTGTGAACACCTTAACCCTGGGCGTGATTGAGCGCCGCCAGGAAATCGGTATGCTGCGCGCGGTAGGTACGCAGCGCCGCCAGATCCGCACCATGATCACCCTTGAAGCCGTACAGATTGCGGTCTTCGGCGCGGTCATGGGTATGTTGATCGGTCTTGGCTTGGGCTGGGCATTTATCGAAGTGCTGGCCGATTCTGGTCTTGAGAATGCTGTGGTTCCGTGGGGTCAGTTGCTGATCATGCTGGCATCCTCGGCTGTAGTTGGCGTGATTGCCGCTATTTGGCCATCAGCCCGTGCGGCGAAGACACCGCCGCTCGAGGCCATCGCCGACTAGGAAACGGTTGTTCCAACCGTTTCCTGATCCACGGAGTGGGATTGCCAACCGTTTCCTGCAACCTGGAGAAGGTTTGTTCAAAACCTTCTCCCTGAAGGGCGTTTAGTGGCGGGTCGAAGACCGCACTAAACGCCCCATCCGTTGTATATGCGGGCGGCCCACACGGTTCCGCGGTGGGCGAGAATGAGCCCTACTGCCAGGGTGAAACCGAGATAGCGCACGAGCTTGCGCCACTGCTTGCGCTTGATGAGCTCAGATAGCTCTGCCGCGAGCGTGGACCAGGTGGAGAGAGCGCCTGCGAAACCCGTGGCAATGACGGGAGGCAAAAATTCGGAGGCGTCTTGGGTATCGATAAGCATGGCGAAACCGATCGCCAAACCTGCCGAAAGTGATGCGAGCATGTTGGCAACGAAAGTGCCCACGCGCTTGGGGAACCACTGCGACAGCAAGGAACGCAGCATGCCGCCGAGGAAGGCCGCGACGGCGAAGCTCAGGATAATTACAAAAATATTAGACATGTTGGCCGCCTCGCTGACGCAGGGCATCGGCAAGCATGTAGCACGCGATGCAGCCTGCGACGGTGAAAAAGACATGTGCCAGGGCACCGGCAGCAGTCATGGTGACGGTGGCGGCGGTAAAAGCTGAGAAGCTCGTGAAACCGCCAAGCACGCCCTTGCCCCAAAACGGCCCCGGCTTGAAATAGCCCATCAGGGCGGAGCCGAGGAAGTTGATGAGCAGAAGCGGCCAGATCTCCGCGTGCGGGAAAGCCGCGATGGCGGGGATTGCGCCGACGAAGAGACTGAGCCCCCAGCGCGCAAAGGCGCCGATGACGGCGCCCGCACCGACCAGTAATGATTCTCGCATGCGCCAATCTTAACGCCGGGGGATAGTTATCTACTGCAAAGAAAGTCTCCACGGGGGATACTAGAAGAAATACCCTCTCTACCAAGGAGTAATCATGGCGCATGAGCGTGCAGGACAACTGGCCCAACCAGGTGATTTGATTGATATCGCGGAGCTAGTCACTGCGTATTACACGCTGGAACCAGACATGAACAACCCTGATCAAGCAGTAGCTTTCGGCACCTCCGGCCACCGCGGCAGCTCCTTGGACTCTGCGTTTAATGAGAACCACATCTTGGCGATTACGCAGGCGATAGTGGACTACCGCGCGGAGCAGGGCACCACCGGTGCCCTTTTCGTTGGCCGCGACACCCATGCGCTGTCGGAGCCGGCGATGGTCTCTGCGCTGGAAGTACTGCTAGCTAATGACGTGGAAGTACGCGTGGACAACGCTGGCCGCTACACGCCAACCCCTGCGGTCTCTCACGCTATTTTGACCAACCCCGGCACCGACGGCATTGTCATCACCCCGTCCCACAACCCACCGCGCGATGGCGGTTTTAAGTACAACCCGCCAACCGGTGGTCCGGCAGACTCGGATGCCACGGACTGGATTGCTCAGCGCGCCAATGACTACCTGGGCAAGAACTTGGAGGGTGTCAACCGCGTGCGCACCCAAGGGGTGTTGGATTCGCGCTGCGTGCAGTGGGACTTCATGGGCAACTACGTAGCCGACTTGAGCAACGTCATTGATATGGAGGCGATCGCAAAGTCTGGTTTGTCCATTGGCGCTGACCCCATGGGTGGTGCGAGCGTGGATTATTGGGGGAGCATCGCAAAGCATTATGGCCTCAACATGACCGTGGTCAACCCGGAAGTGGATGCGACCTTTAGGTTTATGACGCTCGATACCGATGGCAAAATCCGCATGGACTGCTCCTCGCCGCACGCGATGGCCTCTTTGATAGATAACCGTGACAAGTACGACCTGGCTACCGGCAATGATGCTGACTCTGACCGCCACGGCATTGTCACTCCAGATGCCGGCCTGATGAACCCTAACCACTACCTGGCTGTGGCCATTGATTACCTGTTTAGCCACCGTCCGAACTGGGGCAATGCTGGCGTGGGCAAGACCTTGGTATCTTCTTCCATGATTGACCGCGTCGTGGCCGACTTGGGTAAGAACCTGGTGGAAGTACCAGTTGGTTTCAAGTGGTTTGTGGACGGCTTGCTAGATGGCAGCATCGGCTTTGGCGGTGAGGAATCTGCGGGTGCTTCCTTCCTTCGTCTCGATGGCAGCGTGTGGACGACGGATAAGGACGGCATTATTTTGAATCTTTTGGCCGCCGAAATCACCGCTGTGACCGGAAAGACACCTTCACAGCGTTATGCCGAGCTGGCTGAGAAATTCGGTGCGCCGGTCTACGCGCGAACCGATGCCCCGGCGAACCGTGAAGAAAAAGCTGTGCTCAAGGCATTGTCCCCGGAGCAGGTAACCGCGACTGAACTTGCTGGTGAGGAGATTACAGCGAAGCTAACTGAAGCCCCTGGCAACGGTGCGGCGATTGGCGGTTTGAAGGTAACTACCGAAAATTCATGGTTCGCTGCTCGCCCTTCTGGCACCGAAGACAAGTACAAGATTTACGCAGAGTCCTTTTTAGATGAAAATCACCTGAAAAAAGTGCAGGAAGAAGCCCAGAGTCTCGTGGCGGGGGTTTTAGGGGACACGTCCACCGACTAAGGTGGGCTGAGTGAAATTTCTCAACAAGGCGTTCATTCTTGACTGCGTGAGCGCGTTCGCGCGCTTCTACATGGCCTATATCTGGATCACAGCTGGTATCTCCAAGCTGAACCAGCACGCCACAGTCGCAATGACCATCCGAAACTACGATATTTTCACCGGGGAATGGTCCAACTTCCTGGCGCTCATCATTGGCCCGCTGGAAATCATGGGCGGCGTACTGCTGCTGCTTGGACTCTTCCTGAAACAGGCAAACAAGATTGCGATCATCGTTCTGACACTTTTTGTCATCGGTATTGCGCAAGCTTGGTTGCGCGGGCTTGACATTGATTGTGGCTGTTTTGAGGCCGACCCGAATGCTTCTGACGGTCCGATGAATTACGCAATGACTATCTTGCGTGACTTCTTCTACATCTTCTTGTCCGGCTGGACCATCTTCCGTCCATTCAAGAAGTTCGCAATCTATCCATAGTTGGTGAATTGCGTCATCCGGTAGTGCTTAAAGCTGGCCTGTAAAGTACCATCTAAGTGCGAAAACTTATTAAGTATAAACTCTAGAAAGTTGGAGAGAACTCATGGCAAAGAGTGCCAAGGTTTCAGACCCGAACAAGCAAGGCGGCGCTGGCTTCCTGTGGGGCATCGTAGCCCTGCTGGTGATTGCAGCTGTTGTCATTGGTTACATCGTGATTAACGGTCAGCGTTCCCGCGCTGCCGATATTGAAGACGTTGCATTCAATGTTTCTTTTGAAGACGATGCAGTTGTTTTGGCATCGGATAGCGCTACTGCGGACACGCCTCAGGTTGACCTGTACGAAGACTTCTCTTGCCCTCACTGCTCTGACCTTGCAGTTGCTACCGGTGATGAGATGAAGAACGCTGTTGAAGCGGGCGACTTGATTGTCAACATCCGCCAGCTCAACTTCCTGGATGGCCAGGACCCAACCACCAACGATGGCCACTCCACCATGACTGCTGCTGCAGTGACCCCACTGGCTGAGGCCGGCGAGGCCAAGGCTTGGTGGAACGTTCACAAGATCCTGATGGCTGACCAGCAGAAGGTCTACAACTCTTGGACCGCTGAGGATGTTGCCAATGCTGCTGCCGATGCCGGCGCATCCTCCGAGGTAGTAGAAGAAGTTAAGAACTCTGAGATTGCTACCGGCCAGGAGATTGCTACCGCTAACTACGAGAAGCTGGAGCAGGCCACCGGTTCTGTTTCCTCCCCACGTGTTCTGATCGATGGCGAGGACATCCCTGATGACCAGCTCAACACGTGGGTTTCCTACGCAGTAGAAAACGGTTAAACACAAGGCTTAAGCCTAACTAGCCTGAAGGTGGATACCTTCACCCACTACACCGTCAGCGATTTGGTTAACTAATCGCTGGCGGTGTATCTTGTAACAAGTGCCTAACGGCATTACAAACACTTATTTCAAGTGTTCGGGGCTATGGCGCAGCTGGTAGCGCACCACACTGGCAGTGTGGGGGTCACGGGTTCGAATCCCGTTAGCTCCACC
>JAUNRU010000083.1:0-3239 GCA_030535535.1 Corynebacterium casei
GACGGGAAATGGTAATACAGCGATGCCTGACGGATACCAACTGCTTCTGCAATCTGGTGCGTCGAGGTATTAGCGAAACCCTGAGTGGTAAATAGCTCAGAGGAGGCATCAAGAATCTCCTCGCGCGCGGTGCTTCCGCGACGGCGAGGGCTATTTTTGCGAGGTCGTCCAACCACACCAGCCATAAAACCACTTCCTCCTTATGTAAACCATATTCAAATATACGACATTGTGACCCGAGTGGGGCCTATTTCACACTCTGCGATTCTCGTGCAGAGATTGCAGCGAAGGTTTCCGCTACCAACCGGCAGGCAGCACCATAGGCGGTCCTGTCTAAAGCCGGCAGATTAGCCAGTGTAGTGCTCCGGCCATCCATATTCTCTAGCCAACGGCGCATTTCAATGCTTATTCCAGTTTCCCAGGCCATAGCCAGAGACTGAGCTTCAGAATCCGTCAGCAGCTGGCGCTCAATAGCGATTTCCAGACGGTCAAGCGTTGGGCGCGGCGACGGTGCAGCCCAACGAGCGATTCCAGCAACTGGTGCCAGCAAATAAGACTCGATGTCCACTAGGCCATCTGGATCCGGCAAACCGTTGACCACTTCAAGGGTTGGCGGGCGAAGAGCCAGTGCCTCCTGCAGCAGCTGTTGCTCACCGCCGATACCAACTGGGTATCCGGCATCTACTCGCCATGCGAGCATATCTTCCTCAGCTTCACGTCCCTGCAGTCCCACGGACTCTAGGAGCTCCAGGAGATGATCGTCTTTGCCAATCCACGTGATTGGCATCGAAGGGATAGAGTCCCCACGGCTAACGGCACCCGTAAGGCGAACCTGGCTAGAAATAGCGGGGGAGCGCACGACATCTGAGACGACGCGAGAGAACCACGCGGAAAGCTCGGTTTCGTCTTCCCGGTGGCGCAAGGCGTTGCGCAAAAGTTCCTGTGCTTCAGCAAGGATGCCTCGTGCGGCAGGCAGAGATTCACACCTATTGGCCTGGGCGGCTAGTTCCCGCAACGACGTGTGCAGCATGGCGTCCTTCCAGCGAAGTAATGATTAAAGACCTTCTTCACAGAGTACTCGTTTAGGGCAATTGGGGAAACAAAAGACCCTTGGTTCTCGCACCAACTGGTGGTGCAAGAGACCAAGGGTCTTGTGTCTTTACCGTTCACACTAAAGCCAACGGCAAAAGTGCGCTGTTGAAACCCGGCTACAAATTAGCGGGTGGTGAACGGCAGGAGAGCCATTTCGCGAGCGTTCTTTACCGCGGTAGCAACCTGACGCTGCTGCTGCGGGGTTAGACCGGTGACGCGGCGGGAACGAATCTTGCCGCGGTCAGAGATGAAGAGACGAAGGGTCTTGGTGTCCTTGTAGTCCACCTTTTCGATGCCTTCAGCCTTCAATGGGTTCTTCTTCGGACGGCGGGTCTGCTCCATCCGGAACTTCTTCTGGTTATTGCGCTTCATTTTTGCAACCACCCTTACCAGCTGGACTTGCGAACGCCTGGCAGCTCACCACGGTGAGCCATGCCACGCATACGGACACGGGACAGGCCGAACTTACGGAGGTAGCCGCGTGGACGACCATCATGGGCGTCGCGGTTACGTACACGTGCTGCAGATGCGTCACGTGGCTGACGGTTCAGCTCGAACTGTGCGTCCATGCGATCCTCGTCAGAGGTGTTCGGGTTCTTGATAATAGCCTTGAGCTCAGCGCGACGCTCCGCGTAGCGGGCGACGATTTCCTTGCGCTGCTCGTTCTTGGCGATCTTAGACTTCTTAGCCATAGATTATCGCTCCTCGCGGAATTCGACGTGCTTGCGGACAACCGGATCAAACTTCATCAAAGAGATGCGGTCTGGGTTGTTGCGCTTGTTCTTACGGGTGACGTAGGTGTAACCGGTACCCGCAGTGGACTTGAGCTTGATGATTGGACGGATGTCATTACGTGCCATGCTTAAATCTTCTCCCCACGTGCTCGGATCTTCGCTACAACGGACTCAATTCCGTCGCGGTCGATGATCTTGATGCCCTTGGTGGAAACATTCAAGGTGATGGTACGGCCCTCAGAGGGCAAGTAGTACCGACGACGCTGTACGTTGGGGTTCCAACGACGCGAGGTGCGGCGGTGCGAGTGCGAGACTTGCTTGCCGAAGCTCGGCTCGCGGCCCGTTACCTGGCAAATAGCCGACATGGGTTCTCTTTCTCCTAGCCGCCCACATCATGGCTACGGCGCTGGCCTTCTCACGAGAATGACTTAAGCGTTCTTCGTGATGCTCTTTGAAAGGTGAGGTGAGGTAAAGAGCTGTTCAGGCTAGCTGCCAAATACCAGTAGACGGGGCGTATTACGTACAAAGTGACAACAGCAAGGGACAACTTTACAGGTTGATTACCCATTTACCTAATCGCCTGGGAGGATAAGATATTGCAACCTAGCTGGCACTCTATGGCCTGTCTCAGGAGTCACAAGTGTAACGGGTTTATTCCTCATACTAGACCCCATTCAAATTCCATGCTCGTCCTGTACTGGGCGTGGTCATAGTTCCTGTATGGGGACAGAGTGAAACAAGTGATAGTGATTTAGCTTTTTAGGGCTTAATCTGTATGATTATCCGAGTTGATCACCGCGTACGCTCGCGAAAGCGAATGTGGGCGCGTTAGTGAACTTCTTGTCAATTTGTCAGATACCCAACTCAGGCACGATCTTTGCCCTTTATAGCAGTGAAGAACCGACCTGAAGTTTCAACCCTGAGGGAATCGAATTATGAAGAAAGAAATCCACCCGGATTACCACCCGGTGGTCTTTCAGGATGCTGGTACTGGTAGCCAGTTCCTGACCAAGTCCACTGCCACTTCCTCCCGCACTGTTCAGTGGGAAGATGGCAACGAGTACCCACTGATCGTTGTTGACGTGACCGCTGAGTCCCACCCATTCTGGACTGGTGCACAGCGCGTTATGGACACCGCTGGCCGTGTTGAGCGCTTCAACCAGCGCTTCGGCGCAATGGCTCGCCGTAAGAAGAAGGCATAAGGAGGATAGAAAACAATGGCAACTCCTAAGTTTAAGAAGTCCCGCTCGAACACTCACCACCGTCGTTCCGCGTGGAAGGCAGACAATGTCGCCCTGCAGGAAGTAACCATCGACGGTCAGACCGTTCGTATTCCACGTCGTCTGGTCAAGGCTGCAAAGCTTGGCCTGGTAGACGTAGAGCAGTTCTAATAGACGAGAAGCTTCTACAGTC
>JAUNRU010000083.1:3339-8308 GCA_030535535.1 Corynebacterium casei
TCAGGAACCCAGTTCCGGACTTGCAGAATTATTCCAGTACTACATAAGTTTCGTGAGGGAGAATACCTACCATGACTTCCAAAGATGATCACTCCGATTCCCCGCAGAGCTACTCGCGCGGCTGGAATCAACCTCGTTCGGAGCACCCTGAGACGCCGAACGATTCTTCTTCACAAAACTCAATCGAGCACACCCAGGAAATTCCGACGCAATCCGCCCAAGCCGGGCAGGCTCCGCACGAAGCGCAATCCACCCAGCCGGGTAATTCAGCACAGCCGAATGTACAGGGGCCGTACGGCGCAGCGGCGGCGAACAACGGCTCTGGAAATTCTGGCTTTGATCCGAATGCCTATGGCCCAAACACCTACGGCCACGGTGCAGCAGCGGGGCAGCAAGGCTATGGTGCACAGGCCGGTGGCACATACGCAGGTGGCGTCAGCACTGCGGAGGCACCCGGCGTGCCGGGTGGGGATGTGGAAGGCCCGAAGCCATCGAAGACAAAGCGCACCGTCGGACTCGGCACGGCGCTAGCCATGATGCTAGTCGCTGGTATCGGTGCCGGCGGTGTCGCCGGCTACGTTGTCGGCAATTCCAATAGCAATGGCGGTAATGGCACTTCTGTCAGCGAGATTCTCAACAGCCAGCCGGTGAACAATACCAATAGCACCGGTGAGGAGGCTGCGGCAGGCACTACGGAAGCGGTTGCTGCCAAGGTAACCCCAGCGGTGGTGGCTATTCAGGTGATTTCGGCCAATGCGGCATCGGAAGGCTCTGGCTCTATCATCTCTCCTGATGGCTATGTGCTGACCAACCACCACGTGGTCTCTGGTGCAGAAAATGGTGGCACCATGCAGGTCACCATGAATGATGGCACAAAGCATGAAGCAGAATTTGTAGCATCTGACGCGAACACCGACGTTGCAGTCATCAAGATCGTCGACGGCCAGGATCTCCCATTCTTGGAGTTCGGCGATTCCTCATCACTGCAGGTTGGTCAGGAAGTTGTGGCTGTTGGTTCGCCACTAGGTCTGAACGCAACAGTGACCTCAGGTATTGTCTCCGCGGTTAACCGTCCTGTCCGTGCATCTCAGGGTGGCGGGGAGTCTTCACTGATTGACGCAATTCAAACTGACGCTGCAGTTAATCCTGGTAACTCCGGTGGTCCTTTGGTTGATATGAGCGGCAACTTGGTGGGTATGAACTCCATGATTGCATCGCTTTCCTCGGGTACTGGCGGTGAAGCCGGATCCATTGGTCTGGGCTTTGCTATCCCATCCAACTTTGCGCAGCGCATGGCTCAGCAGCTGATTGATAACGGTCAGGTTGTGCACCCAATGCTCGGCGTGCAGGTAGACGGCCGCAATATCACCGACGGCGCGCACATTGTGTCCGTTGAACCGGGCAGTGTTGCGGAACAGGCGGGCCTGGAAGAAGGCGATGTTGTTACCCGAGTCAATGACCGCGCTATTGAAGACGCCGACTCTTTGATTGCGTCGATTCGTGGCCAGGAATTCGGGGCTGTTATTACCCTCGAGGTTACCCGCGAAAATGAAGATTCTTCGCGAGAGGTAGAGGTTACCTTGCCGGAAGAGTAGTTTAATAACCAGCCTCATGACGCCCTAACGACATATCAATTAGAAGTGGGACCACTATGACAACCGACTCGAGCCCGGCCGCCGGGCTAGTACACCGCAACACCCTCCTAGAAATGGATGAACCAGACGACGCGTACTTGTTGGCGGCAGAGCAGCAAAATGCTCCGCAGCCTTACCGTCGTGCACTAGTAGTTCTAGCGACTGACCATCCGGACGAGCTGGCTGAAGAAAACTCCAAGCTGTGTACAGAGTTGCTGCAAGAGGCAGGATTTACCGTTGACGGTGCTATTACCGTGCGGATGAAGAAGTCCAAGATTCGCCAAGCCATCGAAACCGCTGTTGTCGGTGGCGTGGACTTAGTTCTGACCGTGGGCGGCGTGGGCGTCGGTCCACGTGACAAGGTACCTGAGGCAACCCGTGACGTTCTGGACCAGATGGTCCCCGGCGTTGCACAGGCAGTGCGTTCCTCCGGCCAAGCATGCGGTGCGGTTGACGCGTGTACCTCCCGCGGAATCTCCGGGGTTTCTGGTTCCACCGTTGTGGTTAACCTGGCATCGTCTCGCGCCGCAGTGCGCGACGGCATGGCTACGGTGGCACCACTGGTTCACCACCTGGTTGACCAGCTGCAGGAATACTCCGTCTAGATTTATTCACTCCCGCGTCGGCATCCAGTCACACTACTGGATCCCGGCGCCTTTATAATTGCGTGGGAGAAGGTGTCCTAGATTTGGGACACCAAGCAAGCCTAGCCAACCAGACCAAATCAGGCTTACGCCAGACGAATCTGGAGCAGTCAAGAACAGTCAAGATGCCGTGCAAGGAGGACGCCGTGCCGCGTAAACGTCGACGGGTATTTAAAGAATCTGATTCGCCGAACTATGACCGCACTGCGGATCGGCCTGATTTTGTTTCCGCGTTTCCAGACGATGATGAGGCGGCAGATGCCACCCGCAGCGTGGATTTAGATGAAGAACAAGCTGACTCCGGCACGCCCAATAGGGCTTCAGAAGAATTCTGGGCAGAGCAGCGTCCACCACACCACGGTGCCTAGGGCGCCTAGAACTCAAGAGTTTTAGGGATGACAAAAGCGTCCAGCTAGCTACATTGTGTAACTAGCTGGACGCTTTGAGTGTTTTACAGCTTGGGCGAACTACTTGGTGATGTCGCCTGCTGGGCCGGTGGTACCGGTGGTGCCGCCAGCCTGGCCAGCCATAAGGTCGCGGATTTCTGCGAGCAGCTCTTCGGAGGTTGGGGTTGGTGCTTCTTCTTCAACACCCAGACGACGCTTGTTCATCTCGTTGAGCTTGTTGATTGGCGCAACGATGAAGAAGTAAACAACACCAGCGATGATCAGGAAGTTGATAGCAGCGGTGATGATTGCACCGAAGTCAATGAAGGTGGATTCATTGTCGGTGATCTGGAAGCCGAGACCTGCCATGTCAGCAGAGCCGAAGGAGTTGATGATTGGCTGGATGAGGGAGTCGGTCAGCGCGGTTACGATTGCGGTGAAAGCGCCGCCGATGATGACACCAACTGCCAAATCGATGACGTTGCCGCGCATGATGAAGTCTTTAAAGCCCTGAAGCATGATTATTCCTTTTCAAATATTTATGTCTTAGCTTGAACTGCGTAGCAAATGAGCCGTTAGGACTGTAACCACATTTAGTCCAAGAAGCTAGCTAACTTCTTATAAAGTGATGGGTAACACTAATAGCTAGGTCCTTAAAGTGTCAAGGTTTTCGCAGATATCCGCAGGTAGGAACTAATCTTCGAGATTGTGCTGGATATTTGCACGCTCACCAGTGATCACCACTGTCAAAGGTTGAGACAAGGACGCACTTGCCACTACTTGTGCTTGTTCGGCGGGCAAGGCAATCAAAATTGTGGCGGACGCTCCCGCACCGGCACGCCCTGAGGTTCCGGCACCAGAAGTAATATCCGCTGAGGTAGCTATCACTCGGGCCTGCTCAGCCACGACCACTGGCGCGAATAGACCAGGGGAGTATTCATCCTCCCGGGAAGTCACCACATTGACGGTATCGCCGTGATGAAGCAATGACACCAAATCCGGCTCAGCCAATTTAAGCGGAACCATATGCCCATCCGGGACCAAATTAGACGTTAACTCATCACCTAAAAGCCGCAGTTCTGTGACAAACTCCCCGGCGACAGCAGGCGCGGTGACAACGCGGCCCACCACCTCATCTGCTGTCATCAGTGTGCCATTGGTGGGAATGGCATCTTGGGCGACGCGGATAGTGTGAACATCTTCTGCCTCCAATTCCTGGCCGGCGCCCACATCCCGGGCAAAGACCAGCACCTCAGGATTATCACGCAACCCACTCGCTGCGACGAATAGCGCGGCAAGCAAAAGCCCTACTCCCACCAACCGGCGAAGCAGTTGTGAGCGCGCATGCCCTGGGGTCCGCAAGGTCTTTAACAATGAGGGCGCAGACCGCGATGAAGTGCGCGTCGAAACCTTCGATGTTGCGCGCTGAGTAGAAGCGCGAGGAGAATTAGGTGCGTGGGCCATACCTATATATGACGGGACGGCACCCCATAAACGTTCCCGGTTAGTCCGTAATTACGGAGTCAACTGCTTGATCAAAGGAGTCATGAGGGACTTCATCGATGACTTCTTCGGCATACACCACGGCTATGACCTTTGGTCGCGGCTGTGCGGCGGCAAGGGCGCGGTCATAATAGCCAGCACCTTTGCCCAGACGCATGCCTGATTTATCAACTGCCAAGGCCGGGGCAAAGATGATGTCCAAGTCGGCCAACGTGGTGCTGTCATATTGCTCACCGGTTGGTTCCGCAATGCCCAACGCGCCAGGTGCCATAGATTCAGGCCCCTCATATAAAGACCATGTCAACATTCCATCTTTGCCCGAAAGCGGTAGCCAGACTTCAGCTGCTACTGCGTGAAGTTCTTCCACAAAATCTTTTCCACCAGGCTCTGAACCAAGCGGTGAATAAGCCGCAACTTTGAGGCCCTTGGCTTGCTCCACGATGGCGCCGGTAAGCGCTGCATCCTTCGCTGCTTTCACGTCTTCAGTGAGTTGTTTGCGGGCACTGGTGTGCGCTTGGCGGATGTCTTGTTTAGTCATTGCAACCATAAACACATGGTAGTGCCAACACGGAAAGGCAGGGGTCAGAATGTAAGCTGTTCGTTATGGTTAATGATCGCGAGGATGCTTCTGCGTGGGTAAGGACCGTTGTTGTTCCTGCTGCTGGAATGGGAACTAGGTTTTTGCCGGCGACGAAGACTGTGCCGAAAGAGCTGTTGCCGGTGGTAGATACCCCGGGTATTGAGCTTATTGCTGAGGAAGCTGCTGCTGTTGGCGCCGATAGGCTGGCTATTATTACTGCTC
>JAUNRU010000025.1:0-4127 GCA_030535535.1 Corynebacterium casei
AATTCCTCCGACGTCAACCCTTTCCGTGACCGACAAGCAGGCGCGCTGATCCAAGAAGCTGTTGATGACATCCAGGTGCCGATTATGGTGGGCACGTTGACGGTTGACGAAGTCGGCGAACGCAACACTATGCAGGTCTTTAATGCCGATGGCGAACCGGGGGATTACCACTACAAGAAGTACTTGCAGCCCTTTGGTGAAACCATGCCCATGCGAGATATCTTCAAACATGTCTCCGACTATGTGGAGCTCGCCGGCGACTTCAAGCCCGGCGACGGCCCCGGAGTAGTCAACATGGCTGACGTAGTGGTCGGCGTAGCAACCTGTTACGAGGTTAGCTTCGACAATGCGTTTAGAACTTCCATTGAAAATGGTGCGCAAATCCTGACCAGCCCGACCAATAACGCAACCTTTGGCTTCTCAGACATGACCTATCAGCAGCTGGCAATGAGCCGGATGCGCGCGATTGAAACTGACCGCGCCATGGTGGTCCCCGCAACATCTGGTGTTTCCGCTATTGTTCATCCCGATGGCAGGGTGTCGCAGAACACTGAGATTTTCGAGCCTGACTATCTAGTCGAAGAACTTCCACTGCGCGATTCAGTAACATTTGCAGTGCGCTTTGGATGGTGGATTCAACTCATCCTCACCGCCTTAGGCGTGGTGGGTGCAGGGTATGCTTGGATGATAAAACGTCAGCATCGCAACGTTAAAACCGCCAAGCCTGCTCACGCAGATACATAGCATCAGTTATGTTTTCTTTGGCCACAACCATATTTTTGCCGATTAAGGAGTACCAACGCCCGTGACTTCTCCACAGACCGCACTGTCTGACACCACTTTGGTGATCATCCCAACGTTCAATGAGATCGAGAACTTGCCGCTGATCACCAAGCGTGTGCGTGAAGCAACACCAGAGGTTCACATTCTGATCGTGGATGACTCTTCTCCTGACGGCACCGGCGAACTCGCTGATGAGCTCTCTGAGAAAGATGACCACTTGCATGTCATCCACCGCAAGAGCAAGGATGGCCTGCTGGGCGCATACATCGCGGGCTTCAAGTGGGGTCTAGAGCGCGACTACCAGGTTCTGTGCGAGATGGACGCTGATGGTTCTCACGCTCCAGAGCAGCTGCACCTGCTCCTGGAGGAGATTGATAAGGGCGCTGATCTGGTTATCGGCTCCCGCTATGTTGAGGGCGGCGAGACCGTCAACTGGCCGGCTTCCCGTGAGTACCTCTCACGTCTGGGCAACATCTACATCTCTATGGCACTGGGCGCTGGTCTGTCCGATATGACCGCTGGTTACCGCGCATTCCGCCGTGACCTGCTGGAGTCCATTGACTTCGATGAGCTTTCTGATGCCGGCTATATCTTCCAGGTTGACCTTGCATTCCGCGCGGTCAAGGACGGTTTTGATGTCCGTGAAGTCCCAATCACCTTCACTGAGCGCGAATACGGCGAGTCCAAGCTGGATGGCTCCTTTGTTAAAGACTCCCTGTTCGAGGTCACCAAGTGGGGCCTTGAACACCGCACTGAGCAGGCCAAGGACGCTGTCGAAGACGTCACCCCAGTGGTAAAGAAACTGGTGGAAGATACTGGCGTGACCAATGTTCCATCCCGCTTGGGCGAAGCGACCTCCTACGTCGGCGATCTGGCTAGCGAAGTTTGGAAGCTAGCAAAACATACGGTAAACGACATGCGCTCGGGTTCAAAGCGCTAGGCTTTTAGCAACAACTATTTTGCGTAAGGAAAACCATGGCTCACGTAGTTTTTGATAACGCCACTTGTACCTACCCGGGCGCCGAGAAGCCTTCCGTGGACAAGTTCAATTTGGAAATTGCTGATGGCGAATTCCTGGTCCTCGTTGGCCCGTCGGGCTGTGGCAAGTCCACAACCTTGCGAATGCTTGCGGGGCTCGAGATGGTAACCGATGGCTCAATCTCCATCGGTGACAAACACGTCACCAACACTGAGCCACGTGACCGCGATATCGCCATGGTTTTCCAGAACTACGCCTTGTATCCGCACATGTCCGTGCGTGACAACATGGGCTTTGCCTTGAAGATGGCGGGCAAGTCCAAGGCAGAGATCAATGAGCGCGTTGAGAAAGCCGCGGAAACCCTCGGCCTCACCGAATTTCTAGACCGCAAGCCAAAGGCACTGTCTGGTGGTCAGCGTCAGCGCGTGGCCATGGGACGCGCGATTGTGCGCAGCCCTCAGGTGTTCTTGATGGATGAGCCATTGTCCAACTTGGATGCCAAGCTGCGTGTGCAGACCCGAACTCAGATCGCAGCGTTGCAGCGCAAGCTTGGGGTAACCACCGTGTACGTTACCCACGACCAGACTGAGGCCTTGACTATGGGTGATCGCATCGCGGTGCTTAAGGAAGGCAAGCTGCAACAGGTTGGTACCCCGCGTGAGCTCTACGATTCACCACGCAACACCTTTGTGGCTTCCTTTATTGGTTCACCAGCGATGAACCTTTCCACGTTTAGCGTCGACGCCCAGGGTTATGCCACCAATGGCTCGGCGCGAGTTGAGCTTCCTGAACAGGCACGTTCCGCAATTTCATCCTCTGGCGAATCCACCGTTGTGGTTGGATTCCGTCCTGAAGGACTGGAGTACGTTCCAAGCGCCGATCAGCTCCAAGCAGATAGCCATGGTGTTGTGTCCTTCGTTGTTGACTTCACCGAGGAACTCGGAAGCGACACCTACCTCTACGGCCACCTTGATGGCACCGAGGCTAGCTCCGCACCTAGCGTGTCAGCTATTTCGACCAATGCAGGTACAGCAGGCGCGGCAGGCGCCGCACCGGCTGCTCCGGTAGCAACACAGAACGCCGCAGACATTGTCATGCGCGTAGCTGCGAGCGCCAATATCCAGGCAGGGGAGACCGTTCACGCAGCAGTAGTTCCAGGCGGACTGCACGTGTTCTCCGCCGGCGATGGTGAACGCCTCAATTAAGTTCACACAAAAGTAAGGTGCGGGCCTCCAAGAAAATCTTAGGAGGCCCGCACCTTTGTGTTTAGAGCTTTAAATCTCAAGCTTAAAGCAAGAACTACTTGCCGTTCTTTGCCTGTTCTTCCTGCTGTTCCTTCAGCATGCGAGCTGCGGAGCGACGACGCTTGCGCAACGCATCAATGCGCTGTTCCAGCAAGGAATCAAGTTCTTCGATGGAGCGACGCTCACGCAGCATGTCCCAGTGGGTACGTGGTGGCTTGATTGGCTTGGACTCTACGCCTTCGCCCTCAACCAGGGTGCCCCATGAACCGTTCTTGCACAGCCATTCCTCTGGAATTTCTGCATCGTGTGCGAAAGGAACCTCGTAGATCTCACCCGCTGCCGTACGGTACTTGACCATCTGGCGTGGTGCGAGATCGTGGTCGCGGTCGGTTTCGTAGCTAACAGCGCCCATGCGGCTGCCACGGAGTACGCGATCTGCCATTGCGACATCATCCTTTACATCTAGGGATAGGAGAGCGCGGGTGAAAACACCCACAGCACCTTCTCATTAAACAGAGCTATAAGTATAACGGACAAGCACTGAAAATTGTTCCCGGCATCCCCAAGACTTATTATTCAACTGTGAGGAGTCACCCACGAAGCCGCCGGGATGGACTCACTAGTTTGGCAAACGTTGTACTAAGGTAGAGCAAGTGATGCGTACTTCTGATAGTGAAGGTGACAAAGCAGCCTGTCAGTGGTGTGGGAAATCTGTTGTAAACCAGGGTAGAGGCAGGCCAAAGAAGTATTGCAGCTCCGCGTGCAAGCAACGTGCATACGAGAAACGAGCTGCTCTACGAGATTTTTCGGACAACGAGAAAGCCTTGACCTTATCGCCTGAGCGCGCGGTGAAACTGCATGACGGGCTCTTTGAGCTTCGCTGTTCTGCCGAGGATATTGCCACAGCAATTGAAGAAGGCGCACCGGCATCAGAGGTACGGCACCTGTGTGACGAATTGGTTGGCATTGCCCGCCGAGTGGAAGAGTTGAGATAGAAACCTAATGTTGAAGAAGATTTTCTACAATCGCAAAATTATGGTCCCAATTTTTATTGTGATCATCGTGGGCTTGACGCTGGTTGCGCTTGTCCCAATGTTCTACACACTCTTCATGGGCTCCGG
>JAUNRU010000025.1:4227-30834 GCA_030535535.1 Corynebacterium casei
GCCGTGCGTGACGGCGACACCATCTTGCTGGGTGGCGATATTCAAATTAACCGTCTTGACTTCAACGTCATCACACCGGACATGATTGCGGCCAAGATCGAAGAAGAAGGCGCAGTCAACGTTCGAGTAGCCCTGGGCAAGATCGAAGAATAACTACAGCGAAGGCTGCCACCGGATAATTACCCCTAATAACGTCACAGTGACGTTATTAGGGGTTTATTCGGACTTGCGACCGTTTAGGGGCAAAGTGGCCCTAAAGCGACTGAAGCAACCAAGGACGGAGAAACGCATCGAAACTCATCGACGGTCTAATGCGAGCCCGGGGTTGAACAGCCGCACAGCAAAGCACGCAAAACCGCGGACGCGTACCTAAGCAAGATATAAGGCACGCAGGACTCGTCACGACGATTAGAACCAACACAGTAACGAACGCGGTGCATCGAATGTAGCGCAACGAATACCTCGAGTGCATCAAGCGTTTATCGACGGTAAACCGTGGACTGAGGTTAGCAACAAACAACTGACCCTTTTGTCCGATAATGTACATTATGTCATTTTACATTTGGGTGCTGCTCTCCCCAGTTTCCAACTTGGATTGTTTATCCACTTAGACATCCGTTCGGCTAACTAGCTCTTGGTCCGACTGCTTGCCCGCGCTTAGCGTCATTCGGTTTGCGCGTTCCAGTATTCCGTATCGAGCGCCGTGTGGATAACACGGCCTTAGGCTTGGGCGGCTTGATTGCTTCAAGCCTTCGCAGCCTATTTCAGTATGGCGTGCACCATTGTGCGGTAAATGACTTTGATTTCTAATTGTTCACGCGTTAGTCTAAAAGTCTCACCGAATGGGAATGTTTCGTCCATTGAGTGAGACTTTTACTTTAATCACCAGGTTAGAGGTGTGCAATAGATATGTTGCGGCTTCTCACCTTATGACATAGCGAATTAGAAAGCGCCAGAATATTGACTACCTCTGTTTTCCAAGATGGGAATACGCCCACTGCGGGTTCGGCTGCTAAGTTGACGCCGAAAGATCGTCGTCGTGTCGCGTTTGCATCAACTATCGGCACCACGATTGAGTTCTATGACTTCTATATCTACGCCACCGCGGCCGTAGCGGTCTTCCCTCTCCTGTTCTTCCCTGCTACTGAGGATCCAACTGTAGCGTTGCTGCAGTCGTTTGCCACCTTCGGCTTGGCGTTCGTAGCTCGTCCTTTGGGCTCCATTGTCTTCGGCCACTTTGGTGACCGCGTTGGCCGCAAAGCGACTCTCGTTGGCGCGTTGCTGACCATGGGTATTGCAACGTTCATCATCGGTTTGCTGCCAACCTATGCCACCGCAGGCATTCTCGCGCCGGCACTGCTGGCACTGATGCGTTTCTGCCAGGGCTTGGGTCTGGGCGGCGAATGGTCCGGTGCTGCCCTCCTGGCATCAGAAACTGCTGAGGATGGCAAGCGTGCATCGGCAGCCATGTGGCCACAGTTCGGTGCGCCTTTCGGATTCTTCCTGGCTAATGGCTTGTTCCTGATTTTGGTTTCCGTCTTGGGCTACACCCGCGGCGATACCACCGGCCCATTCATGGAATGGGGATGGCGCATCCCATTCTTAGCTTCCGCAGTCATGGTTCTCATCGGTCTGTATGTCCGCCTGAAGTTGGAAGAGACCCCGGTATTCCAGAATGCTGTTGACCAAGGCAAGAAGGTTAAGGCACCCATCACTGAGGTATTCAAGGTCGCTGGCAAGCCAATGTTCATTGGCACCTTCGTCATGGTGGGCTGCTACACCTTGTTCTACTTGGTCACCACCTGGATTCTGTCCTTCGGTATTGGTGATCCTTCACAGGGCCTGGGCTTGGGCATCGAATACACCGACTTCCTGCAGCTGCAGCTGATTTCCATCTTCGCGTTTATCGCAGGTATCCCAGTATCTTCCATCCTGGCCGACAAGCGCGGACGTAAGCCAATTCTGGCAACAGTTTCCGCCCTGATCATTGTCTTCGGCTTCACCTTCACCCAGTTCCTGTCCATTGAGACAGCAACTGAAGGCTCCGTGCTGGCCTTCCTGACCATCGGCATGTTCTTGATGGGCCTTATCTTCGGCCCAATGTCAGCGGTGCTGCCAGAGCTCTTCCCCACTAACGTTCGCTACACCGGCTCCGGTATTGCGTACAACGTCTCTTCCATCCTGGGCGCGGCGATTGCACCGTTCATCGCCACCTGGCTGGTTGCACAGGTCGGCGTTCACGCGGTGGGCTTCTACCTGGCTATCGTGTCCGCAATCTCCTTGATTGCGGTGCTGTCCATGAAGGAACTGTCCAAGCAGGACCTCAACGAGGTATAAAGTTCGTCCACGATTAGCTACACGAAAATTCCCACCTCCTACCAGTTAGCTTTCCTGGTGAGAGGTGGGAATTTCTTTCTGCTGTACCCGTGACTGCGTTACTACGCAGTCACCCTACTTGCCTTCGGGCAAGCTGTAGTGCGCGACCTGGCATGGGTAGTAGTTAGCCAGTTGAACATCCTTGACGTTGCCGCCGTCGAGGGCGATCTCCAAACGGTCTAGAATCAGCTCCCACTTTGGGGCGATAAGACTGATCTGTTCTTCAACGCCTTCCACGCTGTGGTGGAATTCCAGGTAGGTCTCATGGTTGTCTTCCTCAGTGAGGTAGAAGCGGATGTTGAGATCGTGGCCCTGGTGGTCGTTGACTGCCAAGTGCAGGTAGGTGTACGGCGTGGACTCAGCGAAAGTCACGTCGTAGCTGGACTCGATTTCTTCCGAAACCATGGTCATGTGTGAAGCATCGCCCAAGGTGTGGCAGTGGCCAAACCAGCGGGAGATGCGGGCAGCGTTAGCCAAGTAGCCCCACACAACTTGTGGTGACTGCGGCAGCTCACGCGAAATTACGATCTGTCGCCCGTTGTCGGTTTCTTCGATATCACCGGTTGGCTCGAAGTTCTCAACATCGAGTGCATCCCTTGCATCCGCTAACGCCACGGTGGAACCGCCGCGCAGGTTTTGCGAAGCACGCTTTTCAGACACTTAAACAGTCTCCTTTAGTAGATACTGCATTGTAGGTATAGATGAGAATAGGCACTCAGGGGCCAAGAAAGGGCCCATTAGCAGTTAATAGACCCTTGATTTGATGCTTGTTTTTTAGCAAGACACAACACTAGCCCTCCTTTTCGGCAAGGTGGTAACAATCCCGCCGTTCACCCCCGATTGGAGGGGACTAAAGGTTGCTCTCACCTGCACCTATAGTCTCAGGACCGTGCCGGAAGTTACCTTCGCCCACCCCGGTGGCGGTGGGCGGCAACGAAGGCCACGGAATCAATCATGCCCAGGGCCAGCAGTGCTTCACGCAGCGCAAATTGATAGGCCCATAGTCGGCGGAAAACTTGGTCAAAGCCGGCCGCAGCAGCCTCACGCAGGCGGCCATCAAAAAAGGACCGTTCATACTGCAAGGAAGCTTTGTAGTGCGTACCCAGGTGCAGATGTTCCACAACGCGCAGCCCAGAGTGTCGTTCCAGCAGCTTGTGTACGTCTTCCACGCTGGGCAGTTCCATGCCCGGCCAGATATAGGCGCGCAGGGGCTGCAGCGCAGAATGGGCAGCTTTTGACATGGTCTCGGTAGTCACCATTGATTGCAGGACCGCCCGACCCGTGCCCACCAGCAGGCGACTTAAGGCTTCCACAAAGGCTTGACGTTTCTTGGGGCTGAGAGCTTCGAGCTTTTCGATGCTCACTATCGCCTCATAACGACTCTTTAACTCAGTGCGGTTCGGAATTCCTTCATTGAGCGCAACGCAGGCCACTGAGTCATCAACGCCCTCCAATACCAATTGGTCATTGAGAAACTTCAAGTGGGCATCGTCAGCCGATGCAATATCAACCGTCGCGCGGCGAGCCGCAGCCTGAACTGCAACCTGTGCACCAGATGCTGGGTAAATCAGCATGTGCGTGCCCACATTCGTCTTCGTCAGGTCACACAACTCGGCTGCCCAGCGGCGCTGCGCGTCAGCGAGGTCTTCCCGGTCAACAGTGTCATCGGGCTCATGCACGGTGGTGACATCCACAAAATGCGGCTTCTTTGCACCCGCACCACGCGTGAAGGACGGCCAGGACTCCCGCACGGTTGTGGGCACACCAGACGTAAACAGCCCGCCATGATGGCTCAGCCCATCACCCGAATACAGATTGACCAGATCGCCGGGCAGCTCCCCACCAAAAGACTCTGAGATCGGAACCTGCTTTGTTGCCGGGTTGTAGCCCACTCCCAGCAGACGTGTGAGAACTTTTACCAAAGTCGAAGAATCCGGCGTGGACCACTCCCCGGCCATATATGATTCCGCGACGCCCAACCATCCACTGTGCGCAATTCTTGCGAACAACGCATCATGATGAACCACCAGATCGGGCTCATCTTCCAACGAAAGTCCAGCATTGGAGCACGCTTTGGCGAATTCGGCTTCCGCACGACGTGCCCTAACTGCGGTGATGAGCCCGCTAGGGTAAGTGGCGATTCCCGGCCATGCTTGCGCATCAATGCTAGACAAGTGTTGGTGTGCGGCCATTTCTGCCTTTCTTAACCCTTAAGGAAAATGAGGGAAACCCCCAGCGGGATCCTCACTGAAGTACTATCGTTTAATCCGAGATTCGATCTTAGTTATTAAATACACGTTTCTTTATCAGGCTTGCCGAGCGAAACATGGGCCACAGTGTTTAGTAACTAGTCTTTCAGCCTTTTCGGATCTAGACTACTTACGTCGAAAAATTACTTATTACTACAGGAAGGGTGCTCCTTCGCAATGACTGATGCTCCATTTCGTCCAAACGGTGGCCGCCACCACGTCGTCATCATCGGTGCTGGCCTCGGTGGCCTGACTGCCGCTCGCAAGCTCAAGGGTGAGAACGTTGATGTCACCTTGATCGACATGAAGAACCACCACTTGTTCCAGCCAATGCTGTACCAGGTGGCCACCGGCATGATTTCCGCTGGCGAAATTGCCCCTTCCACCCGCCAGCTGCTGCGCAACCAGGACAACGCTAACTTCGTCAACGCAGAAGTAACTGACATTGATATCAAGGCTCAGACCGTGACCGCAGTGAACGATGAGTTCACCCGCGTCTTCGAGTATGACTCCCTCATCGTCGCTTCCGGCTCCGGCCAGTCCTACTTCGGCAACGACCACTTCGCTGAGTTCGCGCCAGGTATGAAGACCTTGGACGACGCTTTGGAGCTGCGTTCCCGCATCATCGGTGCTTTCGAGAAGGCAGAGCTTACCGATGACCCTAAGGAGCGCGAGCGCCTGCTGACCTTCATCATCGTGGGCGCTGGCCCAACCGGTGTTGAGCTCACCGGCCAGATTGCTGAGTTGGCAAACCGCACCCTGACTGATGCTTATTCCAACTACTCCACCGCGACCGCAAAGATCTACCTGCTTGATGGTGCACCACAGGTTCTGCCACCATTCGGCAAGCGCCTGGGCCGCAAGTCCCAGCGTGCACTGGAGAAGCTCGGCGTTGACGTTCGCCTAAACGCCATGGTTACCGACGTGACCGAAGAGGCTGTAACCTACAAGAACATGAAGGACGAGTCCGTTCATGAGCTAACCGGTGCAACCAAGATTTGGTCCGCTGGTGTTGCTGCTTCCCCACTGGCTCGCCTCGTTGGTGAGCAGGCTGGTGTTGAGGTCGACCGTGCTGGTCGCGTGTCCACCAACGAAGACCTGACTGTTGGCGAGTACTCCAACGTCTACGCGATTGGTGACCTCATGGGCCTGAACCGCCTGCCTGGTCTGGCTCAGGTTGCTATGCAGGGTGGCGCTCACGCTGCCAAGCTCATCGCGGCAAAGACCGATGAAGAGTCCACCGCCAATGAGACCGAAGCATTCGATTACTTCGATAAGGGCACCATGGCGACAATCTCCCGCGGCTACGCCGTTGTGAAGATGGGCAAGACTGAGATCACCGGCTTCATCGGCTGGTTGGCTTGGTTGGGTCTGCACGTCAGCTACGTCACCGGTTTCCGCAACCGCCTGGTCACCATCATCAACTGGTTCCAGAACGGTTTCACCCGCTCCCGCGGCAACATCGAGATCACCAAACAGCAGGCTTATGCCCGCAACATCATCGATGATTCCAAGAAGCAGGAAGTTAAGTAAAGCTTCTTTGCTTGCACAAAGCGCTCGCCGGCCCTCGAATAAACGAGGTGCTAGCGAGCGCTTTCGCGTGCCCTTGGGCGTTAGAAACGCATCACTTCTTCCGGTTAAAAATCGCATAAGCGATTTTTAACCGAGGAGAGAACTACCCGGGCGAGATAGCACTGCCACCAAGAAGGTGGAGTTCGTGCTGAATGTGTTCATGTCCCACGACGAGAACTTGAAATCGATGCGGAATCCGACCTGTTCCACGAGTGCGAGGAATTCATCAAAGCTCCAACCGCGGCCTTCGCCGAAACCAACGACGAAGCGGCCGCCGGGCTCAAGCGCGTTGAAGATATTGCGCAGCGCTGCCTCACGGCCGTCTTGGGCAAGAAAGCCCATAACATTGCCAGCGGAGATAGCTAGATCGAAGCCGTTGTCCGGGATCTCATCGTTCGTGAGGTCCCCCACTTCCCAGCGCACGTCGGGGTGTTCTTCGCGAGCATAATCAATCAAGATTGGGTCAATGTCCATACCCAGCACATTGTGGCCTTGACGCGCCAAATATCCGCTCACGCGGCCGGTGCCACAGCCAGCGTCTAATACCTTGGACCCGCGCTCCAGCATGGCGTCTGCGGTGCGAGCCTCTCCGTGAATGTCTTTTCCTTCTGCTTCCAAGACTTTCCAGCGGCGGGCGTAGTTATGGGAGTGGGAAGGATCTGCTTCCGTGATTTCTTTCCAGGTTGCCATGACAATGAGTATAGGTGCTCTGGTTGCGGGTATGATTCCTAACCGTCAAGATGACGGGGAACATCCCCGCCGCAACCACTGGGAAAAGGAGGCTGATATGCCCGCTGTACCGTCGCCGTTTAGGCCGCGCAAGCCAAAGGTTGAGCCTCCTTCACAGTCCAAGATGAACGTGCCTGTTGAGCGTGCCATCGAGCACTGCCGCGTCTTCGTTGATGGTGAAGCACTGCCCGGTGAATACACGGTCCACTCAGCGCTGGAAGCCGTTGAAGAATACGGCCGCGGCTTCGTCTGGGTCGGCCTTGTTGAGCCCGTTGAGCACCAGATGACGCGCGTCGCTGAGCAGTTCGGCATCCACGAACTGATTGTTGAAGACGCCGTCTTGGCACACCAGCGCCCCAAGCTGGAGCGCTATGACGATCAGCTGTTCGTGGTCGCACGCTCAGTCAACTACCGCGACTCCGATGAGGTTACGGACCGCCGTGATGTCATCTCCACCGGTGAGGTGCAGATGCTCATGGGCAAAAACTTCCTCATCACCGTCTGCCACAAGGCGAAGCTGCCGAACTTGGCGTACACCGTCGCGGATGAGCAGTCGCTTGTAGAGATCGGTCCAGTCGCTATGGTCTGGAAGATTCTGGACATGCTGGTGGACCGCTACTCAGAGATTTCCGCGCTGCTAGCAGTCGAGGTCGATGAGATTGAAGAAGAAGTCTTCGAACCCGGTGTGAAATTCGACGTCAACCGCATCTACCTCTATAAGCGCGAGATTCTAGAGATGAAGCACGCCATTGAGCCGCTGTCCGCTGCTTTGAAGTCGCTGGTTGAAAACAACAAGGACCTCATCGACAAGCAAATCCGCTCCTACCTCCGCGATGTCAACGACCACCAATCAGTGGTCAAAGACCACATCCAAAGCTTCGATGAGCGCCTTTCTTCGCTTCTCGATGTCTCCGTGGCCAAAGTCTCCATGCAGCAAAACACCGACATGCGCACCATCTCCGCGGTAGTTGGTATGGCTGCCGTGCCCACACTCATCGCGGGCATTTACGGCATGAACTTCGACAACATGCCCGAGCTGCACCTGGAATACGGTTACTACATTTCCATTGCATTCATGATCATCACCGTCGGCGCCATCTTCTGGTGGTTCCGCAAAAACAACTGGTTGTAGGAAACCCAAGAGTTTTCCTACAACCAGCGATTCGCTGGAACATCGGCAAGCAAGGTTTAGCCAAGCGTCATCGTACGCAACTTGGACAAGGCTACAAGCTTGCCTTCATGGCGAAGTTCGATATTCCAAATCTGGCTGCGCCGACCCGTTTGAATAGGCGTGGCATGCGCCTCAATGATGCCGTTAGTCACTGACTTGATGAAGTCGGTGTTGTTGTTGACCCCCACGACAACCTCGCCGGCTTGGACAACGCCCGCGATGGAACCCACTGATTCCGCGATCGAGCAGTACACGCCGCCGTTAACCAAGCCCCACGGTTGCAGCAACGACGGGGTCACGCGGACCATGGCGCGCACCTCGCCGCGAGTTATATGCGTATAGCGAAGGCCCAGTGTGGCATCAAAACCAATTGCATTCTCATTAAGCAACGCCAACTCAGGCTGATTCAAGGGACGCTTCTGCGCAATTTTTAGCAGCTCATCCAGCTTTTTGCGGATCTCCCCGCTGTTATTCGGTGGGTTCATAGGTATTCATCTTAGGCACCACTCGGTGTGCTTGTGACCACTTGGCGGCACACGAGTCAGCAGTGTGCGTAAAATGTCGGGCATGAGTGAAACTACTGATCGTGCCCACATTGGTGTTGTCGGATTGGCAGTTATGGGAAGCAACTTAGCCCGTAACTTTGCCCGAAATGGCAACACCGTCGCCGTGTATAACCGCAGCCCTGAGCGCACCCGCGCGCTGATTGAAGATCACGGTTCCGAAGGCAACTTCATCCCTTCCGAAACCGTTGAGGACTTCGTCGCTTCCCTGGAGCGCCCACGCAAGGCCATCATCATGGTCCAGGCTGGTCCCGCGACGGATGCCGTGATCAACCAGCTGGCTGACGCTATGGATGATGGTGACATCATCATTGACGGCGGCAACGCCTTGTACACCGACACCATCCGCCGTGAGAAGGAAATGGCGGAGCGCAACCGCCACTTCGTCGGTGCTGGCATCTCTGGCGGCGAAGAGGGCGCGCTGAACGGTCCTTCCATCATGCCTGGTGGCCCGGCCGAGTCCTGGAAGACCTTGGGCCCAATCCTGGAGTCCATCGCTGCTGTGGTTGATGGCGTTCCTTGTGTGACCCACATCGGTCCTGATGGCGCCGGCCACTTTGTGAAGATGGTCCACAACGGCATTGAGTACGCTGACATGCAGGTCATCGGCGAGGCTTACCAGCTGCTGCGCTACGGCGCTGGCATGGAGCCAGCTGAAATTGCTGAGGTGTTCAAGGAATGGAACTCCGGCGACCTAGATTCCTACCTCATCGAAATCACCGCTGAGGTCCTGGCCACCACCGATCCGGACACTGGCAAACCACTTGTCGATGTCATCGTGGACGCCGCCGGTCAAAAGGGCACCGGACGCTGGACCGCTATCGGCGGCCTCGAATTCGGTATCCCAATCACCGCTATCGCAGAAGCTGTCTTTGCGCGCGCACTGTCCTCTTCCGCTGACCAGCGCACCGCTGCGCAGGAAGGCGAGCTGCCAGCTGGCACCGCTGTTGATCTCGAGGGCCTGGGCACCAGCCGCGAGGACTTCATCGAGGACGTTCGCCGTGCGCTCTACGCCTCCAAGCTGATTGCATACTCCCAGGGCTTCGACCTGATCAAGGCTGGCTCCGATGAGCACAACTGGGACGTTGACCCACGCGACTTGGCCACCATCTGGCGCGGCGGCTGCATCATTCGCGCGAAGTTCCTTGATCGCATCCGCGAGGCATATGACACCAACCCAGCGCTGCCAGCACTGATTCTGGATCCTTATTTCAAGGGCGAGCTGTCCGATCTTATCGATCCATGGCGCCGCGTGGTCATCGCCGCAACCCAGCTGGGTCTGCCAGCACCGGTCTTTGCGTCTTCACTCTCCTACTACGACTCCCTGCGCGCATCCCGCCTGCCAGCGGCATTGGTTCAGGGTCAGCGTGACTACTTCGGTGCACACACCTTCAAGCGTGTGGATAAGGAAGGCACCTATCACATCGAGTGGTCCGATGACCGCTCCATTACCAAGATGGATTAACTTCCGCTGTGGCGCGGCGGCTAAGCTGAGAGGCAATGACTACTTTTGCCGATCTTGGCTTGCCCCGCCCCATTGTTTCCGTCCTAACTGAGCAGGGCATCACCTCGCCGTTTCCTATCCAGGAGGCGGCGATTCCTGATGCTCTCGCCGGAAAGGACATCCTCGGCCGCGGCCCCACAGGTTCCGGTAAGACCTTCACATTTGGCTTGCCGATGATCTCCCGGCTCGCCAGTTCCGGCGCCTCCAAGCCGGGCCGCCCGCGCGGCTTGGTGCTGGCGCCAACCCGCGAGCTAGCTATTCAAATCCAGGAACGCCTGGATGTGCCTGCTAATGCCATGGGCCTGCGGGTTCTGTCAGTGGTTGGTGGCGTCAATATCAACAACCACATCCGCCAGCTTGCTCGCCCAGTGGACATCCTGGTGGCGACCCCGGGCCGTGCCCAGGACTTGGTTAATCAGCGCAAGCTTTCCTTGGCTGATGTTTCTCTCACCGCCCTTGATGAGGCGGACCAGATGGCTGACATGGGATTTTTGCCACAGGTGAAGAAGCTTCTGGATCTCACCCCCAACGATGGCCAGCGACTGCTGTTTTCCGCCACCCTTGATGGTGACGTGAACAAGCTGGTCAACCGCTTCATGCACGATCCAATCACGCACTCGACCGCGCCGGTTCAGGCCGCCGTGGACACCATGAAGCACTACCTGTTTATTGTTGGTGAGCGCGATGACCGCAACAAGGTTGTCACCCGCATCGGCGCGCGCGACGGCAAGACGATTATGTTCATGCGCACCAAGCACGGCGTCGACCGCCAGGCTAAGAAGCTACGCCGCGCCGGCATCCCAGCGCTGGGCCTGCATGGCGACAAGGGCCAAAACACCCGCACCACGACCCTCCAGGGATTTGCTGACGGCAGCGTCTCCGTCCTCGTCGCCACCGATATCGCCGCGCGCGGCATCGACGTCCACGACGTCTCTCTGGTTGTTCACGTCGATCCACCAGCAGAGCACAAAGCATATTTGCACCGCGCCGGCCGCACCGCCCGCGCAGGCGAGGCAGGCACCGTGGTCACCTTGGTCATGGACGCCCAGCGTGACGAGGTGGACAAGCTCATCGCCAAGGCCGGCGTGGATGCCCAAAGCATCGACCTGACCAACGACGCCAGCCCGGCACACAACCGCACCCTCGCCGCGATTACGGGTGCGCAGGCTCCCACTGGCGTGGCGCTGCCGGAGCCGGGCCAGCAACAGCAGAAGAAGTCTTCCAAGCCGAAGGCAGCGAAGCCAAGAGGCGGTGCTTCGCGTGGTGGAGAATCCCGCAGCGGTTCTTCCCGCGGCGGTGCGGGCCGCGGAGGCGCAACCCGCTCCGGCAAGCGCGGGAACACCCCGCGAGGAAAGGGCTCAAAGGCGGGCGGAGGGGCATCGGCAAGCAATAAGCCTTCCCGCAGCAACAACTCAAGGCGACGCAGCTGGTAGATATGGATGTCCTCGACCCTTCCGAATGGCGTGCGCGAATGGCTGCGCACGAAACCCGCGCGGATGAGTTGCTGGCCACCTACCGGCACCCCGGCACGAAGCATCCCGTCTTCGACTTTTTATTCAACTATTACCCGGTCCGCCCCAAGCACCTGCGGCAGTGGCACCCCGGGTTGGGCACTTCGCTTGCCGATGTTGCCTCCGCACCCCACACCATCTGGCGCGACTACGCAACCGACGGCGGCGTTGTCGCCCTTGACCTCCCTGCGTTTTGGGCACGGCGCGGCGAATCGATGGAGCATATTCAACGGCTGCTGATTAACTCTGAAGACAACCCCTCGCGCTTTGAATGCTTCGGGCTGCACGAATGGGCGATGCTTTATAAATCTGAGGAAACTCGCCATGATTTGCCGCTCAGGCTGGGCCAAATTGGCACCGATGAAGTCGTGGAAACCCACCGTATCCGCTGCTCACACTATGATGCTTTCCGTTTCTTTACTCCCCCTGCGCGCCCCTTGAACCTGACCGTGCTGGAGCGCAAAGACCAAGTCCACACCGAACAAGCCGGCTGCGTGCATGCGACGATGGACCTGTACAAATGGGCCTGGAAAATGGGGCCGCTGGTGCCCGGCGATCTGTTCCTCGACACCCTCGAACTCGCCGTCGACGCCCGCATTTTGGACATGGAGGCTAGCCCCTATGACTGTCGTGAGCTAGGGTTTTCCGTGGTGGCTATCGAGACGCCGGACGGCAAAGCAGAATATGTGCGCCGGCAACGAAACCTGGCCGCGCGCGCAAAGCCACTGCGCAGTCGGCTTGTCGCACTCATTGAGGAAGCTAAACGCGCTAATCTGAACTCCTGAAATACTGTGGCGTAGGAAATGAAAGGCACTGCAGAATGGCTCGGCACTCAAACGGAAAAGACAATTACAAGATCGCAGGCTGGGTCATTGCTGTGGCCATTGCCGTGGTAGTCGCCATAATTGCGCTTGTCATCTTCCTTCTCAGCCGCGGCGGCGACGACGTCGATAACGCTGCTGACTCCGCCATTACTTCCGAGGCACCCGCGGAGACTCAAGAAGATGACGCCGCCACAGAGCGCACCTATGAGGAGGTCACTTCCGAAGAGGACGAGGCTGCGGCTGAGGCAACCTCCGAGGCGCCTGAAACTTCTGAGGCTGAAACCCCCTCTGAGGAGCCCGCTGCGCCCTCTGCTGCCGCTTCTGACACACTGATCCTGTTGGACACTTCCGACGGTCTAGCAGGGCAATTTGAGTCTGTTACCGGCGCTCTTGCCAACACCGCGCGCGCCCTGGCTGCCGATGGCCAATCCGTCGCCCTCTGGAACTACTCTTCCCCGCTTAACCCTGGTGTGACCGTGGGCTTCCGCAACAACCTAGGCTTTGGCAGCGGCGAGGATGCCGCCAACACCATCACCGCCTTCGGCACTGGCGGTGCGCCGCAGTCCCGCTCCGCTGTCGTGGCCGCGGTTGATACGGCCACTGACCAGGCCGCGAACACCAATGCGCCAGTACGCGTCCTGCTGGTCACCACCGGCACCGACGCTGACATGGATGATGCTTCCTTTGCCCAGGCTTATGGGCAGGCCGCTGGCGATAATGTGGAGCTCTCCGTTGTCCACGTCGGACCTGGTGAACCAGATAGCGCAATCGAGGGCGTTGCTTCCTCCTTCACGGCTGTCGATGTCAACGATTCCACTGCCGTTGCCGATGCCCTGAAGGCAGCCGCCGGCGCCTAATTTACCCCCGTTATAGGGCACTTTGAGGGTCTAAACCGAATTGGTTTGGGCCCTCTTTTTCATGCCCATTTCTGGGCAGTTGCGCCAGTTCGCAAGAGTGTATTTCAAGGTTTAAGTAATCCAGTTTTGGAGCGATTGCTTCGAAAATAGGGGGTTTACTTGTCGAACGGATTGGCTAGGCTAAGTTTCAACAAAGCAAGCCGATAGCAACACTCTCAACTGCGAAAGGAGGTAGAAACCATGGCCGGATTTAGCCCGACATCCCGCACTCAAGACCGCCAATCCGCTAACGCTATAATTCGCGATTCCATCGAACACATTCGCATCGGACTTGTCAATCTGCAGGCGGCGATGCACTCCGTCGACACCCTGAAATTCCATGACATCTACCTCCAATTCGAGGAATTGGAAGAGCTTTTTGGCAAAAAGACTTTCATCGACGCAGCCTTCGCCTTCCTTGCCGAGCGCGACGACGCAGGACGCATGGTTTCTTCCTCCCACGCCACCGAGTACTTCATCAAGCGCTTGGGGCTGTCTTATGGCACCGCCATGGACCGTCTTCGCAATGCGCAAACCATTTTCGGCGAGGATGTTAAGCCCGACCCAGGTCCGGAACCAACCCCGCAGCCAGAAGCAGAGGAACCTGCTGCTGATGAAACAGCTGATAGCGCGGCGGATGAAGCGGCGCGAGAGCAGGCTGAACAGGAAGCGCGTGAGGAACGTGAGCGCAAGGAACGCGAAGCACGAGAGGCACGCCAGCGTGAGGCCGACGAGCGCGCCGAACGCGAGAACGACGCCAAGGCACGCAACCGCGAGAAGATTGGAACCGGCTCCATTCCCGCCGATGTCTTGAGCATGATTGACTACGAGCTCAAGCAACTCGACCGCTACGCCCAGCCAGGAACACACGAACTGCGCGCCATAGCCATCGATAAGGCAAAGGAACTATCAAAGACCCAGCTGAAGAACTGGCTGCGGTCCGCAATCCGCAAGGCAAACGCCAACGCGGTTATGCCCAACGGCGAGAAAGATCACACTGCGCTGACGAAAAAGCGTGAGTTCATCATCTCCAAGCCTGATGTCGAAGGCATGGTGTCCTTCCGTGGCAAGCTCGACCCAACCTCAGCCGCTATCCTCATGAAGGCGATGTCCCCTGCAGCCCGCCCGGGCTTCGATAAAGAAGAGACAGGTTTCGAAGACAACCGCAGCCTGACGCAGCGCCGCGCAGACCAGCTCACCCAGCTATGCTCCAACTTCATGACGAGCCGTCATCCTGACTCTGGTCTGTCAAGCATCGTGGTCTCTGCAACGCGCAAAGAATTAGAGAACCTCTCCCCAAATACGCTGCTCCCGACCGACACCGGCATCTTCCTCACCCCGCTGGACCTGGTCCGCCTGGGCGCTGCTGGCAGCGACTTCCTCTGCATCATGGATGACACAGACTTCCAGCCTCTGGCACTCGGACGCAGCAAGCGCACCGCCACGCTGGCGCAGAAGATTGCACTAATTGCATCCGAAATGGTGTGCTCCCACGATGGTTGTGAGACCGCCGCCATGAACTGCGACGTCCACCATATCGTGGCCTGGAGCTTCCAAGGCGTCACGGACTTAAAGAACCTGACGCTGCGGTGCAGAAGGCACCACGGCGATAACAATGATGCCCAGGACTTCCGGCGCAACATGGCCCATGCGGCCCGCTGCCCCGATACCGGACGAGCCGGGACGCAGTATCCGCGCACGGATGGCCTGAAATTCAATGACTCGACGGCGGCGCAACAATCAGCGCACCACAAGCTCAAACATCAAGACCTTGCTGAGCCAGAACATCCAACTAGTAGCGAAAACGCCGAGTCCGCTCCGCCAGGCAGTTCTCCAGCGGGTGCTTCTTCTTCGAGCGCACCCCCTGAACCTGGTGATGAGCAGACCAGCCTCTTCACATCCGCCTAAAGAAACAAGTCAACCACCCGACCCCCGGGCACAACCGTGCCTTGGGGACCGTGGTGGTTTTGCCGCTTAGCGGAAGCGCTTCGGGACGTCCGGCTCGCCGAGGGTGAGCATCAACCGGTTAGCCCAGTTGAAGAAGGACGAAGAATTGATGACATCGATGATGCTGAGGTCATCAAGGCCCACCTCCCGCAATTTCGCCACATGAGTGTCGTTGAAGGCGAAGGGAGTGCTGGTTAACGCAACCGCGGCATCGCGGATAGCTGACCACTGTTCGGATCCGAGGTCGGCCTCAATGCCTTCATCAAGCAGGCGGTGGATGGCATCGGCGTCGCCGCCTTCTTCCTTTGCACGCGCCTGATGCACGGAGGCGCAGTACTCGCAGCCGTTGTAGCGGGAGGCGACCGTTGCGGCCAGCTCGCGCTCGGCGCGGCCCAGACCGCCCTCGGTGTTGTAGAAGATGTCAAGGTCAGTGACCGTGCGAGCCTTCAGCGCGGCCGGGTCGCGGGCTAGCAGCCGGAAGTAAGGCATATCGATACGCTCAGGCTTGATCAGCGAATCCAGGTGAGCCTCGGTGAAGTCTGCCTTCTCCATGGGAGCGACCCATGGCTGCCAGCCAAGGGAGTGATTGACAAACTTACCTGGCTTGACCACTTCCGGTGTTAGCGTGTTCTGCCCTGGCTCCCAGCCGGTGTCTGAAACGGTCTTGGCAATGGCACCCGCCGCGCAGGAAAGTTCGCCTGAGGTAGACCCCGAGGTGCCGGCGAGAACTCGAAGGCCATGCACCACGCGTTGCTGAAACGCGAGGAAGGAGATGAGCTGCGCCAGGGAGACGATGTCGTCGGCGGACCAGCCTGCTGCATCCAGGTGGCCTACCGCGGAGGGGTCGGCATCCTTTGGGTGGAAGGTCAACAGGTGCGCGAAGTCCAGCGCTGCAGCGAGACGTGCACCCAGGGCGGAGCTTGGGTCAAAGACGGTGAACTCGCCCTGGTGGAAAGGACCAGTCACAGTGCCAGCCGCGATGGCTTCGCGGACGGCGGCGACGAGGGTTCCGTCGGATTCATCGGCAAGTAGGTCAAAGTAGAACTTTGCGGCTTCGCCCGACTGGGAAATGCCCGTGACAAAAGCGGCCACAGCGTAGCGTTCCGCGTAGCTGAAGTCGCCCGGGTTTTCTGGCTCAAGCAGGGCCTCGAAGCTGGTCTGAGCATTGGCAACGGCGTCGGCACGGCGCTCGCGCAGGGCGATGAGGTCAGCGTCGATTCCGGACAGTTCATTAATGATATCGGTCATGGTGTCCCCTTTCTACAGGCCCAAGTTTAGGTCACCGGCGCGGTAACGCTGGCCGGGAATGGCGCCGATCAAGTCGCGGGTGAAATCGGATTGTGGGTTGCGGAAAACATCTTCGGTCACGCCGTGTTCAACCTGTTCGCCGCGGCGCAGCACGCTGACTGTGTCGGAAATTTGGCGCACCACGGCTAAGTCGTGGGAAATGAAGATGTAGGTCAGGCTCAGGTCTTTTTGCAGCTTGTCCAGCAGCCGGATGATTTGCGCCTGCACGGTGACGTCCAGTGCGGAGACAGCTTCATCGAGGATGACCAGCTCCGGCTCCACGATCAGTGCCCTTGCAATGGCTACACGCTGGCGCTGCCCGCCGGACAGTTCGCGGGGGCGCCGGGAGTACATATCGGCATCCAGAGCTACCAGTTCCAGGTATTCCTTGGCGCGGGCTTGAGCCTTGCTTTTCGATGCCTTTGTGAAGTTCCGGTACGGCTCCGCAATGATGTCGCCAATGCGCATGCGCGGGTCCAAAGAGGAATACGGGTTCTGGTAAACCAGCTGGATGTTGCTGCGCAGCTCCTTGCGTTCGGATGCCTTGGCGCCCAGGATATCCACACCGCCTACGGTCACGCTGCCGGAGGTTGGGGTCTCAAACAGTGACACCATGCGGCCGGTTGTGGTTTTACCGGAGCCGGACTCACCGACCAAAGCGTGGGTGGAACCAGGGCGGACCTCGAAAGAGACATTATTGACGGCCGTAAAGTCGCCGTAGGTCTTTGTCAGCCCTGACACCTTGACCAATGGCTCGGTGGCAAATTCTTTAGTGCCGGAGCCTTTCGCAGCGCCCTCGCGGCGGATGGTGGGGGCGGCGAGTGAGGGGGCATCGGCAAGCAAGCGCTTGGAGTAGTCATCCTGCGGGTCTGTCAGCACCGTCGCTGCCCAGCCCTCCTCACGCACCTGGCCTTTTTCCATGACCACAATGCGGTCGGCACGGTCGCCGGCCACCGCCAAGTCGTGGGTAATAAACAGAATGCCCAGGCCAAGCTCTTCGCGCATGCGGTCCAATAGGTCCAGGATGACCTTTTGGACTGTCACATCCAGCGCGGAAGTTGGCTCATCGGCGATGATGAGCTCGGGCTCGAGCGACAAGGCCGCCGCGATGAGCACACGCTGCTTCATGCCGCCCGAGAGCTCGTGCGGGTATTGCGCGTAGCGGCGCTCTGGGTCATCGATACCGACCGTGCCAAGCAGTTCAATGGCGCGCTTCTTGCGCTCGGCAGCACTGCCGTGGTTGTGGATCACCATGGCTTCCTCAACCGAGGCACCAATGGTCTTAACCGGGTTAAGCGAATTGTTCGGGTCCTGCGGGATCAGCGCAATCTGCTGGCCGCGCAGCTGGCGCCATTCGCCGCCCGACAAGTTGGTGATGTCGCGGCCTTTGAAGTGCACCTCGCCGGTGTCAATGCTGGCGTTGCGCGGCAGCAAACCGATGGCTGCCATCGCAGAAGTGGACTTGCCGGAGCCGGACTCGCCCACAATCGCGGTGATTTCGCCCGGGTGAACCTCCAGGCTCACGCCAGAGACTGCAGCCACATCTCCCCTGCGGGTTTGGTAGCTAACAGCCAGGTTGTCAATCTTCAACAGTGCAGATGACATGGTTCTTAAGCCTCCGTGTGGATGTTGTGGGACAGGTGGTTTGCGGCCATCACGACGGCGATAATGGCAAGGCCCGGGAAGGTGATGACCCACCAGGCGGTGGCGATGAAGTCGCGGCCGTCGGCGATGATCAGTCCCCATTCTGGGATTGGAGGCGGCGCACCGTAGCCTAGGAATCCGAGGATGGCCAGCTGCAGGATCGCACTACCGAACTGCAGGGTAGCCAGGGCGATGACTGGGGTCAGCGAGTTAGGCAGAATGTGCTTGAACAGCACTTGCACACCCGATGCACCAGAGCCGTAGGCGGCCTCAATGAAGTCGGCCTTGGCCACGGTCATTACCTGTGAGCGCGACAGTCGCGCGAAGGTCGCCACGGAAGTCATACCCACAGCAAACGCGGCGTTGGTGGATCCGAAGCCCAAGATGATGATGATGGACAGCGACAACAAGATGCCTGGAATAGACAGCAGGACATCCACGATGCGCATGATCACGGAGTCGACCCAGCCGCCGCGGGTGCCAGCTACAAGGCCGAGCAGGGTGCCGAGCACGAGGCCAACCGCGACCGCGATCAGTGCGCCGAACAGGGACTGTTGGGCGCCGTAGACGATTCGGCTGTAGACATCGCGGCCCACCGCATCAGTGCCCATCCAGTGCTCGCCGTTTGGTGCCTGCAGCGCGACATCCGTGCCGGCATAAGGGTCGGCGCTGGTAAACAGGCTCGGGAACAGCGCCCAAGCAAAGGCGATAACGAGCACGATGATCGCAACAATTGAGCCCGGAGAGGTCCACGGATTGCTGCCCTTATGGCGCCGGGTTGTGGACTGCAGGCGGGATTGAACGAGTTCTTGTGAAGACGATTGATTGGTCATTTACTTAGCCTTCCTACGCAAACGCACGTCCAGGACCGGGTACAACAGGTCCACGATGAGGTTGATAATGATGTACGCGGTGGCAGCGATAACCACTACGGCCAGCAGCACCGGGGTGTCGCGGTTAGACACGGCCTGCACGGTCATGTTGCCAAGGCCGGCGCGGCCAAAGACGGTTTCGGTCACCACGGCGCCGCCAACAAGTTCGCCGAACAGCAGGCCGACCATGGTCAGCGCCGGCAGGATGGCATTGCGCAGCACATTGCGCCAAAAGATCCAGCTTTCCGATGCACCCTTTGCGCGCACCACCTGGACGAAGGACTGTTGGTTGACTTCGTCAATGGAGCGAATCAGCACCTGAATCAATGGCGCGGCCATGGGCACCACCAGCGTCAGGGTCGGCAGAATGAGTCCTTCCAGGGTGCCGGGGTTAATGGCGCTGACCCAGCCGAGGCGGAAGGAGAATACCTGCAGCAAGATAATCGCTAGCCAAAAACCTGGCAAAGATACCAGTAGCGAAGGCAGGCTGCGGAAGAAGTTGCCGATGAAGCCCATTCCCGGCACGGTGGCTAGGAATGCAACGATGAGCGCGATGATGATTGCCAGCCCCACCGAGGTGGTGGCAAGCGCCAGGGTGTGTGGCAGGTTTTCGGCCACCATCGTCGATACCGAAGTACCGGTTTGCACGGAGGTGCCAAAGTTACCGGTGAGAAAGCCACCCAAGGTGGTGATAAATTGCACCAAGATTGGCTTGTCGATGCCCATCTCTTCGCGAATTCCCGCGATCTCCGCCTGGGACAACCCGAGTGCGGGAGCGCCGTAGCGGGCCATGACGCCATCGGAAGGCAATGCGGAGAGCAGGAAGAATGCCACGGTGAACGTGATAAACAGCACCAGGACTGATTGCCCGATGCGTCGAGCTAATGCTCCGGTAGTCATTTACTGTGCCTCCTCGTGGTCAATCCACGCGCCGTAGAAACTGGGTCGGCCAATCGCCTCTGGGTTAAATCCCTTGAGATATGGCTGCACCGCATAGACCACTGGTTCTTCAAACAGCGGCAACGCGTATGCCTGCTCGGTGACGTAATCCTGGACTTCTGCAGTGGCCGCCGCACGGCCCTCGTCGCCTGCTGTGGAGACGACCTTGTTCAGTAGGTCTTCGAGGTGCTGGTCCAAGACATTGCCGTCCTCGTCCTGGTTAATGAAGGAGTCACGGTTATTGACTGAATAGTGCGACTTGACCACGTCATAGTCCGCGCGCCCGACCATGGTGTGGTCCAGCTGGATCTTGTTAGGGTCCTTGGAGTCTGCGTCCTGGGTGGCCTGGTCTCCGGAGTTCAGGCGTACCTCCACACCAATCTCGCTGAGCTGTTCCTGGACCATGGTGATGACCTCGCGGGAGCGTGGCTGTGGCATCGCCAGCTTGGCGGTAACACTCAGGCGCTTGCCGTCCTTGACGCGGATGCCGTCGGAGCCGACTTCCCACCCGGCGTCATCGAGAAGCTGCTTCGATAGCTCTGGTTCGAATGTGTACGCCGCACTTTGGTCCTTGTAGCCCAAAGCCGTTGCTGCCATGGTGGACGTGGCCAGCGGGTAAGACTCGGAGAAGAGCACGTGGATAATCTGCTCGCGGTCCACGCCGTGGATAACAGCCTCGCGCACTGCCTTTTCATTAAACGGCCAGTGGTTAAAGCGGAACGCCAGCTGGTTATTCATGCCGTTGGTGCCACGGGAGATGACGTTGAGGCCCGCCGCTTCCAAGTGTGGCTCCTGCGGTGCCGACACCTGGCGCACAATCTGCACCTGGTTCGACGTGATCGCGCCGGTACGCATGGATTCCTCCGCGGCCAGCACGTAGTTGATGCCGTCTAGACGCGCACGTCCCTGGTGTTCGTGCGCTGGCGGCGCCCAGTCATAATCTTCGCGCGCCGACAGGTGCAGGTCGGTACCTAGGCGCTCCCCGTCGATAACGAACGGACCGGATCCAATCACTGCCTCCGCGTTGCCCGGTGCAAAACCTTCGTTGTCCAGGTCAAGCGTGGAATCCGCCAAAAGGCCCGCGTTGAACGAAGACACTGCCTGCTCAAAACCAGGCGAAGGCTCTGAGAAGTAGAACTTCACGGTGTCTTCATCGACTACTTCCCCGCGGTCATAATTGGAGATCTGCTCGGACACGTTGAGCAGGCGCTCATCATCACCCTGTCCATAGAGGTCAATGTTGCGCACCACGTTCTCTGCCGTCAGCGGAGTGCCGTCGGAATAAGTGACATCGGTGCGGATATCGAAGGTGAACTCCGTGGCGTCCTCGTTAATCTCCGGCAGGTCAGTAGCAATCCACGGCGAAAGCTCCAGTGTCTCCGGGTCCTGATAAAGCAGGCGGTCCGTAATCTGGTTTACCACCGCGCCATTCGGATAAAAGCCCGCCGCCGGTGGATACAGCGTGCGGAAGAACTGCGGCTCGAGGTAGGTAATCTCGTTCGATTCGAGTCCGCGCTCACCCCCGAGGCTTTCTTCACTATCTTCACTATCGGCGCTCGACGTGCATGCGGCGACCAGGCTGGTGGCCATCAGCACGGCGATAACACCCAGGGCCTTTCCGCCCCGCACGCGTTGAATGCGTTTCACTATTCCGCGTCACTTTCTTATAGCTAATGTTAATGGGTTGTTATTATTCAATGAAGAAAACCTAACAGATTTCAGACTAGACTGTTCTTTTCAAACAGACTACACTGTCTACAGTCTATTAAATTGGCAGTTCACCAGGCAAAACCTCAAGAAAGCTGAGCGAATTTTTCCATGTCTTCCACCCCCACTCGCGGCAATACGCAACCAGCTACTCCTTCGATTGCCATTGTGGGTGCAGGACCACGCGGAATCTCCATCATTGAGCGCATCGCCGCCTACCTTCGTTCAGCACACTCTTCGCAAGGCCTGCGCATCCACCTCATCGATGACGCCCAGCACGGCGCCGGCCGCATCTGGGAAACCACGCAGACTCATACCCTGTGCATGAACACCCTCGCCGGCGCCGTCACGCTATTCACCGAGCCTGGCGCAACCGTTGGCGCGCCCGTTCTGGAAGGCCCCATTCAGTACGAGTGGATCAAGTTGTTGCGCGGCGAGCGTGAAGGCATCGATAAGAAGAAGCTTGAGCTCTTCGATGCCTTCCCAACCGACCCCTCCATCGCCCGCGACTTTGCCGCCGAGATTGCTGCGACCGTCCCCGAATCCAACCCTTCCCGTGCGTTGTACGGCGCCTACCTGCGCTGGGCCCTCGAGGTTGCCATCGCCCAGCTGCCCGCCGGCACCGAGGTAATAAACCACCAGGCCCGCGCGGTGAGCATCACCGAAACCCGCACCTTCGACGTCATCGAGCTCTCCACCGGCGACACGGTTGACGCCCACGCCACCGTCCTGGCCTCCGGCTGGGTTCAGCCTGCGCCGAACGCCGAAGAAGAAATCTTCGCCAACTCGGGCCTGACCTGGGTCAAACCCGGCAACCCGCTGGAACAAGACCTTTCCGTCGTGCCGGACAAAGCCGACGTCATCGTGCGCGGTCTCGGCATGGGCTTTTTCGACGTCATGGCGCTGCTCACCATCGACCGCGGCGGCAAATTTGTCGAAGACACCACCGCGCGCGCCGGGCTGCGCTATGAGCCAACCGGCCGCGAGCCACACCTGTATGTAGGCTCTGGCCGCGGCTACCCCTATCTGCCTAAATCGGAGTATCATTCGCTCCCGCCGAAGGCTAACCTCGCGCGGCTGAAAGCCGTCATCGCCGAGCACCACGACGCGCCCGAACAGTCCATCGACTTCACACAAACGGTCTGGCCCGCCATCGTGCGCGACGCTTATTCCGAGTACTACACCACCCTGGCCCGGGTTCGCCCCGAGAGCTTGGAGCAGCCGCTGGAGGACATTCTCGCGGTCATTGATTCCACTTCCGTTCCCGGCAGCACCGACGCCAGCGCCATGCCGGTAGGCCTTACGGCGGCGCTGGAGGGCGCCTCCACCGAGCCCTTCGTGCTCAATGACTGGATCGCGCCGCTATCAAAGAAGGGCGTCGGCGTGGCTGGGTTTACCACCCGCGAGCTCACCACGCGCATTGCCAGTCGCCTCGACCGAGACATCCGCGAGGCAGTCGCTGCCCGCAACTCGCCGCTCAAGGCTGGTCTGTGGGCGGTGTCGGCCGCGCGCAAGCCTTCATCGATTCTCGGCTCCAACGGCCGCTTTATCTGGGAGACCCGCACCGGGGCTTATAAGACCTTCATGACTCTTGGGCAGATGGCCGGCTCCGGCCCACCACTGTTTCGCACCCGCCAGCTCCTGGCCCTGGTGGACGCCGGCCTGGTTACCTTCATCGGGGATCGCACCTCAGTGACCATCGGCACGCCCGAGGGCAGCAGCAAGCAAGAGTTCATCATGACCTCCGGATCGCGGGCTGTGCATTCGCCCGTATTGATTGATGCCTGGATGCACCAGCCCGATGTTCGCCGCCCCGGCGACAGCCTCTCACAGTCCATCACCGATCGCGTCACGCCATTTATTGACGGCGGCAATGCAACCGGCTCGCCCGCAACCGACGCCGCGACTCGCCGCACCATTCACGCCGATGGCACCGTGGACGCCCGACTTCATGTGGCCGGCATCCCAACTTATTCACAGTGGCCAGACACCACAATCTCGCCGATGCCGGGCACGAATCCCCTGATGTTGCAGGAAACTGACAAGGTTGCCAAGTCCTTGCTGGCAACCGCCGGCGTTGAAATTTAAGCTGCGAACTGCATAAATCCGGTTTATGCCCGAAGTGTGGCAAAATAATTAGACTCTCATCAGAATCTGCCGCCTTTATGGTCTGATGCCTTTTTCTGCACGCCCAACTACCATCGGGGTGTGCATATTGGGTACGCAGATTAGAGCTCTAACAATGCGTTCTACTTCAGGATTATAGGTTTTTGACTACTTCACAGAATTCAGTTTCGTCCCCTGCACCTCACGTCGCGGATTTCATTATCGCCGCGCAGCGTTTTCCGGATACTAACCAGCGTTTAGCCTCCGCCGAGGCTGCCCTGGCGTCCGCTGCACAGCTGGAGCTCACGCAGCTCCAGCTGGATTGGTGTTCCACAGAGTTGGGCCACGCCTTGTCCGCGACTGTGGAGGCGAAGAGTTCTGTCGCGGAAGTGCTTGCGCAGTTCCCCAACTTGGCCGCCGTCGTCCGCTTTAACGGCGCGGCGCATTCGCGCAACAAAAGCACGCTGAAGACCGCTTTGGCACAGCACACCGCTTGCCGTAACAAGGACGCCATCGCATTGCTTGCCGATATCCCCGCCGCCGAAGCCACCCTCCTTCCCGCAAGCCCCGCCCTTCCGGAGGTCCCTCACCTGAAGCTGGAGCCAGACACGGGCAAGCTGTATCTCATGCTTCCGGCAATTATGCCCAGTGATGATGAGCAGATTGAGTGGCTCATCGACGCTGGTTTTGACAGCTTCCGCATCCCGGCTGCGTTAGATGACGAGGGCCGGCCTCTGAGCCAGCGCGTCAGCATTGTTCAGCCCACCGCGCGGATTACCGCCACTAACTCTGAGACGGGCGAAAAGCATCGCCTGCCAGTCATTGACACAGGATTTCCTTCCGTCCTGTTTGCCCCTGATCTTAGGCGCGCGGCGGATCAGAATCGGGTTACTACCTCGACCGCGTTGTTCTTGGCTCCAACCGGCACGAAGTTTCAATTGCCGGCAGATGTCGTGGAAGCGCCAGAGGCGACCGAGGACGTTGAAATTCCCGAAGAGCCTCAAGAAGGCGTCTTCCCCACCCGCGCTGCGGTTCCCACCGATGAGCTCAAGTTCAGTTCCTGGCCCGAGTGGTCCCTCTTTGAGTTCAGCAACCTGGACATCACTGGTGTCCTGCTGATGAGCTACGGCGCCGCAAATTCCACCTCGAAGTCGCAGACCACCAAGCAGGTGGCTCTCGGCGGGAAGCGTGCTCCGCGCTGGTACGACGCAGCTGGCCGCATCAACGACGCCGAAGGTATCGATGGCAAGCCGATCTACACCGTCTCCCCGAAGCTGCAGCTGCCAAAGGACGACGGCGCTGACTGGACGGTGGAGCTGTACTACATCGACACTACGGCCGAGGCTTTCGCTGAGGGCGAGCTGCCGGAGCGCGAGCTGATTGAAGAAATGATCGAGCTCGATCAGCATGAGGGTGAGCCTTTCGCGCTGTTCGATGACGTCTTTGAAGACGCCTGGATCGGCCACTATGAAATCGATGTCTTGCGCGATGGAGAGCTCGTAGAGCGCCGCACCTACAATCTCGCAGAAGGCTTTGACCTGCGCGTGTCCTACACTGGTGATTCGGCCGCGAACTTCCGCCACCCGGATCAGACCGGCGATGCCAATGCCTATACGAAGGCTTATTTCGCGCAGCGCTCCACCTCGGAGAAGTACATCGAGGTGCCTTTTGAACGTGCGCAGCCCATTGACCGCGACGAGCGCTCCAAATCCTTTGTCATCTCCAATCCAGCCGAGTACCGCCTGGATGTTGTTGTCGTGCCCAAAGCACTGGCTTATTCCGTGGATCAGCGCGGCGAGCAGCCGGACTGGGATTATTTCCCGAACACCATCGCGCTGGATTCTTTGTCCAAGAACGGCGAGTTTCGCGTGCACTTCCCCGGGACCATTGGCGGCACCGCTTCCCTGCTGTTGACCCACGAGGTCTCGCGCAAGGTGAAGGTCATTCAGCTCAAGCGCAAGCGCGGCGGCGCAGTATTTACCACCACGAATGCCTCGATTCGCGCGGCATTCAAGGACGCGCACGCCTCCATCCTGGCAACCCTTGCCTGGCATCCAAAGAATGCTGCAGATACCTGGAGCGCGCTGCAGGCCGCCGGCCAAGCCAAGGCTTATGAATCCGAGCTCGAGTATGAAAAGGCTTATGCCGCGCATGCCACGCCAGATGTCATCATCGCCACCACCGCGCGCTTTACCGAAGCGCTGCCGGAGGTCGCAGGCCAAATAGTCGGCGATACCCTGCGCCTGAGCGGACTTACCAGCGATAAGCCGCTGACTGGCTTCTTGTGGCCAGCCACCCGCCCCGACATTGAGCCTTGGCGCGTCCACTTCGATGCCCGCCTTACCTGCGCAGTGCCTGAAGAGCTCCAGGATGCCGGGCCGCTGGTTCTTGATATCGCAGAAACTCATCCGGGGTACATTGCCAAGGCACCGAACCGCCCCTCCTTTAACGCGGTCATCATCGGTCAAGAAGGCCACTTCGATACCGCCGACGGCGCCAAGCTGGCGTGGCAGTTGTCGAAGAGCAATGAGAAGGAAAGTATCGAAAAGCAACTGCAACCCGCGCTGTGGCGCCACCTGTATGCGCTGCGCAACCTCGATGACCCGCTGCTGAACCCGATGCGCGCGGTCATTCGCCGGACCGTTAACTCCGACCCGCGCCACATGCTGGAGGCCCTGGGCCGCTCGAATGTGCGTGTGGGTGATCAGCC
>JAUNRU010000025.1:30934-32733 GCA_030535535.1 Corynebacterium casei
CCGAAGACCGCCGATGCCACCTCGCCGATTCTTGCGCCGCTGCGTGATACCCAGCAGATCATGAAAGAAGTTGTCGCCGCCGCACAAGCCAACGCACTGTCGGACGCGGTGGAAGCACTCAATGACATTGCCGGCGACCGCGGCATCGTGGATGCCAAGGCCCTGCGCCACGGTTGGTTTGAGTTGCTGCGCCGCCGCCGCAAGTTCGAGGACATCGATGGTTTCTTGGAGTTGCGACAAGAGATGTTTGACCAGGAGGCGAACATTATTGGTGATGACGTGCGTCGCCACCTGCTCCTGCTGCGCAAGTTTGGCGCCACCTACGGCCAGCGCCAGAAGAACTGGTGGGCGTGGGGACCTTATATCTCCGTCGCTGCAGCGCATGTCTCCCGCGCGGCCGCCGCCGAGCAAAAGGGCGTGGCCAAGTTCTTCACCCCAATCAAGTCCCAGCACTTGCGGGCGTGGGCTGACATCGCCCAGCTCGCGCCAACGATGACGACCTATTACCTGGTCATGGAAGAAGCCCGCCAGCTAGTGCGCGCCCACGGCTCCATCTAAGACAAAAATCCCCGCTGCCTCACATGGAGGGCAGCGGAGATTTTTGGAGTATTACGTGCGCGGGTTTTAAGAAGTCTTGCGCTGACGCAGCTGCGCCAGTTCGTCAATGCCGACGACGGTTGCTTCGCCTTCATCAAAATCAACGCGCTCTGATGGGAAGGAAGAAATGGTGCCGGACAGTTCCTTCATGATGCCTGGAACTGCGATGCCAAACACACCCTGGCCACCGGCCAGAAGGTCAATAACTTCATCATTGGAGCGGCACTCGTACACCGTGGTGCCGTCGGAAACCAAGGTCAGCTCCGCGATGTCATTAACGCCCAGATCGCGCAGGGAGTCTACGGCCAGACGAATGTTCTGCAGGGAAATGCCGGTGTCCAGCAGGCGCTTCACAATCTTTAGAACAAGAACATCCTTGAAGGAGTACAGGCGCTGGGAACCAGAACCACGCGCGGTGCGGATGGATGGGTTAACCAACCCGGTGCGTGCCCAGTAGTCCAGCTGACGGTAAGTAATGCCCGCTACCTGGCATGCGATTGGCACGCGGTAACCGACCTGCTCATCAGGTCCTACGTCGAAAAGGGACTCCTGGTAAGGCTGAGTAGCCTGCTTGGTTGCTTCTTGTGCAGCCTGTTCGATGTGGGTGTTGTCGCCCGTGATGAGGGCGTCTTCGTTCTTAGACACGTAATTACTCCAATGGTGTTTAGCTCAAAGGCTATAGGTTCATTATTTGCCATGGATTGACATACGTCAACCCCGCACGCTTCGCAGTTTCTGCAAAGTCTCAATCTCTACTTCAACCTTAACCCGAGCAGATCTCGAATTCACCATTAGTCACAAGCGTGTCATTCTTTCAGGGTAATTATTTTCCATAACACCCCCACACCTACCCCCGACAGGTGTAAATGCCGTGCTTAGCGCTGGTTTTCACCGCCGTCGGAGTCATCCTCGTCCTCTGCATCCAGGAAATCATCAATGCTTGTCTGCCCATCATCGGCTGCTGCGTCGTCAGCCGCATCGTCCACATCAGCATCAAGGCGCAGCTCGTCCTCGCTCAAGCCCATGGACTTCATCAGCTCGCTAAAGTCTGCATCGGCCTGCGCGTCGCCGGAGGCAGAAGTGGACTCGGAGTCCTCATCATCAGGACGCGAGCTTTCACCAGGAACAAACGAGGTCGCTTCATAATCAATGTGGAAGTACTGGTCCAGGTCATCCTCGGTTACGTAGAGACCAACCTTGCC
>JAUNRU010000084.1:0-8124 GCA_030535535.1 Corynebacterium casei
TCATTGCCATCGGACTCGACCAATCCGCAACAATTATCCGCGGTGAAGGCGACGAATCCATCATCGGCGCATCCGCCGGCACCACCATGACAGGAGCGGAAATCGTTAACCTTGCGATGTCCGGTGCTCTCGGCGATAAAATTTACGCCGGACTTTTCCACCCGACTGCGGGCCCGGTCAATCTATACGAAGCGCGCTTCGCGTCAGGCAAGCAGCGAATCTTGGCCATGGCAGAAAACCTCGTCTGCCCGTGGCCAGACTGCAAGGTCCCAGCAGACAGATGCCAAGTACACCACATTGATGCGCACAAGAATGGCGGGCAGACGAGCCCATCGAATCTAACCACGCTGTGTACCTATCACAACGGCGTCAACGACGACGGCGCCCGGGCAGGGCGACGCGAGAAAAGTCGAGGGCGGATGGTGCGACACCGCGGACAGGTCAAGCTTGCTACTCCGGGAGGAAAAGTCCTGGGCAACACGCATGACCTCAGCACGATGGGAGCGATGGACCTGATTTAAGACCACGTCAAAGCATCACACTACACCCGGGATCTGACAAGGGTTCCCGGGCTAATAGGCATGCCTAGAACAAGGACAAGCGGTTAGAGTGATAAACCGTGCCAAAGGGGGCATCGATACGCACCCAGCGGCTAAGGCCGGAGATGCGCAGGTGGCGTGGCACGTTCATCGGCGCTGCGAAGTTAGGGATGAGACCTAGGTTGGTGCAGGCGAAAATCATGCGCATGGGAATCTCTGCGCTGACATCACCGGACTCAGCGGTGACCACGGTCTGATTCATCAAGCTTTGCGGCGGCCCCATCGGGCCGGAGAACTGGCGGGCAAGCTTTTGGCCTTCATCGACAAGACTGCGTGCAACCTCGACCGGCAAGTTATCAATGAGCTTGAAACCAGACGCTGGCGGCAGTGCACCCGGCCAGGATGGATCGCGCGGGCGGCCCAGGTTCAGCTCAATCGGCGCATCTGGGGTGGCAGCGGCAAATTCCGTGGCGTTGAGGGCCTCGAGCATGGTGTCGGCGCCGACTACCGCACCATCGCGGCTGACGGTTCCCTGGATGCGACGCGAGGCAACCACCTCAAATGGCGTGGTGGCAAAAACATCCACTACCGGCGGCTGACCATCGGAGCCATCGGTTAATTGACGAAGACGCACCATGGCTGAAGCATCAATACCCGTAACTCGACTGAGGAATGAAACCATTCCCGCGCCGCCGCCGTACAGCATCAATATTTCGTCCATGGTGCGTCTCCTGATCCGTGAGCTAAAGAAAGTTTGTCTACCTCACGACTCTAGCCCGATTAGGGCAACGACCTAGTTTTTCAACTAGTCGTCGTAGCCGATCTCACCCAAACCAAGGTCCGAGTTAGCCGCTGCCGCAGCATCATTCTTGTCATTTTCAACGCCGATGTTGAGCAGAATATCGCGCTCCATATCAGTCAAAGAGCGCGGCGTTTGGGTATCCAAGTCAACCGCAACCTGCACGCACTCCACAACGCATGCGGTGCGGCCATGCTTATCCTTGATTTCCTGGCGGGTCACGAAAGAAGTGTTGCCAACCTCAACCACCTGAGACTCAATCAACAACTCTGTGTTGCCTTCAGGTTCAATTGGTTTACGGAAGTCCAAATCAAGATGGCGAACGAAAGCAGCAAACTCGATATCTTGTGAAAAGAATTTATCCTCAGCAAACGCCAAACGTGCTTCCTGGGCGATTTCAACATAATTGGCATTCATGATGTGGCCATAGCGGTCGAAGTCAGACCAGCGGACTGGAATGCGGTGTGAGTGGATGGAATCTGAAGCCATGAGGCGGCAATACTCCTTGGGTTTATATCCCCGGCCCAGCACATACGGCTGCCAACCAGGGCAAATCATAAAATGAATAGTTCATATTAAACAAGAGGCGATAGTACACATTTACCGTGCACTATCGCTTCAAGTCTATCGATGTTTAACGTGGTGGTGAACTAATCCCCACCCACGCCACATTAACGAGTCAGCTTGCGGTGGGTCACGCGGGAAGGACGAGCGGCATCTTCACCGAGACGCTCAATCTTGTTCTTCTCGTAGTCACCGAAGTTGCCCTCGAACCAGTACCACTGGCCTTCTTCAACGTTGCCTTCCCACGCGAGGATGTGGGTACAGGTGCGGTCCAGGAACCAGCGGTCGTGAGAAATAACCACGGCACAGCCAGGGAACTTCTCAAGCGCGTTTTCCAAGGAACCCAGGGTTTCGACGTCCAAGTCGTTGGTAGGCTCATCGAGCAGAATCAGGTTTCCGCCCTCTTTCAGCGTCAGCGCCAAGTTCAGGCGGTTACGCTCACCGCCGGAGAGAACCTTGGATGGCTTCTGCTGGTCTGGGCCCTTGAAACCGAACGCAGACAGGTATGCACGCGATGGCATTTCGTTCTGACCAACGTGGATGTAATCCAGGCCGTCAGAAACAACTTCCCACACGGTTGCATTCGGGTCGATGTTCGCACGGTTCTGGTCAACGTAGGACAGCTGGACGGTATCGCCAACCTCAACCGCGCCGGAGTCTGCTTCTTCCAGGCCAACGATGGTCTTGAACAGGGTGGTCTTACCCACACCGTTCGGGCCAATCACGCCGACGATGCCGTTACGAGGCAGGGTGAAAGACAGGTCCTTGATCAAGGTACGGCCATCAAAGCCCTTGGTCAGGTTCTTGGCTTCAACAACCTTGTTGCCCAGACGTGGCGGAGTAGGAATCTGGATTTCTTCGAAGTCCAACTTCTTGTACTGTTCCGCCTCAGCCGCCATTTCTTCGTAGCGTTCCAGACGAGCCTTGTTCTTTGCCTGACGTGCCTTAGCACCGGAACGAACCCACGCGAGCTCATCCTTCAGACGCTTGCGCAGCTTCGCATCCTTCTTGCCAGCAATCTCCAGACGCTCAGCCTTCTTCTCCAAGTAGGTGGAGTAGTTGCCTTCGTATGGGTAGAGCTTGCCGCGGTCGACCTCACAGATCCAGCCCGCAACGTGGTCCAGGAAGTAGCGGTCGTGTGTCACGGCCAGGACAGCGCCTGGGTAGTTTTCCAGGTGCTTTTCCAGCCACTCCACGGACTCAGCATCCAGGTGGTTAGTAGGCTCATCGAGCAGCAGAAGGTCAGGCTCACTCAGCAGCAGCTTTGCAAGTGCTACTCGGCGACGCTCACCACCGGAGAGCTGGGTTACCGATGCATCGGAAGGCGGGCAACGAAGAGCTTCCATTGCCTGCTCAATCTTGGAATCAACTTCCCACGCGTCAGCTGCGTCGAGTTCTTCCTGCAGCTTGCCCATTTCATCCATGAGCTCATCGGTGTAGTTGGTTGCCATTTCTTCGGCGATTGCCTCGAAGCGCTGCTTCTTTTCGAAGATGTCTCCAAGACCTTCTTCGACGTTTTCGCGCACCGTCTTTTCTTCATTCAGCGGTGGTTCCTGCTGCAGGATGCCCACGGTGGCACCTGGATCCAGGAATGCTTCACCGTTGGAAGGCTGGTCCAGACCAGCCATAATCTTCAGAATCGAAGACTTACCCGCGCCGTTGGGTCCAACGACACCAATCTTTGCGCCTGGGTAGAACGCCATGGTGACATTGTCCAAAATGACCTTGTCGCCAATGGCTTTACGCACGTTCTTCATCGTATAGATGAACTCGCCCATGTCACTCCCTTGTATTTCGAGTTTTAGTCACCACAAAGCGTACCCGACTGGCACAATAAATGAACGCCTGCCACCAGTTTTAGCCAGCGGCAGGCGCACGATGTGGCGATGACTAATTTCTTATTCTGAAATTCGTACTTCCCACTCTAAATTATTGGGAGCTTAAGTACTAAGCACCAATGAAATTCACTGTCCTAGAAGTTCGCCACGGCGTCCTCCTCGGCTGCCAGTTCCGATTCCCGGTCAGAGTTTTCTCGCACCGCGTCCAGGGAGACTGGCTCCACGGGCTCGAGGTCGGTTTCATCAATGACTTCGTCATTGTTCACGGTGTAGTCCTTATTAATGTGCAGCGCTTCCGAGCCCGCGTTTAGCACAATACCTTCCGGAGTGTGCGTTGCATCCATGCGCTGGGAGGCAAGAATGTAGCGGTTCATATCAATGCCCACCTGCAAACCGCGCAGGTAGGTACGCTCGCGCTGCTTCTGGGTTTCATTATCCGTCCAGGTATCGGTGCACACAGATCCCAGCGCAATAACAGGCATGCCCTTCTTCAAGGACTTCGAAGTATTGATGGCAAGCTGACCCCACAATTCCACGTTCATGTAAACGGTGTCGCTATCGCGCCATTCAAACTCACCCTTGGCGTTGGTAAAGCGGGTTCGGCGCGACGATGCAATGCGCAAACGCGTGTTTACTTTGTCGCCGCTGAACTTGGTTACAAATGGGTCGTCGGTGAGGTTGCCGGTGATGGTTACGGTGTATTGAGACATGATGTGTCTTCTTTCTGTTTCTTGAGATTTGAGCTAATTTTTTCGAGCGGTTGCTCTAAAACTCATCTTGTAGGCATCGTCAAGAAAAGAAAACAGAAAACTTGAAAACCTGTGGATAACTATGTTGACCCATCACCTAAAGGGCCTAGTTATCCACAGGCAAATGTAAAACCCCTAGTCGTCCGGCTTATCGCCCGTCGCATCGCCAAGCTAATTGCCCGGCTAACTCCCGCAGTTGTTCCTCCGGCTAAGCTCCGCCAGCATCTTGTTGTATTCCTCCATATCCACGTCACCATCGACCTCTGCCTTGGCGTCATAGAACTTGGATTCAGCACGGTCTTCGCGGAGCCAGTCAACAAAGAGCTTGCCAAAGACAATAACCAGCGGGAATTGGCCGAAGCCCCAGGCGATGCCGCCGCCGACCTTTTGGTCTTGCATGAGGTCATGGTCCCAAGGGATTTCCAGGGAGAGATAGTACTGCAGGCCCAAAATCTCATTGAGCTGCATGAGGTAAACGCCCATGAACAGGTGAATCGGCATGGAGGCAAACAGAATGCCCAAGCGAATTAGGGTCTTGGAGCGCTTCGGAATTGGGTCTGGTCCCACCACTTCCCAGAAGTAGATGTAGCCGGAGATTAAGAACGCGAAGTTCATGAGCACGTGGCCGGCGTGTTCTGAGATTGCTAGTTGGTACAGGTCGAAGGACAAGTACAGCACGTAGAAGAAGAACAAGAACTGCAGCACGTTGACAATCGGATGGGTGATAAAGCCCAGAATCTTGGACTTGGTCAGCGCGACTGCCCAGTCATGGATGGTGGGTTTGCCGGGGCGTCCGGATTCAAAAGCTTCCATGATCAATGTCAGCGGCGCGCCCAGCACCAGCATGAGTGGGATAACCATGGACAGCACCATGTGGCCGAGCATGTGCATGGAATAGGTCGCCGGGATGTACATGCCGGTGCCAGTGGACATGAAGATGGTCAGCCCCAGCGAGCCCAGCATCCACCATGTGGTGCGCCATCCGGACCACGCCAGGCCGCGGCGGCGAACATGCCACAGCGCGTAGGCGTAGAGCGCGGCGAGAATCAGTCCGATGGTGCCGAACATGACATCGAAGCGGAATTGGGTGAGCATATTGCCCCAGGATGGTGCTTCGCTGAGTTCAAAGCCCATGACAATCTGCATGGAGTTCAGGTTCGGGTCGCGCGGCGGTGGCGGCGGGGTGCGGCCCATGGTGATGGCCACGCCAGCGGTAGCGGCCATGACTGCGACTTCAATGATGGCAACGCGCAGAAACAGCTGCGGTTTCTTAGCCAGTTGCGGGATGGTGATTTGGCGGTGGATAAAGCCGAAGAAGACCAGCAGCAGGGTCAGCGCAGTTTTCGCCACGATAATCAGGCCGTAGCGGGTGGTGAACCAGTCGGAGAATTCAATACGAATAGCAGCATTGACCAGGCCCGAGATGGTCATCGCACCGGCAGCAACCAGCGCGAGGGTGGAATAGCGGCGCACCGCCATGGTCATGTCAGGCCCCAGGCGACGGCCGTGGGCAATCAGCGCGAGGATGCCACCAATCCACAGCACCATAAACACCAGGTGCCAAAGGAAAGAGTTAGTGCCGTAGTCATGGTCGCCGCCGGAGGCCGAGTGGCCTTCCATGCCCAACGGAACCACCATGAGCACAGACAGCACAAACAGCACCGGCTGCATGGTCCATTTATTGCTCACCAGCCCCAGCACGCCGACAGCAGCAGCCATCACGGCGGTCACCACCCAGACCTGGGCAGTAGCCACTTGGTCCAGTGCCATGGACATCATTTGAACGTTGAGCACCTGCGTCAGCGGGGTACCAGAAACATCCGACATGACCAGTGGGGCTTCAACCAGCGCAACCAGTGCAACACAGAAGGCGGCAAAGGAGCCAGTTCGCTTTGCGATGAACCCATCAACCGTCAACGTCGCCTCATTCAGCCGCGCGTTATCTTTCTCCGGAACAACCGGATTGATAAAGAAGGCTGAGGTTAGAAATGACCCGACAGACAACGCCATGAGAATCCACGCAATGGCGCGGAAGAACGGAAGGCCGAAGGTGGTCAGCCGCCCGGGGTCAGGAATACCCAATGCCGCGAGGGAATCTGCGAGGAAGAAAAGCGAAATAAAGCCGCCGACAAGACCGGCAATGATCGCCGCGCCTACATAAATAGGCCAGGTGGAACGAACATTACTTTTTGGTGGTACGGCGGGGTGTGCCGGCGATTGCTGCGAGGTCATCGACATGGCCCTTAGTCTACTTCCGCCGCGTCAGGGCACATAAATGAAAGCCTACGACTCGGTCACACCTTTCAGACACCCTGAATGACACCCGCTAGTTCAAGATTTGAGTGACCATAGGCTAAAATCTCCAACTGTTAATCCCCGATGATTTCAGAGCATTTTCTGAAACCATCGGCATTAATCTTCGCCTCCATAGCTCAGCGGATTAGAGCAACGGGCTTCTACCCCGTGTGTCGCAGGTTCGAACCCTGCTGGGGGCACAAAACTTTCTAAGCCAGCTCGCGGTTGAAGGATGTGATGAGCTCCAGCAGGGAGTTCCACGAAGCGGTTCCGGGGATGGTTGCTAGTCCGTGGACTGTGCCGGAGAACAAGTGCAGTTCGGTATTAACGCCGTTATCAATGAGACGGCGTGCCCAGTCGATTCCTTCATCGCGCAGTGGATCGGCTGGGTTGACCACCACGAGGGTCGGTGGCACGAGCGTGCGATCGGCGGGCATGAGCTCGGCGAAGGACGGCTTGTGCTCTGACAGGTAGCCTGTCCAAGAGATTTTTGAAGAGCGGTGAAACCACGCGGGACCGGCCGCGTAGGTTGCCCAGGACGCCGTGTTCATAGCTGGGTCCAGGCAGGGTTCCACGGCGATGAAAGACATCACGCGTTTGCGAATTTTTGCAGACTGCTCTGGGGCGAAGTCTTCAAGGCGCGCGAATACTTGAGCCAAAAGTCCAGCGCCAGCAGAATCGCCATAGGCAATAATCGGGGTTTCTGGGAAGCGCTCGATAGTGTCCACAAGCGCCGCGACGGTGTCGATAACGGCTGCCGGGTAAGGGTGTTCCGGGGCAAGGCGATACTCCGGGGAGACAACCACCGCTGGATGAAACTCTTGCACGAGTGCCTCGTGGCGGACATCGTCATATTCCGGCTTGCCACCAACGTAGCCTCCACCATGAACGCTGAAGAACACCATTTCAGGAGTTGTATCGCCACGTTGTAGCTCATCGCGGGATACCTGGCGCACTGTCACATCAGAAGCTTTGATGGTGAACTCGGTGGCGCTGATGCCGGGGAGAAAACTGTAGGGCTGATTCCGTTTGCGGGCAGACTCGCGCATGGTTGGGAAATCCCAGGTGTCCTGCGGGGGCAGCGCTGCGGTGAGCAGCTTATATTCCTCGCGGATGAAGGCGCTCGCGCCTGGGGTGCTAGCTGTGTGTGGAAGAACGCGGTCGAAGAAGTCATCGACAGTAGTGAAGAACGCCTCCGACTGATCACGGCGCACGGTGTGCGAAGCCCCGCGAATGATGGCACCTTCTACCTTCGGCGAGGAAAGTGCTTGGTTGAGCCGTGAGGTACCGAAAAGCACATCTGCTCCGTCGCCGGTCACCAGCAGCGTCGGCATGGTGAG
>JAUNRU010000026.1:0-9196 GCA_030535535.1 Corynebacterium casei
AAATAATATATCTAGTACATTGGCACACTATTGAGTTCTCAGACAACAACCACACAAGTTAATTCTTGCTTCTTTTAGAAGCAATCATTGTTCTTGGCTGGAGTTTCTACCTTAGACAATCTGTTTAAAGTTTGTCAACCAGGTGTTAACTTTTCTGTCACACGCTCTCTCGCGGCGACTTCGATAAAGTTACACGGGACTGAGATCGTTGACAAATCGCCAGGTTATTGGTTGTTTTTCGAATTGCAAGCAAGATGAAACCCCGCTATCTCTGCTCCTGTGGGTTACTAACGCAAGGTTAATTGCTTCGAGTAAGTGCCAGGAGTCTGAAATAGCGGGGTTTCGCGCTCTAGTTCAGTTATTGGCTAAACGTTTTGCTTAAGTGCATTGGCTAGGCGGCGGTGCGGCGGATGGCCGCGAAGTTCTTCTTGCCGCGACGCATGACCAACCATGCACCGTGGAGGAAGTTGTCTCCGCTTGGCGCCCAATCCTCGGATTCGATGCGCTCGTTGTTGACATAGGCGCCGCCTTCCTTGATGGTGCGTCGTGCTGCACCCTTGGAATCAGCAAGACCGGATGCCACGAGAAGGTCAACGATGTTGAAGGATTCTTCCGCACCTAGTTCGGCAACGTTGGTCTCAGACAGCGCGCCTTCGAGGGTCTTTTCATCCAATTCGGTCAGTTCCGCGCGGCCGAAGAGTGCCTGGGCAGCGAGCTCAACAGCCTTGGTGGCATCTTCGCCGTGAACCAGGTTGGTCATCTCCTGTGCAAGGCGACGCTGAGCGGCACGCTTGAAAGGTTCTTCTTCTACTGCCTTTGCGTATTCAGCAATTTCGTCCTGAGTAAGGAAGGTGAACCAACGCAGGTAGTCAATGACTACAGAGTCGCCAGCGTTGAGGAAGTACTGGTACCAGGAGTAAGCAGACGTCTTTTCCGGATCCAACCACAGCTTGCCGCCGCCGGTGGACTTACCGAACTTCTGCCCCTGAGCATCGGTAACCAGTGGGCAGGTCAAAGCATGAGTCTTCACACTGTCGGTCCGGCGGTTGAGGTCAACACCGGAAACGATGTTGCCCCACTGGTCGCCGCCGCCGACCTGCAAGGTGCAGTTGTACTTGCGCTGTAGCTGCACGAAGTCATTTGCCTGCAGGAGCATGTAGGAAAACTCGGTGTAAGAAATACCGTCGGTTTCCAAGCGGCGCTTGACGGTGTCGCGGTCCAGCATGGTGTTCAAAGAGAAGTTCTTGCCAACATCGCGCAGGAAATCAATAACGGACATGTTCATTGTCCAGTCCGCGTTGTTCACCATCGTTGCAGCGTTGTCGCCCTCGAAGCTGATGAACTGTCGAAGCTGCTTCTTAATAGCCTCGAGGTTCTTATCAATTTCGTCCTGGGTCAGCATGGAGCGCTCCCCCACATCACGGGGGTCACCAATAAAACCGGTGGCACCACCAGCAAGGGCCAACGGGTTGTGGCCGGCTTCCTGGAAGCGGCGCAGCACAATCATCGGTACCAAGTGGCCGGCGTGCAGAGAATCACCCGTTGGGTCAAAGCCAACGTAGAGCATGATTGGCTCTTCGCATGCCTCACGCAGGGCATCAATATCGGTGGACTGGTTAATCAGCCCGCGCCATTGCAGTTCATCAATGATGTTCATGTTTACCTCGTTTAGATTGTGTGTTTATGCCTGTGGCCATGGCTTGGCGTCGTCGACAAGCATGACTGGGATTCCGTCTTCAATGGGATAGGCAATGCCCAAGCGCTCATTGACTAAGACCTGGTCGTTGACCAGATATCGCAATGGTCCTTTGTCCTGCGGGCACACAAGGATTTCTACTAGCGCGGGATCTAAACTCATGGTTGCTCATCATACCCGTCAGGATCTGCCACCACTGGCATGACCCCGTATTGCAGTTTGACGGCCAAAGTACGCTCGCGCAGCGCGGATACAGAGTCATCCTCGGCGGCTTGCCTTATCCGTTTAGCTTCCTTTTCGAAGATCTCCAAGGTGTGGTTGATGTCCTCGATGCGGGCTTCATTGTCACGGCCAATGACCTGCAGGTACGCGTCCATCACATCCGGGATGTGCTCTTTGATGATGCTTTCTACCGATGCCCGCGCCGCCCAGGAATCGCTAAAGCGGTCCCAGTGCTCAAGCACCCAGTGCAAAGCTTCGTAGACATCCAGAAACTTGTTTTGAACAGCGAGAGGCGCGACATTGCCCACCATGCCGAGTTGCACATAAAGGATCTTCTCTAATTCGTATGCTTGTCCATCTGGGGTTTGAGGCTCGGGCTGGGGTTGGTTCTTCTCCGGCCTAACCGGGGTCAGAAGGGCAAAGCCGCCATAGGATGCGGCAGCCACGACTGGCCACAAGAAACCCAGGCCAGCAACGAAGTGCAAGGCAATGACGCCTCCCGCCGCCGCCATGCCGAGGATATTCTTCCGCGAGGTGAAATAGCTGGGTTCTTTAGCCGCGGGTTGTGTTTGTGACTGGGACTTCGAAGTGACGTCCTGCAGGTCGCGTGGAGTGCGGCGGACAATCCCCGTGGAACCTGAGCTGCTTCTATTAGGGTTGCGCTTATTGGTAGGCACGAATCTCCTTGAACACCTCATTGAGGTCGCCTTCGAGAGCATCGAAGACACGGCCACCGGTGTAATCGGCAAGCTCACTGAGCTCAGCCACATCAGCTTCTCCGTAAAGGATGACAAAGACTGGGATTTGCTGCTTCTCTGCGCTGAGCCCGTCGTAGTACTGCTTGAACTCTTCATAGCTTCGCCCAGAGGTGTTCTCACCATCGGTCATCAGCACGACCGATGGAATCGCGTCATCATTGGCACCGATGGTGTTCATGGTCATCGCGAGTGCATCGTAGATGGCGGTGTAGCCAATTGGGTTGAAGCGGTCCACGCGGTTGGAAAGCTCAGCATGCGTTGCCGGGTCATCCACACTGTAGGTCACCGTCGTTGGATAATAGGGTTCGGTAGCGAAAGGAGCCAGAGTGATGGTTTCGCGGTCACGGAATCCAACATTGCCGGTGGTGGTCGCAGCGGAGCCATCGATAAGCGAATGCATTGTCTCAGTGAGCAAGTCAAAGCGCTCACCTTCCATGGAGCCTGAAATGTCAAGCACGAATGCAGTCTCGCCCGGATTTCGAAGCTGATTACTATAGGCATCTACCAGCGCGGCGACCACGTCCTTTGATGCCGGGAACGGCAATTCATAAATGCCGCTGTCTTGTAACTGCGGGTCATGCTCACCGTTGTTCAAACGACGATACGAACCAGTCAGCTCCTCCGGGTTGTCTTCGAACCAGCTAACCAATTGCTCGACTTGGTCCTGCGCGCCGTCGTGCAGCGGATTCGCCAACGTGGACAGCGGATAATCCGCGCTAATAACACCATCATTTGGAATGATGACCTCAATATCCGCGCCCTCAGATTTGAGCGAGTGCAGCACCGACTCATAGTTAATAATTGCATCAGCCTTATTCGGGTCATCCAAGAAAACATCAGCCAGCCAGCCGGAAGAGCCAGAGGTCAGCGTCTGATTGGAAAAGAAGCCACGAACCTGCGGGCTAACGCGCTGGATATCGGCTTCCACGATCGCATTGCCGGTGTCCGCCATCGCGGTGGATACGGATGCCAAAGCGCTAAAGCCAGAGTTGGACGTTGCCGGGTCCGTCATACCGAAGCTCACACCTGAGGCCGCGATCTCCTGCCACGATGGCGGTGAATACGTCCAGCCTTTGCTTTCTGCCACGTCAGCCTTCACGCCGAGGGCAACAGGTGAACGGGCGATGGAGGTTTCATCGGCAAGCTTGTCACCTGCGTTTTCAATCGTGACGTAGCGGTTGGTGGCAAACCAGGTCGCATCATAGCGGCCGTCGAAGTTGCCTTGTGCCAACTGTTGGGTATTGGCCAAAGTGCCGTCAGGGAATTCCATCTGAATGTCAAAGCCTAAGTCTGCCGACGCCACCGCGATGGCAGGCTCCAGGTCTTCCAACTCTGTTGCGGCAGCAATAACTAAAGGATCAGCGCTTGACGATGCTCCATCGTCGCCATCACCGGAACCACCGCCCACACCACCGAAATTCAACCCGAAATCAAAGATCCCACCCATCGAGCCGCAGGCGACAAGAATAATCCCGGAAAGGAACACCATCACGGCGGTCACAAGCTTTTTCATTTACATCAACCTTTCAAGTTCACCGGCAAGCCGGGTGGTCTCTTCCATGGTTGGAGCCGAACTCAGATAGCGCGGATTCTGCGGGAAGACATCCCGGGTTCTTTCATCAAAGGTTGACCGATAGTTCGACTCCGCTGAGGGCGCGAAGCCATATTCCATCATCACGGTGAGCACTTCCTGGTTTTCCTCCAGCACCTGAATGAAGTCCTCTGCCTTCCCTGTGCTCATGGAACTGTCATTGACTACCAGCTCGTGTTGCACCCGCACCGTGGGGTTTAAGTTGATCAGCGCGAATTCTTCAGCCTTTTCGGGGCGCTGGTTAACCAGCGCGAGGAATTGCGAGTCATAGGCCACTGTCATCGGTGTGCCGTGTCCATTGCTGGCAATGAATTGGTTAAAGGAGTCTCCGCTTGACCCCTCAGTCAACCCTTGTGCCTGGAATATGGGAAGAACTCGGCGGGCACCCTCGCTGAGGTTTGAAGAAGAGCGAAGACTTCCGCCCATCGCGGCATCCGCCATCAGGTAAGCAAATTGCGCGGAGGAATAAGAGCGCGTGGGGTCCGAGGTCAGCACGCCCACATTGAGCGGTGATTGATAAACATCCGTGACATCACGCCACCGTTGACCACTGGTGAGCATCCGATATAGCTCACGGGCATTCGCCTGGAATTGCCCTTCCAGTGGCTCAAGATAGCCCTGGCTAGCTAAATCTTCGGCGACATCCCGCTTGGCCACAAGCGCGATATTAGACTCCACATGTAGTCCCTCCTGGGATTGCGCGCCAACAAAGCTTTTGAGTTCGGCGTTGCCAGAACTTGCTGGGAAATAGAAGTCATGGTCCGGAAGCGATCCTTGACTGGCGCGCTGCGCAATTTCCAGTGAGCCCATGGTGCTAACACTGATATTGAATCCCTCTTCGCGGAAAGCCTCGACTACCCGCGGGTCTGCGAGAAATCCTTTCTTCTCTGAGCCCACCAGTAGGCCCACATCCACTGGGTCGCTTGCAGGTAGTACGGAATCTACGAGGGAATCAAACCTGGCTTTATTTCCATCATCACGGCCAATGAAGATTGCCGCGACTGCAAAAATCAGCAGCACTACCCCGAGCAGCAAGCCGAACTTTCGCCTGCCCGTCCCTTGGCCACTGGTTTCGCGCCCCACCGAACGATTGCTCTCCATAGCCTCATTCTAAGTTGCGTTTTCACCGGTCAGAGCCCTAATCCCTAAACGTTAGGCAACAGTTCATCTGAATGTCTACAAAACTTCAGAAACGACGAACCTAGTATCCCCTGGCGTAGCGCTCGATATACTCACCTGGCGTTAAAAGGAAGTGGCTTTTGAAGACTCTTCCGAAGGCACTGACATTCATGTAGCCGACGCGGGCTGCTACAGCGGCGATATTGTCGATGCTTTTGAACAGCTCAGCCGCGCATTCCATGCGGTTTTGCAGTCGCCATTGGCCCAAGGTCATGCCCGTTTCTGCGAGAAACGCTCTCTCCAATGTTCGCCCGGAAACATGCATGGTCGCTGCTAGTTGCGCCACCGTACGGTCATCACCAGGATTGGCAATAAGCAACGCCGCTACTCGCCTAGCCTGCGGGTGCTGTGGCAGCGGGAGCGTATTTGCCACGATTGGACTCTGTTCGATCAGTGCCAGAATCTGTCGCGCTAAATTGTCCTCAGCGCAAATGATGGAGGCCTGCGACTGAAGAAAGGCCAACAGCGGTGTTCCCAAATCACGGTCAACGTTAAACACAGTCACCTGGCTCAACGTAGTAGCGATGATATTGACGGGAAACTCAAGGGGCAAGAGGACTGAATTAGCGCCGACGACTAAAGAATGCCACGCCCCTGCCGGAATCCAAACGGCTTGGCCACTAAGCAGCTGAAGAGGCTGCCCGTCAATGAGAAGATCAGTATAGCCGCGCACCTGCCACAACAGCATGTGCTCTTCTTCATGCACTCGATTTGCAATAGAGACCGGCGGGATGGAAATAGCCCACGGATCAGTTTCTTTCTGCACGCGTGGGCGCAGGTCCTGCCGAGTCCGCATGTCACCCTTTCCTACCGTCTACTTATCTTTGGTCTGATTGTGCACAAAAGGTGTCGAATCCTGCAGACCAAGGCTAGCCAAACCTAAATATAGTGTTCCAAGCGCCCGAAACCAACATGAATTCACTACGGGCACAAAGAGGGTGAATTCCCATGAAAAAGGACACGTATTTCAATGACGCAATCAGGTATTTTTCGCGGTACACGCCTTACGGCGCTGAATGCGGCGGTCGTCGCGGCGGTTCTCACGCTGAGTGCTTGCTCAACGGAAATGACTGCCGGTGACACTGAGCAAACCGCTGCAGCTTCGGAGGCGAGCAGTCTGCTTCCAGCAGGCGAAGGCACCACGGAGTATCCGCTAACGCTGGAGACCCCATTCGGTGAAACAGTACTGGAGGAACGCCCTGAACGTGTGGCGGTAGTTTCCACAGTGGGTGTGGATACCGAAAGCCTTCTCGCGCTCAATGCCGTGCCCGTCTTTGCCGTTGCCAAGTATGACGGCGAGGATCCATGGCTGCCAGAGGATTTGTGGGAGCAGGTGGAGTTCACTGAACAGGGCGATGCCGGCGAGGAAATCTCAGCCGAATCAATCGCGGCTTCCGAACCGGACCTCATTGTGAACCTGCAAGCATATGAGACTTTCGACCAAAATAGGTTTGATCAGCTCAGCTCCATTGCGCCGGTTCTCTACGCCGATGCCGAAGAAACCTCATGGCTAGACGTGCTGAACAGCCTGGGAAAGACGCTGGATTTGGAGACCGCAGCCGCCGAGAAGATCGCGGAATTCGATGCGCGCATAGAAGATATCAAGGCCGATAATCCAGAATTCGCGGGCAAGACCATCTCCATGGTCAACGTTTATAGCCGCGAATACGGGGCTTCCTACGAAACCATGCCGGGTACTGACACCGCGGCCATCGTTGAAAGCCTGGGCTTCACACTTCCTGAAAACGCCTATAAGTTCCCGGAGGAAGAGTATGGGGAAATCAGTGATGAGATGGTCGGTCTCATTGACGCCGATGTGGTCTTGGTAGGCATTTTGGGTGATACCGGCGCCTATTTCACAGACCAGCCACTGTTCCAACAAGTTCCAGCTGTAGCTGAAGGTCGCACGGTCATCACCGAGGGCGATGAGGCCCAGGACTTTACCTGGGGCCTGACCCGTGCCGGCATCTTGGGCAAGCTGTGGGCACTGGATACTTTTGAAGACTTGGCCACCCAAGCACTGAGCTAATCAGGCATGAACCGCACGTTCCCGTTCCCTTTCCTCAGGAGGGTTAGAGGCCGTGCGGTTTTACTTATTTGAAGGTCTCAGCGACGGCGGAAGCAGGACGACCGATGAGGTCCTGCAGGTCGGTGCTTTCGGAGTAAAGAGCACCCTTCTCAATGACTGGGTCAGCGCCTGCGAGGCCAGCAGCGAAGTCAGCTGGCAAACCTGCATCAAGCAAAGACTTCTCATACTCTTCAACGGTGAGGTTGACGTACTCGACGTCGGTGCCAAGAACTTCGCCGACCTGTGCAGCGATCTCTGGGTAGGTCAGAGCTGGTGCTCCAGCTAGTTCATAAGTCTTGCCAGCGTGACCGTCGGTGGTAACTACTACAGCTGCAGCTTCTGCGAAGTCCTTGCGGGCTGCGCCAGCAACCTTTGCCTCACCAGCAGCGGAGAAGAACTTACCCATTGCCTTGCCTGTCTCCAGAGCTGCTGCATAGTTCTCCCAGTACCAGCCATTGCGCAGGTTAGCGTGGTCAATGCCGCTTTCTGCAAGCATCTTTTCAGTCGCCTGATGCTCAGGCGCGAGGAAGAGCTCGGAAGAATCCAGGTTGAGCAAGCTGGTGTAAGCGATGAAGGAGACGCCTGCTTCCTTCGCAGCAGTAATAATGTTGGAGTGTTGTTCAACGCGCTTGCCAACCTCAGAAGCGGAGACGAACACGAGGCGGTCAACTCCGTTGAGTGCAGCTTTCAGGGCAGCTTCATCGTCATATGTCGCAACCGCAATGTTGATGCCGCGCACAGCCAAGTCCTTAGCCTTCTCCTCGTTGCGAACGATGGCAACGATGTCGGATGCTTCAACACTCTTGTTCAACAGGCTTTCAATAACGAGGCCGCCGAGGTGGCCAGTAGCGCCAGTAACTGCAATACGCATGTTGGTAAATCTCCTAAATCAAAGGGTCGTTTGAATACGTTGATAAATATAGCACTTCCAAAAAGATAGTGCCATACTTTATTTAGGACGTTTTAGGGACTAAGGTAATGAGCATGTCCACTAGCAATGATTCCCCTCAGAACGAACTGTGTGCTGATGTCTTTTCTTCTATGTGCACCTCCCGTGGCGCGCTTCAGCACCTCACGGGACGTTGGGGATCTTTGACCATGGTGGCCCTTCTAGAAAGCAACTCCCCCATGCGATTTGCGGAATTGCGCCGCAAGATTGACGGCATCAGCGACCGCATGCTGTCACAAACCCTTGGCCAGTTGGAGCGCGACGGCATGGTCAACCGCCTGGTCCGTAGCTCCATTCCCCCGCACGTGGACTACTCACTGACAGAGCTGGGCACCAAAGTCGCGCAACCGCTCAAGGCCTTGACCAGCATCATTGAGGCCGAACTAGGCAACGTGATGGAAGCCCAAGAGCGCTTTGACTCCGCGCAGTAGTTGACTAGCGTCAACTACTGCGCGGAAGATTTGAGCTCGGCTGGAGCTTGGGCAAGACGAAGAGAGCCGATTTGCCTTAAATATCTTGGGAAATCGGCTCTCTTGTTGGTTGAAGCTAAAGGCTTCCGCGTCGCTTAGTTTTGTGCCTCCGGGCGAACTGGTGTCTGCGCCCAAGTGCGGAACTCGGAGTTGAGCTTGTTCACGGTCTCGCGCTGCTCGTTGACGCGAACGGCAGCGGTGCCCCCCTTGGTGGAGCGAGATGCCACTGCACCATCGATGGTCAGCACGTCACGAACCGCAGG
>JAUNRU010000026.1:9296-21875 GCA_030535535.1 Corynebacterium casei
GGCTCCTTGTCTTCCTGCAGGTCGCGGTTATAAGCCAGCGGCTGCGCCTTCAGGGTTGCCAACAGTCCAGACAGGTTACCAATCAGGCGGCCAGTCTTACCGCGGGTCAGCTCAGCCACGTCAGGATTCTTCTTCTGCGGCATGATCGAAGAACCCGTTGACCAGGCATCGCTGAGGGTGACATAGCCAAACTCAGGGGTGCACCAGTAGATGATCTCTTCAGCAAAGCGCGACATATCCACGGCAATCTGAGCCAACACGAATGCAGTTTCAGAGGCGAAGTCACGGGATGCAGTGGCATCCAGGGAGTTCTCCGCAGCCGCATCAAAGCCCAGCTCTTCCGCAATAGCTTCAGGGTTGAGCTGCAAAGAAGAACCCGCCAAAGCACCGGAGCCATAAGGAGAGACAGCCAGACGCTTATCCAGATCCTTCAGGCGGTCAATATCACGCAACAGTGGCTGCGCATGCGCCAGCAGTGAGTGCGCCAGAAGGATTGGCTGCGCTGCCTGCGAGTGCGTCTTACCCGGCATGATCGCATCCGGGTGCTTCTCAGCCTGGCCGGAAATTGCTTCCACCAGGTCGCTAACCTGCAGTGCGATGTCACGGATGGCATCACGCACCCACATGCGGAACAACGTTGCCACCTGGTCATTACGGGAACGACCAGCGCGCAAACGCCCGCCAACCTCAGTGCCCACGATGTCAATGAGACCGCGCTCCATGGCGCCGTGCACATCTTCATCACTTGGTGCCGGACCGAATTCACCCGACGCTACCTTCGCGCCCAGCTCGTCCAATCCCTTCAACATGGTGTCCAAGTCGGCATCGGAAAGCAATGCCGCTGCATGCAGAACCTTTGCGTGCGCCTTTGACGCTAGAACGTCATAAGGTGCCAACACCCAGTCAAAATGAGTGGATACGGACAACGCAGCCATGGCTTCTGACGGTCCGCCGGAAAAGCGGCCGCCCCACAGTGCGCCTTCATTCGTCTTATGTGGCTGCATAGTGCTTAACTATCCTCCGTGAATCAATGAGACGTGGTTGAAAGAGATTTACTCAGATGCGCTGGTTGGGAAACCGCCATCGCGGTCACGCTTGTTAGAAATCTGAGTGGACAGACCGTGCAGCTGAACAAAGCCCTTCGCTGCGGTCTGATCGAAGGCATCACCGGTGTCGTAGGTAGCCAAGGAGAAGTCATAGAGAGACTGTGCGGAACGACGACCGTTGACAACGATCTGACCAGCGTGCAGCACCAGACGGATATCGCCGGTGACGTGCTCTTGGGACTCAGCAATGAACGCATCCAAAGAACGCTTCAGCGGGGAGTACCACAGACCGTCGTAGACCTCCTCGGACCAACGAGCATCAGTCAGGCGCTTGTAGCGTGCCAGCTCGCGCTCCATGGTGACATCTTCCAAAGCTTCGTGTGCACGAATCAAGGTAATTGCACCCGGTGCTTCGTAGACCTCGCGGGACTTGATGCCAACCAGACGGTCTTCGACCATGTCCAAACGGCCCACGCCCTGTGCGCCCGCACGACGGTTGAGCTCCTCAATTGCCTGCAAGACGGTGACCTGCTTGCCATCGATAGCTACTGGCTTGCCCTTCTCGAAGGAGATGACAACCTCATCTGGAGCGTTGCCCAGACCAGGCTCTTCGGTGTAGGCGTAAGCGTCCTTGGTTGGCGCATTCCACAGGTCTTCCAGGTAGCCGGTTTCTACCGCGCGGCCCCAGACGTTTTGGTCAATGGAGAATGGCGACGCTGCGGACTGTTCAATAGGAAGTTTGATTTCTTCAGCGAATGCAATCGCTTTGTCACGAGTCCATGCGTAGTCACGTGCCGGTGCAATGATGTCGAGTGATGGATCCAGGGCACGGAAGGAAACCTCGAAACGAACCTGGTCATTGCCCTTACCGGTACAACCGTGGGATACGTGCGTGCCGCCGAATTCCTGAGCAGCCTTGACCAGGTGCTTGGTAATCAGCGGACGAGAAATTGCAGAAACCAGTGGGTACTGCTTCATGTACATGCCGTTAGCCTGAATGGTTGGCAGGCAGTACTCTTCAGCGAATTCATCCTTGGCATCAATGACGATGGACTCAACTGCACCACAGTCCAGTGCGCGCTGGCGGACAGATTCCATGTCCTCGCCGCCCTGACCCAGATCCAGCGATACTGCGACAACGTCGCCGCCGGTCATCTTGGACAGGTAAGGGATGGCAACCGAGGTATCCAGGCCGCCGGAGTAAGCAAGCACGACACGTGCGTTCATAGTTTCAATCTCCTCTTAATCCAAACATGTGGCCGTGAAAAGTTTCCGCCACACAACAGGTTTTATTGTCCCATGGTACGTCTACTTGCGTAGGCAGTACCTTTTGAAAACATCTACTGGAAAATATACACGAGAGTACATAATATACAAATTCGACATGCATAAGCCCTCTAATCATGTGGACTATGCATGCCGATGCTGCTTATGCGGTCGTTTAAAAGTTAGGCAATTAACTTTTAAACCGTTGGCTCTTCTGATGGTTCTTCGCGGTGGCCGGTCAAACGCTGCGCCAGCTCTTTGCCGGTCATCGGTTCACGGGCTAGGACGAAGATCGTGTCATCGCCAGCAATGCAGCCCACGACGTCATCTAGGCCAACGCGGTCGATGAAGCTGGCCAAGTACTGCGCGGCACCAGCTGGGGTGCGCAGCATGGCGATGTTTCCGGAATGATCCGAGGACACCACCAATTCATCTATCATGCGGCGCAGCTTTTCACGTGGGCCGTTAATTTGGTCCACATACTGGTCCATTTCGCCGCCGACGGAGTAGAAGGAACGTCCTCCGTCGCGCTTTACTTTCTTGGCGCCAAGAACATCGAGGTCACGGGAAAGAGTCGCCTGGGTGATGTCGATTCCTTCATCCAACAGCAGATCAGATAGCTGCACCTGGCTGGTAACACGTGTCTTCCCTAAAATTTCCAAGATTTTTGCTTGGCGTGCATTTCGGGTCTTAGGCATGGTCATAGTATTAACTTTAAACCTTCGAAGCGTTGTTGGCGGAAGCTTCCGCGGCCTTGTCTAAAAGCCAGCACATCAAAGCTTTCTGTGCGTGCAAACGGTTCTCGGCCTCATCGAATACGCGGGATTGTTCGCCGTCAATAACTTCAGCGGTGACTTCATTGCCGCGGTAGGCCGGAAGGCAGTGCAAGAAGATGGAATCAGCACTGGCTTTCGCCATCAACTCCGCGTTGACCTGGTACGGCATAAATGGCGTACGACGATCCTTGCCGTCGTTTTCCTGGCCCATGGAAACCCAGGTATCGGTGATGATGATGTCGGCACCCTCAACCGCATCAACGCTGTCGGTCACGGTGATGGTTACACCGGTCTGGTTTGCGCGGTCTTGTGCACGATCCACGAAGTGCTGTTCTGGCTGGAAGTCAGCCGGTGCGCAGATAGCAATGTCTACACCAGCGGTTGCAAAACCGATGAGATAAGAATTCGCCATGTTGTTGTTGCCATCGCCCAAGTAGACAGCCTTCTTGCCCTTGAGCTGCTCTACCCCACCGTATTCTTCAGCACAGGTGACCAAGTCCGCCAAAATCTGGCACGGGTGCAAGTCATCCGTCAAAGAGTTGATGATTGGCACGGTTGAGGTCTCCGCCATATCGATGAGGTTTTGGTGCGCGAAGGTCCGCCAGATAATCATCTCCGTAAACCGTGACATCACCGCTGCGGTGTCCTGCAGGGTCTCCCCCTTGCCCAGCTGTGAGCTTTGGTCAGTCGCCACAATCGCGTGACCGCCCATCGCGGCAATACCGGCCTCGAAAGAAAAGCGAGTACGAGTAGAAGACTTAGAAAACAGCAAGGACACTGACTTCGGTCCCTCCAGCGGGCGAAGCTTGAACGGTTCCTTCTTCAACTCCAGCGCAAGCTCCAGGACTTCCTTCTGTTCCGCTGGCGTGAGGTCATCATCTGCCAGGAAGTGACGAATGCCGCCCAATCCAACCTCTGGTGCGTGTGGGATTGGCTCTGGCCTCGTGGTCGTGCTCATCAGGTGTTAATCCTTACTGTTTTAACTAACTAAACTGTCTTCGAAATTTTCAGGGTGTCTAGTGTCTCAATCGGCCTAAGCAGTACGCAGGCCATATGCCGCAAATTCTATTTCGCAACCGTGTTGAAAATGCTGCTCAGCTTGAAGGTGGCATCGGCAATATCTTGCTCAGTAATCACCAGCGGTGGCGCAATGCGCACCACGTCATCGCTCGGGGCATTGAGGATAAGACCGTTTTTCAGACCTTCCGCTACTACCGCCTTGGCAACGGGCTGCTTGAGCACAACGCCCAAAAGCAGGCCCTGGCCACGCACGTGGTCTACCAGTGGCAGGTTGGAAAGCTCCACGGTGAATTTCTCACCTTTGGACTGAACTTCTGCAATGAACTCCTCATCCACCACGTCCAAGACGGCATTTGCTGCGGCACACGAGACGGGGTTGCCGCCGAAGGTGGTGCCGTGGCTGCCTGGTCCGAACAGCTCTGCGGCCTTGCCCACGCCAATGCAGGCGCCAATCGGAAGTCCTGCGCCCAGGCCCTTGGCCATGGTGATGACGTCTGGAACAATGCCAGCTTTCTCAAAAGCGAAGAAGCTGCCGGTTCGGCCAACACCGGTTTGGACTTCATCCACAATCATCAAGATTCCGTGCTCATCGCACAGCGCGCGGATGTCCTCGAGGAATCCCTCTGGTGCCGGCACCACGCCGGTCTCACCTTGGATTGGCTCCAGGATGATAGCCGCAGTGTCAGTCGGATTAATCTCCACCAGCTGGCGTAGATACTCAATATCGCCATACGGGTAGAACTCCACCCCACCTGGTAGTGGGCCGAAGATGTCACGCTTGGAAGGCTGACCAGTCATGGCCAAAGAACCCATGGTACGGCCATGGAAACCGTGGTTAGCCGCCAAGATGCGGCCACGGCCAGTTAGACGTGCCAGCTTGAATGCCGCCTCATTGGCTTCCGCGCCGGAGTTGGAGAAAATGACTCGCGCGGAGTCATCCCCTACTTTCTCCTTCAAGCGCTGTGCCAGCTTGACCGCAGGCAGTGACGCAAAGAGGTTACTGACGTGGCTCAAGGTGGAGACCTGCTCAGTCACAGCGCTAACCACAGCGGGGTGGTTGGTGCCCAAGGAGTTCACGGCGATACCGGCCAAAAGGTCCAGGTATTCATTGCCTTTTTCATCCACCAGGTATGCGCCGTGCCCGGAGACTATTCCCAGCGGCGGAGTGCCGTAGTTGTTCATCATGGCTGATTGCCAAGCGCTGGTTAGGTTAGATTCCTGCGAGGATTGCTTTAGCTTGCTCACTGGGCATCATCCTTCCTGAACACGGTGCCTTCTGGGTACCGAGAGCGTTCATAATTATCGGGCAAAACCATGGTGCCAATACCGCCCATGGTGAGAAGTTCCAGCAGGACAGAATGCGCCAGGCGGCCATCAATGACGTGGGATGCTGCAACGCCACCCTTGACGGCATTGAGCGCGGATTCCATCTTCGGGATCATGCCGGCGTCGAGCTGCGGGAGCATCTCTTCCAGTTTGGAAGCTTCGATCTTGGAGACCAAAGATTCCTTATTGGGCCAGTCGGTATACAGGCCCTCAACATTGGTCAGCATGACAAGGCGTTCCGCACCAATCGCTTGGGCAAGCTCACCGGCAGCAACATCGGCATTGATGTTGTAAACCTCGCCGTTGGTACCTGGCGCAATGCCCGAAACCACCGGAATGCGGCCAGCTTCAATGATGTCCATGACAGCAGATGGGTTCACGTCAGTAATGTCGCCCACCAGGCCGATATCGGTCAGTTCACCATCGACGTTAACTAGGCGCTTGGTTGCGGTAAACAGGCCGGCATCCTCACCGGAAGTACCTACGGCATAAGGACCATGCGAGTTGATCAGGTTGACTAGGTCTCGGCCGACCTGACCGAACAAAACCATGCGTACTACTTCCATGATTTCGGGGCTGGTGACCCTAAAGCCGCCCTTGAATTCACCGGCGATACCGATCTTGGCCAACATCTCATTGATCTGCGGTCCGCCGCCGTGCACCACCACTGGCTTCGCGCCAACGGTGCGCAGGAAAACCATGTCAGCGGCAAAGGCACGCTTGAGGTCTTCATCGATCATGGCGTTGCCGCCGTACTTCACCACCACAATCTTGTTGCGGTAGTGCTGCAGCCACGGCAGTGCTTCAGCCAAGACCGCCGCGCGGTCTGTATCAGTCATTCCTTGCATCATGTCTATCCCCCTTCTTTAAGAGCTATATGCCGAGTTGATTTCCACGTACTCATGCGACAAGTCAGTGGTGCGCACGAAGGCCGTGCCGTTGCCGCCGGTACCCAGGTCTACAAGCACGTCAATATCCGCGCCGGATAGGTCTACTTCACGCGCGCCCGGGGCACCGGTGGATTCAACGCACACTGGTTGGTCGTTGAAAAAGACCGAAATATTATCCGGGTCCATGTCGGCATCAGCCATGCCCACAGCGGCTAGCACACGGCCCCAGTTTGGGTCGGAGCCAAACATTGCACACTTGAACAGGTTGTCACGGCCCAAAGTCCGGGCAGCGTTCAACGCTTGTTCATCAGAGGCGGTGCCCTTGACGGTGATTTTCACGCGCTTGGTCACGCCCTCAGCGTCAGCTTGAAGCTGGTTGGCCAAATCGGCACAGGCCTTCAGCACGGCCTCATCCAGCTCCGCCTGTGTTGGTTCCACACCAGAGGCACCATTGGCTTGGATAATCACGGTGTCATTGGTGGAGGTCGAGCCATCCACGTCCAGGGTGTTGAAGGTGACATCGCAGGCCTTGCGCAGAGCTTCATCCAGCGCCGCAGGAGATGCAATGGCATCGGTGGTGAGGCTTACCAGCATGGTGGCCAAAGATGGCGCCATCATGCCGACGCCTTTACCCATGCCGCCAATGGTCCAGCCTTCGCCGTGCACAGCGGTCTGCTTCGGCACGGTATCAGTGGTCATAATCGCTGTGGCGGCACCAACTCCAAAGCTTGGGTCCGCGCCAAGGTTCTTTGCTAGCTTTTCGATGCCCCCGTGAACCTTATCCATCGGCATCAGCTCCCCGATAAGCCCTGTGGAGCACACGGCAATCTCATCGGCTGCAAGGCCAAGGGCCAAAGCGGTGTCTTCGGCCATCTTCTTCGCGTCCGCCAGACCCTGCGCGCCGTTGCAAGCATTAGCATTGCCAGCGTTGAAAACCACAGCCTTGATCTGATTCGGCTCGCCTTCCACCAATGCCGCTTGGGAGACCTTGACTGGCGCTGCGACAACGCGGTTGCGGGTAAAGACTGCTGCAGCATCAAAGCGTGGGCCTTGATTGACCACCAATGCCATATCGGAATTGCCTGAAGGCTTAATGCCTGCGGTGGTGGATGCCGCGAGGAAGCCCTGAGGCAGAGTCACACCCAGCGGCAGGGAGGCAGATGATTTAACTGATTCAACTGACCCAGGGTTTTCTGAAGAAGTCATGGTGGTTTTCCTTTTCATTCAAGCTACTTTTAAGGCGCGACGGCTGCTTGTGGCAGTCCCGCGGTTTCATCAATACCCAAGCTTAGATTCATGCACTGCACTGCGGCACCAGCCGTGCCCTTGGTCAGGTTGTCCAACGCAGAAGTGATGATCAGCTTTCCTGCTCGCTCATCCACGTGCGCCTGAATGTGGCACATGTTCGAGCCAACCACGTATTGAGTCTGCGGCTGCTGGCCCTGTGGGAGGACGTGGCAGAAGGGCTCATCCGCATAAAATTCATTGAAGATCTTCGTAACCTGCTCTTGGGTTACGCCTTCCTTCAGCGGTGCGGTAATCGTTGCCAGGATGCCACGCGGCATCGGTGCTAGCACCGGCGTGAAGCTGACGTTGACGGGCTTTTCTGCAAACGGGCTGAGGTTTTGAATAACCTCCGGGGTGTGACGGTGGGTTCCGCCCGGTGAATAAGCCTTAACGCTGCCCATAGTTTCCGCACCAATGAGCGGGACGGATGCTTTCTTACCGGCGCCGGATACTCCAGTGACGGCAATAATAGTCAAGTCTGGCTCAATGATCTGCGACTGAATAGCAGGCAGCGCGCCCAAAGTCATGGTGGTTGGGAAACAACCTGGCACCGCTACCCTCTTGGAGCCTTTGAGCTGCTCACGGTTACCTGGCAGCTCCGGAATGCCATAAGGCCAGGTTCCCGCATGCTCAGAGCCGTAGAAATCTTCCCAGTCCTGGGCATCTTTCAGACGGAAATCAGCCGCACAGTCAATAACCACAACGTCTTCGCCCAACGCTTTAGCAATAGGACCAGAGTGACCATGTGGCAACCCCAAGAAGACCACATCGTGGCCCTCTAAGTTCTCCACGGTGGTATCCACGATGGTGCGATCTGCCAACTGCGGCAGATGCGGCATCAGCTCCGCGACGGCTTGGCCAGCATTGGAGTGGCCAGTTAAGGCGCCAATTTCCAAGTCGCCGGACGCATACGCCGGGTGGTTAAGAAGGAGGCGGAGAACTTCGCCACCGGCGTAACCCGTGGCGCCTGCGATTGCAACTTTGTATGTCATGTGAAACACAATAGTAAATTATGCAGGCTACCGCAAACTATTCATAGAATTTCGTCCGGAATTCTATGTAAAGGACAAACCAGGGACCACACAACAAAGAAGGCCAATGCAGGGGCCACACAGCAGAGAAGTACGAAGCCGGGGCCACACCACAGGTCAGGAGCAAGCTGGAAGCCCCGACGTATCAGCCGGTGCAGTGTCGTAGCTAAACTCGAGCAATCCTATTGATCTGAAAAAGGCCGCGTTCCTACCTGTAAATCTAGTAGAAACGCGGCCTTGTTGTCAGCGAAAATGCGCGGTAATTAGAGAAATACTATGCGCGCATCTCTGCGCCGAGGCGCTCACTCGCAAGCTCAGCTGCGGCCAGACGGTGAGTGTTGACTTCCTCATCGGTCAGGGTGCGCTCCGCTGCACGGAAGAACATCTTGAACGCCAAGGACTTCTTGGACTCGCCGAGCTTCTCGCCACGGAAAACATCGAAAAGCTCAACGCTTTCCAGAAGCTCCCCTGCGCCCTCTTCCAAGGTGCGGCGAACGGTCTCTGCTGGAACGTCCTCATCCACCACGAGAGCGATGTCCTGGTGCAAGGAAGGGAAAGAAGACAGCACTGGTGCTGGCAGGTTCTCAGAAAACGGCAACGCGGTGATATCCAGCTCCATCGCGCAGGTGCGCGCTGGCAGGCCCATGGCCTTAAGGATCTGTGGGTGCAGCTCGCCGGCGTAGCCGACTACTTCCCCACCAACCTTGATGGCAGCACAACGGCCTGGGTGCCAAGGCTTTACCTCAGCGTTTTCAACCTCAATCTCAACACCAGCAGAACGCGCTACCTGGCGTGCAGATTCAATAGCATCCGCGTAAGTGTAGGCACGGCCTTCACCCCATGGGCCTTCGAATTCGAGGTTGCCGGTACCAACGGTGGCCACGTGCAGCGGCTGTGCTGGCAAGGTATTGACTAGTTGCTCAATCTCTTCATCCGATGGACGCTTGGACACATCCGGCATTGGAGTGGAATCAGCGCGCTTGAAAGACACCTGCTGAACACCAAACAGGGAGACATCAGTGCGGCCACGGGCTACATTGCGCGCGATGGCATCAAGCATGTTCGGCAGCAAGGTGCTAGACAGCACTGCCTTATCGGCTTCCAGTGGGTTCTGCACGGCAACGACGTTGCGGCGTTCATCATCAGCATCCAGTTCCCATGTGTTGAACACTTCCACGTTCACAAATGGGCTTGGGATGACCTCAGCGTAGCCGGCGTATGCCAGACCATGACCAATGGCGCGGCGGCGCTTTTGTGCTGCAGTCAGACCAGTGGAACCAATGGTTGGGATTGGCAAGATGGAAGGAATAGCTTCCAGGCCTTCCAGGCGCAGGATCTCTTCAATCAGGTCAACGTCTTCAGCGATGTCGGTGCGCCAGGATGGGATAGTCACATCCACAGCGTTGCCGTTGTCGTATGCAGACACCGAACAGCCAACCTCTTCCAGGCGGGCAGTGATGGTCTCACGGGAGTAGTCCACGCCGGCGTAGCGCGATGGCTTGGACACATCCATGGATACAACTGGTGCTTCTGGAACATCGCCCACGATGGTGCGACCTTCCTCGACGTGGCCGCCGCCGTACTGCACGAGCAGCTCGCAGGCCAGGTCCAAGGAATATTCAACAATCGCTGGGTCCACGCCGCGCTCGAAGCGACGGGATGCTTCAGAACTCAGCTTATGGCGGCGCGAGGTACGCGCAACAGTAATTGGATCCCAGGTTGCGGACTCGAAGTAAACATCGGTGGTCTCATCAGAGATCTCCGAGGTAGTACCGCCCATCACACCAGCCATGGACTGGATTCCGTTGTCATCACAGATCACTACGTCTTCGGCAAACAGCTCACGCTTGACATGGTCGAGGGTCTCAAACTTCTCGCCGGCTTGTGCATTGCGAACAACCAGGTTGCCTGCGACCTTGTTGGCGTCGAAAGCGTGCATTGGCTGGCCCAGGAAGAACATGACGTAGTTAGTAACGTCGGTTGCCAGGTTGACTGGGCGCTGGCCGGCCAGCATCAGAATGCGCTGCATCCAGAATGGCGAGTCAGCATTTGAGTCAATGCCGGTGACTTTACGCAGACCGAAGCGGATAGCCTTGGTCTCCTCGCGCAGGTCAATATCAATCAGGCTGCCATTGGCTGCCGATGCCTCACCGACCGGGTCAACGAACTTGAGATCGAATGCGGAGGCAATCTCGCGGCCCAGGCCACGCATGGACAATGCGTAACCGCGGTCAGGGGTGATGTTGACATCGAATACGGTGTCAGCGCCGCCGAGCAAAGGCAGGGCGTCTTCACCGATGTGCTCTGCATAAGACTCATCAAGAGTTATGATGCCTTCGGACTTCTCAGTCAAGCCCAGCTCGGATGCAGAACAAATCATGCCGTTGGAGATGTGACCGTAGGTCTCACGCGCGGCAATTTCGAAGCCGCCAGGAAGAACTGCGCCTGGCAGGGATACTGGGACTAAGGAGCCTTCTTCGAAGTTGCGAGCACCACAGATGATGCCCTGCAGCTCACCAGTGCCGTTGGCCTGACCAACATTGACCTGGCAGTAGCGGATTGGCTTTTTGAAGTCAGTGAGTTCTTCAATCTTTTCAACGCGGCCGATGACCACTGGGCCCGTGATTTCAGGCAGTGGTTCATAGCCTTCGGTTTCAAAACCGACGCGGACGAAGCCGGCATCAAGTTCTTCGCTAGTAACGGTCCAGCCTGGGTTGTGCTCACCGAGGACGCTGTGGAGCCAGTTTTGTGAAATAAGCATGTGGTTTTCCTTCCTCGGAATTTAAGCCTGGACGCCGAATGGCAGGGTGAAACGTACGTCGCCTTCGACCATGTCGCGCATGTCAGAAAGGCCGTTGCGGAACTGCAGGGTGCGCTCAATGCCCATGCCGAAAGCGAAACCCTGGTACTCCTCTGGGTCTACGCCGACAGAACGCAAAACGTTTGGGTTGACCATGCCGCAGCCGCCCCACTCGATCCAGCCTGCGCCGCCCTTCTTGTTTGGGAACCACACGTCCACCTCAGCGGATGGCTCGGTGAATGGGAAGTAGTTAGTGCGCATGCGGGTCTTGGTATCAGGCCCGAACAGCTGACGCGCCAAGTGGTCCAGGGTGCCCAACAGGTTTGCCATGGTTAGGCCCTTATCAATGGCGAGGCCCTCAATCTGGTGGAACACCGGGGTGTGGGTTGCATCCAGCTCATCAGTACGGAATACGCGGCCCGGACAGACAATGTACACAGGGACATCGCGGTCCAGCATGGTGCGGACCTGTACTGGTGAGGTGTGGGTGCGCAGAATCTGCTTGGAGCCTTCTTCACCAACGTAGAAGGTGTCCTGCAGGGTACGTGCCGGGTGGTCTGGCTTAAAGTTCAGCGCGTCGAAGTTGAAGTACTCTGCTTCCACCTCTGGGCCTTCAGCGACTTCCCAACCCATGCCGATGAAGATGTCGGCGATGCGCTCGTTGAGCGCAGTGATTGGGTGCAGGGCACCAGTCTGCTGGCGAGTGGTAGCGACAGTAACATCGACGGTTTCTGCAGCGAGCTGCTCAGCACGAGCCTTTTCTTCCAGAACCTGGTTAACTTCCGCGAAGTGCTTTTCAGCCTTGCCGCGCGCCATGTTAACCATGCGGCCGGCGTCCTTGCGCTCATTTTTTGGCAAGGTTCCAAGGGACTGGCGTGCCTGGGATATAAAGCTCTTGTCTCCCAGATGCCCACGGCGAGCTTCTTGCAGCTCCTCGAGGGTGGTCGCCGCATCAAATGCTGCAACGGCCTCATTGGCTGCAGCTTCTAATGATGCCTCGTTAATTTCTATCTCTGGGGTAGCAGACACGTGTCCTTCAACCTCTTTAACTTGGACGAAAACTTCAGTATGATAACGCAACCATCCTACAGTCTCCCCTCACTAAGCACGCAGCTAACCCCACCAAAGAGTGAGACG
>JAUNRU010000026.1:21975-28841 GCA_030535535.1 Corynebacterium casei
GAGCGGTGCAGCTTTGCCGCGTTCACAATGCGCGGAGTGCGTTCGGTAAATGCTTGTTCAAAATCCAATGCCATGCTGTTCAATCTACCAACCACTCACCCCATACAAGCATTCGCGCAAGTACCTCTTCCCCACCAACCAACTAACCATCAACTACCGGGGCACCACAAAGCCCGCTGTAGCCAAAGCAGACAGCGGGCAAATGCAAAAATCAATCAGGCTAACGAGGACTAGGTCAGCGGTACGCCATCAGCGTCCACCCCATATTCGCCGCTGCGCAACAGCACGCGAACAAAGTCAACAAATGCCCAGATTGCAACGGCGCCAAGCAAGACGAAGCCAACCAGGAAAATGGCGGTCAAATACCCAACCAGCGTCATTACCAGCTGAGTGACCGCGCGGTTGCGGTAACCAAGATAGAAGTTGTGCGCGCCCCAGGTGCCAAGGAAACCAGTGAGCAACACCGTAGCAACCCATGACTTCGGCTGCCCAGGATTACGAATCAGACCCGACTGGTGGGCATAAGGCGCCGGGGCACCCGCCATTGGCTGCTGCTGGAACGGGTCATAAGCCTGCTGCCCGATATTTCCGCGTGGGTCTGCAAACTGCTGCCGTGGATTTGACTGCGGATTATTCAACGACTCCTGGTACTCGGCATAAGACTGCGGCCGCGGTGCTTCCTCTTCATTTGAGTAGAAGCCGTCGCGTCCTTGGTCAAATGAATTATAAGGATTCGTCATGCAAACTCGCTCTCAAAAAATACTTCAGGTTCTTGCCGGTGCTGCCCAGCTTAGGTTGCACGGGCACCAACTACCAGTGCGCAAACACTTGTTTATCAAAACATTATGAAAGCCCAAGCTCTTCGTAATCTGAGATTCAGATGAAGAACTTGGGCTTTCAAGTAGCCGTATGTTTAAGGCTTAGACTTAGGCAGCCTTAGGAGCGTTAACGTCCTCTGGCAGTGCAGCCTTTGCAGCCTCGCACAGTGCGGAGAATGTCTCGAAATCGTTGACAGCAAGCTCAGCAAGGATCTTGCGGTCTACCTCGATCTCAGCCAGGCGCAGGCCGTGGATGAGACGGTTGTAGGTGATGTCGTTCATGCGAGCTGCAGCGTTGATACGCTGGATCCACAGCTTGCGGAACTCAGACTTACGCGCGCGACGATCGCGGTAAGCGTAGGTCATAGAGTGCAACCACTGTTCCTTAGCCTTACGGTACAGGCGGGAACGCTGGCCGCGGTAGCCCTTAGCGGACTTCAAAATCGCGCGACGCTTCTTCTTGGCGTTGACTGAGCGCTTTACTCGTGCCACGGTGTTACTTCCTTAACTATCTTTGACGAACTATTTGTGGGTGATTAGGCGCTAATTACGCGCGGCCAAGCAGGCGCTTGATGCGCTTGGTGTCTGCCTGAGCAACTTCTTCGGTGCCCTTCAGACGACGGGTGCGCTTGGAGGTCTTACCTTCCAACAGGTGGCGACGGCCAGCCTGCTCACGGCGCAGCTTGCCGGAACCAGTCACCTTGATACGCTTTGCGGTGCCCTTGTGGGTCTTCTGCTTCATGAGATTCCTAAATCCTTGACGAGTCGATAACGCGGTGCAGCGCACCCCAACAGGAGCGCACGGTACAACCGTCGAATTGAACTTTTCGGGCTACTTCTTACCCTTGCGGTTTGGACCCAAGACCATGGTCATATTACGACCATCCTGCTTAGGGCGGGACTCCACGATGCCGAATTCTTCGACATCTGCAGCCAGACGCTCCAGCAGACGGTAACCAAGTTCAGGACGTGATTGCTCACGGCCACGGAACATGATGGTTACCTTTACCTTGGAACCCTTTTCCAGGAAGCGAACAACGTTTGCCTTTTTGGTCTCATAATCGTGATCATCGATCTTAGGACGGAACTTTTGTTCCTTAACCACAGTCTGTTGCTGGTTCTTACGAGATTCGCGGGCCTTTTGAGCCTGCTCGTATTTGAATTTGCCGTAGTCCATGATCTTGGCTACAGGCGGCTTAGCGTTAGGGGCAACCTCGACCAGATCCAGATCTGCCTCAAGAGCGAGCTTTCGTGCGTCGTCAGTATGTACGATGCCTACTTGTTCGCCTCCGGGACCGACCAGACGTACTTCTGGTACTCGGATGCGCTCATTAATGCGAGCTTCAGAGCTGATTGTGTGTCTCCTAAGTGAGAAGGGATAGATTGTTCACCTACCAGCCACAAACGAAAAATCCCGCCTGCCTGATATTCAAACCAGTGCAGCCGGGAGCTCTCAAAAGTTGCCAAGCAAACTCACCTTCGAATCCAAAGGCTGGTCTAGCTTGGTTACCTTTTTACCTGTATCCTGCACAAGTTTCCTTGTACGGAATGAGGTGGGAGATGCTCCGCTTGCGACCCGATGCTCCTGAAAAATGGCGCTACGGGCGGTAGTGCAGCTAACTTTAACACCACCTTATCCAACATCCAAATCGCAACACCCCAAGTCAGTCTTGCTTATTCGGCGGCCTCATCCGAAGGCTCTTCGGTGGGTTCCTCGGATACTTCCTCGGTGAGCTCTTCCGTGGATTCTTCTTCGGTCGGCGTTTGAGAAGTTGAGGTGGCGAAGCAGTCATCGACTGGTTGGAGTTCGCCGGTTTCGAGCGCTTTGTCGATGAGTGTTTCTAGGCGGCTGGCGATCTCGTCGAGCGCGGCGGCGGAGACGTCTTCTACTGAGTCATACTCAGTGTCGTCCAAGAAAGTCATGTCGTCATCCCAGGTCATCCACGAGGTGGAAATGGCGATGCCGACTTCCCCACCGTCAACAGGCATCACGCCCATCTGCCGGGAGGTGTACTCGCCATCGGAGTCATCCAGACCCCAGCCACCCTTGGAATGGACGTCATCGAGGCCCGATAAGCCCCACTTTTGCCATTCCACAATGTCTTGCATGGCGTCATAGACGTATTCAGATTCAGGTACACAGCCCAGACGGGAAGCGAAACGGGCTTGGTCTTTGACTTTCCAGGTGGACATGCCAAAGGCTTGATCCATGTCGACGTCCGACTCAAAATCATTGAGCAGCTTTTCGATGCTCTCGATTGCGCTACCCTCGGTCCACTCGACCTGCTGCCACAATGCATAGGCGGCATCATTGTCTGATTCTTTAATGGCGGCATCAACAAGAGATTCATCCGCGCCGTCACGCAAAGCGGCGATGGCGATAGGAACCTTGATGGTTGACCAAGCGGGTTCAGCCCCTTCAGCGCCAGCCAGATGTTCATCGGTGTCACCGACTACCGCAAGGGATACGGTTGCGGCATACTCTTCCTCGACATCGGAAACAATCTGTTCCATGGCTGCCGCGAGGTTTTCATCCTCGAGGACTTTAATGTCTTCTTCTTGCACAAAACCGGGGGCAGCAGAAGACGTCGTGGCAGTCGGCGCACCTGGCCCACCCGGCATCGCGCAGCCGGTGAGCAAAGCGATGGAAGCAGAAAGCGCCACCGTCAGTAAGGCTCCCCGGGACATAGCCTTCCCGTGGGCAGCCCTTCTCTTCGCACGTGGCGAGTTCTGATATGAAGTCACGTCAACAAACACTAGCCCAGGAAATTACCTGGGCTGCAACTAGCTCTCCAGAACTGGCTTGAGGAACTGGCCCGTGTAGGAGCCTTGCACTGCAGCGACATCCTCAGGTGTGCCTTCAGCCACTACCGTGCCGCCGCCGTTGCCGCCTTCCGGTCCCATGTCCACAATCCAGTCGGCTGCCTTTATGACATCCAGGTTGTGCTCAATGATGAGAACCGAGTTGCCCTTATCCACCAAGCTCTGGATGACCAGCATCAGCTTGCGGATATCTTCGAAGTGCAAACCTGTGGTTGGCTCATCCAGGATGTAGATGGTGCGACCATTGGTGCGCTTTTGCAGCTCAGACGCCAATTTCACACGCTGTGCCTCACCACCAGACAAGGTGGTTGCGGCCTGGCCCAGACGGACATAGCCCAATCCCACATCCACCAGGGTTGCCAAGTAGCGGTGAATGGAGGTGATGGGCTCGAAGAACTCGGATGCCTCAGAGATAGGCATGTCGAGGACCTCAGCAATGTTCTTGCCCTTGTATAAAACCTCCAGCGTTTCACGGTTGTAGCGTGCGCCGTCACAGACTTCACACGGAACATAAACATCCGGCAGGAAATTCATCTCAATCTTGATGGTGCCGTCACCCTGGCACGCCTCACAGCGCCCACCCTTGACGTTGAAGCTAAAACGTCCTGGCTTGTAGCCGCGAACCTTGGACTCCTGAGTCTCAGCGAACAGGTTACGGATCTTGTCAAAGACACCCGTGTACGTTGCCGGGTTGGAACGTGGGGTGCGGCCAATTGGAGACTGGTCTACCTGAACCAGCTTGTCCAGGTGCTCAACGCCTTCGACGCGCACCGCGCGTCCCGGTACCTGGCGTGCACGGTTGAGCTTATTCGCCAAAGTCTTGGCCAAAATCTGATTAACCACAGTGGACTTACCGGAGCCGGACACACCGGTGATACACACCAGAACGCCCAGGGGGATTTCCACGTCGATGTTCTTCAGGTTATTCTCGTGCGCGCCCACGACCTTCAGCGTGCGTTCTTTATCAATCTCACGGCGTGAATCCGGTACTCCAAGCTTCTTTGCGCCCGACAGGTACTGTCCAGTCAAAGACTCCTTGGACTTCAAGATGCCCTCTGGCTCGCCCTGGTAGATGACTTCGCCACCGTACTCACCAGCGCGTGGGCCGATATCAATGAGCCAGTCGGCTTCACGGATGGTGTCTTCATCGTGTTCCACCACAATCAGGGTGTTGCCGATATCGCGCAGACGCTTCAGCGTCTCAATCAGACGGTGGTTATCGCGTTGGTGCAGACCAATGGAAGGCTCATCCAGGACGTAAAGCACGCCAGCTAGACCGGAACCAATCTGCGTTGCCAGACGAATACGCTGTGCCTCACCACCGGACAAGGTGGACGCGCCACGGTCCAGGGTTAGGTAGTTCAAACCGACATCCAACAGGAAGCGCAGACGTGCCTGGATTTCTTTCAGCACGGCACCGGCGATGATTTCTTCACGGTGACCAAGCACCAAAGAATCCAAGAACTTCGAGGCATCCTCAATGGACAGTCCAGTCAGACCCGCGATAGACAGCTCATCAAATCCTTGCGCTGCCAAACGCACAGCAAGAATCTCTGGGCGCAGGCGCGAGCCCTTACAGGTAGGACAAGGCACTAGGCGGGTGTACTGCAGCAGGCGGTCCTTCGCCCAATCAGAATCCGTTTGCTCGAGCTTGCGCTCTAGGAAGCCGATTGCGCCCTCAAAAGGTGCAGTCCAGTTGCGCTGGCGCCCATACCGGTTCTTGTAGCGGACGTTGACTTCCTCATCAGAACCATAAATCAGGGCATCGCGCTGGTCCTCGGTGAGCGAGCTCAACGGAGCATTCGGATCGAAGTCCATCGCCTTACCAAGGCCCTCAACCAGCTTCACAAAGTACTTGGAGTTCGGCGAAGAGCTCCACGGCTGGATGGCCTCGACTGCTGGTGCATCCTTATCTGGAATCAGCAGATCCAAATCCACTTCAGTCTTGGTACCAATACCGTCACAGGCCGGGCAAGAACCAAACGGCGCGTTGAAGGAAAAGGCACGTGGCTCATATTCCTCAATCGTCAGTGCGTGACCATTCGGGCATGATGCCTTCTCCGAATGGGTGTGGGTCAACTCCTCGTTGTCCACATAATCAATCGTCACCAAACCATCGGCAAGCCGCAGCGCAGTCTCCACCGAATCAGTCAGACGCTGTTTGGCAGAGGCCTTGACCTGCAAACGGTCAACCACGACGTTGATGTCGTGCTTAATCTGCTTCTTAAGCTTCGGAGGCTCATTGAGCTGAATCAACTCCCCATCGACTGTCGCGCGCACAAAGCCCTGCGCCGCCAAATCTTCGAACAGATCCACAAACTCACCTTTGCGCTTGCGCACAACTGGAGCCAAAACCTGGAACTTGAGCTTTTCTTCCTGCCCTAAAACAGAATCCACAATCTGCTGCGGAGTCTGACGCTCAATAATCGCATCACACTTCGGGCAGTGCGGAGTACCCGCGCGGGAGAACAAAAGACGCAGGTAGTCATAAATTTCCGTAATCGTACCTACGGTCGAACGTGGGTTATGGTTGGTGGATTTCTGGTCAATGGACACCGCCGGCGACAGACCATCAATAAAGTCCACATCGGGTTTATCCATCTGGCCCAAAAACATGCGGGCATAGGAGCTCAAAGACTCAACGTAGCGACGTTGACCCTCGGCGAAAATAGTGTCAAAGGCCAGCGAAGACTTGCCGGAACCGGACAGGCCGGTAAATACCACCATTTTGTCGCGCGGGACATCGATGTCCACTCCTTTGAGGTTGTGCTCACGTGCACCGCGGACTACTAAACGATCAGCCACTTGTTGGTTTTTCTCTTCCTCTGATGACTTTTATGTTCTACTCTTCATCGAACATACCCGTAAGGTGGTGAATATGACGAACGATATTACTCTCCATCACATCTCAGTTTCTGAGATGGACAACAATTGCTACCTGCTCGCATCAAACGGTGAAGGCCTGCTTATTGATGCCGCCGATGATGCCCAAGCCATTTTGGCCATGGCTAAAGAAGCCGGCGTAAAAATCACCAAGGTTCTCACCACCCACCGCCACTGGGACCACGTCCGCGCGTTGCAGGAAGTCCTCAAGGAAACCGATGCCACACACTATGCGGCATTCCTAGAATCACCAGCATTGCCATCGTCTGTCGATGTCGAATTGCAGCACGATGACACCATCGAATTCGGCGGCCGGGAACATGACGTCATTATCTTGCGCGG
>JAUNRU010000026.1:28941-31205 GCA_030535535.1 Corynebacterium casei
GGTGAGCGCACCAGCAAGAAGGTACAGGCTGCGCTGCCAACCAAGTCTGAAACCCAGAAGCTGACCGGCAAGGCCACCGACTGGTTTGAGGACACCTCCGACCGTGTGACTTCTTATGTGGATGACCACAAGGATGAGTGGCAGGACACCGGCAAGGACTTGCTCAACACCGCTAAGTCTTATGTCGATGAGGCACGCTCCTACGTTGATGACAACAAGGATGACTGGCAGGATGCCGGCAAGGGCCTGATCGCTAACGTGCGTGACTCCGCTAAGGACTACACCGAGACCGCACGCGGCTTTGTCAATGACAACGCTGGTGACTGGTTGGCTACCGCGGAAGATAACGCAAAGACCGCCCACAAGGCAGTGGTTAAGAATGCTTCCAAGGCGCAGAAGAAGGCTGACAAAGCTTTGACCAAGGCTGAGAAGTCTTCCGGTGGTTCCGTCAAGAAGTGGAACAAGAAGGCGAACAAGTTCCAGAAGGAAGCTGACAAGAAGATTGCTAAGGCAATCAAGAAGGTTGGCAAGAACATCTAGTTCGTCACACGCACTACCCACAACGGCCCAGCTTTTTGTATGCTGGGCCGTTGTTCTATTTTTTACTCATCACCATCCAAGGAAGTTGATGCCCTCCGTGACCTCGCCGTCAACACCTAACCCCTCCACCCCTAATACTCCTGCTCAGACGGACAAAGCTACCGCGATTGCAGCGGAGCAGACCTATGTCGACATGCTCTTTGACCGCTTGGACAAGGAAGTCGCGGACGCCAACCAGCGCCTGAACGAAGTCCAAGCAGACGTTGACCCCGCTAACCCCGACTCAGACGCGTTGGTCCGCCGTGAGACCGAGTACCACTTGCTGCAGGGCAAGCTGGACCGCCTTAACCTGGCGCAGCTCGGCCTGGTCTTTGGCCGCATCGACGTTGATGCCCCAGGTGATAATCCCACCGCAGAAGGATTGGACCGCCGCTATATCGGCCGCATGGGCTTGGATGCCCGCGAAGATGACTACCGCACCTTGCTGTTGGACTGGCGTGCGCCAATGGCGCGGCCCTTCTACTTGGCCACTACTGCGCAGCCTGAGGATGTTGCGGTGCGCCGCCATATTCGCACCAAGGGACGCACGGTCACTGATATCACCGATGAGGTGCTGGCCCGCGAGCTCGCAGCCGCAGCGGTTGATGTTGATAATGACGCGAGCATCACCAGCGAATCAGCGCTGCACCAAGCGATGGAACGCGCGCGTACTACGCACATGAGTTCCATCGTGGAAACCATTCAGCGTGAGCAAGATGAGATCATTCGTGATGAGCGCCGCGGGGTTATGGTGGTTGACGGTGGCCCGGGTACCGGTAAGACGGCCGTGGCTTTGCATCGAATAGCGTATTTGCTCTATAACCACCGCGAACGGTTAGCATCAACCGGCGTGCTCATCCTTGGCCCGAACTCAACCTTCTTGGACTATATTTCCCGCGTGCTGCCGGAGCTCGGTGAGACCGGCGTGGTGCTGTCTACCATTTCGGAGCTTTTCCCCGGGGTTACGGCGACGCTGCAGGATTCTTTGCTCACACGTGAAATCAAGGGCTCGGATGCCATGGTGGATATCTTGGGTGAAGCACTGCGCGCGTATCAGGTGGTGCCGGAAGATTCGGTAACCATCAAGGTTGAGCAGCTTTATCTGACTGCCACTCCAGACATGGTCAAGGCGGCACGCACCCGTGCGCGACGATCGCACAAGCCGCATAATGATGCCCGCGGTGCTTTTATTGAGCACTTTGTGCAGTCACTTGCGGAGCAGATGGCGGACAAGATTGGTGCGGATCCGTTGGGTGGCAAGAACTTGCTCTCGCGTGCCGATGTTGATCAGCTCTTTGATGATCTCTTGGAGACCCCCGCGGTGCAAGAGCTTATCGATGCCTTCTGGCCGACGCTCTCCCCGCAATTCGTTCTGGCGGAACTGCTGGGTTCTGAAGATGCCATTGCTCACGCGGCTTATGCCTATGACGATGAAACCCGTGAGGCGCTTTACCGTCCGACTCAGTTTGATGGCATTGAAGCCTGGTCGGCTGCGGATGTGGCGCTGCTGGATGAGCTCGCGGTGCTCATCGGAATGCCCGATGTGGAAGCTCAGGAAGAAGCCGAGCGCGCGGCGTGGAAAGAACAGGTCTCTGATGCCGAAGACGCCCTGGATATCTTGTCTTCTTCCATGTCAACGGATAATGATGACGACATGTTTGAGGCGGAGATTCTCTCCGCGCACG
>JAUNRU010000085.1:0-3700 GCA_030535535.1 Corynebacterium casei
GTAATCACACCCGCGATGTCATCATCAATGCGCACCACAATCGGGGTGCCACCAGATTCTTCTGCGCTAATGAAAGCTTCCGTCAAAGCGCCCAAGTTAGCATCGCCTGCGCTGCTAACTGCCTTGCGGCTAACGTCCAAGCTGCTAACGCGTCGACGGCCGACGGCGACGCGGTGTCCGTCCACGGTGCCGGTGACGCCAATTCCGGCCTGGGACTGGAAAGCGGTAGCGGCGGGATGCTCGCCGGCGTGGTTCACGATGGCTTTGGCAATCGGGTGCTCCGAGCCTGCCTCGACGGCGGCGGCGTAGGAGATCACGGTGGATTCGTCGAGGCCCTCGGCAGTAACGACCTCGGACACGCTCATCACACCGGTGGTTACAGTGCCGGTCTTATCCAGAACAATGGTGTCGACCTTCTTGGTGGACTCCAAGATTTCTGGACCCTTAATCAGCAGGCCCAGCTGTGCGCCGCGGCCGGTGCCAACCAAAATTGCGGTTGGGGTGGCAAGCCCCATCGCGCACGGGCAGGCGATGATCAGCACGGCTACGGCCGCGACAAAGGCCGGGGCAACACCTTGGGACAACATCAAATGTGCAACCAGCGTTGCAAGCGCAATGACGATGACGGCGGGGACAAAGACCTGCGCGATACGGTCAACCAGGCGTTGCACGGGGGCTTTCGATGCCTGCGCCTCCGTCACCAGCTTCGCCATCTGTGCCAGCGTTGTATCTGAGCCAACGCGGGTAGCGCGCACCACCAGCTTGCCGGAAGTATTGATAGAAGCACCGGTTACCCGCGAGCCCACCTGGACCTCCACGGGAACAGATTCGCCGGTGAGCATTGACTCATCAACAGCGGAGTAGCCTTCGATGACCTCGCCATCAGTAGCGATCTTCTCACCAGGGCGAACCACAAACACATCCCCGATAGCAAGCTCGGAAATGGGGATGCGGCTTTCTTTGCCATCGACAAGCAACGATGCGTCTTTGGCTCCCATGTTGAGCAACGTGCGCAACGCCTCCGAAGACTGGCCCTTGGCTTTCACCTCAAAATAGCGGCCCAACAGCAAGAAGGTAATGACCATGCCGACGGACTCGAGGTAAATATGGTCCATCTCAGCGTTGTTGGAGACCAACTCCATGTGCATGCGCATGCCAGGCATGCCCGCGTGGCCGAAAATCATGACGTACAACGACCAGAAATACGCCGCCGAGGTACCCATGGTGATCAGCGTGTCCATGGTGAATGAACCATGCTTGATATTCGTCCAGGTTGCCTTGTGGAACGGTGCACCGCCGTTGATAAAGACGATGGTCGCCAAAATGGCGCTCACCCACTGCCAATAATCAAACTGCAGCGCAGGGATCATGGACATCGCCATAATCGGCAGCGACAACACCGCGGACATAATGGTCAAGCGTTTAAGGTTCGCGGCCTCTTCTTCCCGGGCAATATCCGCAGGCGTCTCCGAAGAAGAACCGGCAGACGCATCTGCCTCTGCATTGGAAGCCGGCGGGTTGGCATCGTATGCGTCGTAGCCCGCGCCCTGAATGACCTTGATTAAGTCATCCGGTCCGGTCAGCGTGGAATCATATTCAACCGACGCAGACTCGGTGGCGTAGTTGACCGTAGCGGTCACGCCTTCAACCTTGTTGAGCTTGCGCTCCACGCGCGAAGAACACGACGTACAGGTCATGCCCGTGACGCCAAGGTCAATGTGTGTGGTGGACATATTTGCTACACCAGCTTGTAACCTGCCTCCGCAACAGCTGCGGAGACCTGCTCATCATTAAAATCTGTACCCTCAATGCTGACCTGGCCGGTGGTGTGGTCGGCCGAAACGCCGGTTACGCCCGCGATCTCGCCGATTTCTTCCTTCACTGACATTTCGCAGTGGCCGCAGGTCATGCCTTCAACGGTGTAGTTCTTGGTTGCCATGATGATGTCTCCTTATATGTGCTGTAGAGTGCCGTTCCACTCCTCACTTTATACCCCCCTAGGGTATCTTGCAAGGGGTGCGGCGCGGGAATACTTCGTCTTTCGGTACCGTTGAACCAATACAGGAAGCACGAAATTTTTAAACCCTGAGGAGAAAATTATGGCGACCGTAGAAGTCACCAAGGAAAACTTTGAAGAAACCACCATTGGTGAAGGCATCACCATTGTTGACGCATGGGCTGAGTGGTGTGGTCCTTGTAAGCGCTTCGCACCAGTCTTTGACAAGGCTTCTGATGAGCACAAGGACATCACCTTTGCCAAGCTTGATACTGAAAACAACCAGGAGCTAGCTGGCGCTTTGCAGATTCAGGCGATTCCTACCCTGATGGTCTTCCGCGATGGCATCCAGGTGTTTAACCAGGCTGGCGCATTGCCTCCTGCAGCTTTCGAAGACCTGATCAAGCAGGTTCGTGACCTGGACATGGATGCTGTGCGTGAGCAGGTTGCTCAGCAGAACAATGAGGGCTAATTAGAACCTTTGATTGCCCTGTGCACTCGACGCTTTCTTGTGAGTATCGCTACACTCGCTAGAAAGCGTCTTTTTAATTGTTAAACGAATCTGCAAGGAGTGAAGCGGGCTATGGCTAACCCATTTTCTAAGGGCTGGAAGCATCTGATGGCTTCCTTCGACCAAAAAATCGACGAGAATGCCGATCCGAAGGTACAGATTAAGCAGGCTGTGGAGGGTGCGAAGAAGCGCCACCAGGAAATTACTGAGTCTGCATCCGAGATTATCGGCAATCAGCGCCAGCTGGAACTGCGCATGAACCGCCTGTTGAAGTCGCAGGATGACCTGCAGGTTCAGGTGCGTCGCGCGCTCGAGCTGGCAGACAAGGCAGAGTCCGAGGGTGATAGCGGCAAGGCTCAGGAATACAACAATGCAGCCGAGGTTGTCGCCGCTCAGCTGGTATCTACCGATCAGGAAATCGAGCAGGTCAAGACCCAGCACGAGGCAGCCACCCAGGCTGCGCAGCAGGCTCAGGAACAGCAGAAGCAGTCTGAGGCTCGCCTGCGTGAGCAGTTGGCTGAGGTTGATCAGCTCATGGCCCAGGCCGACCAGGCAAGCATGCAGGAGATGAACGCAGAAACGCTCAGCTCCATGGATAGCCTGACTCCGGACGGCAACTCCCCGAACTTGGACTCGGTGCGCGCGAAGATTGAGAAGCGCTACTCCAATGCGCTCGGCGCGCAGGAGCTCTACCAAGCCACCGGCGGTAGCCGCATCCAGGCTGCATTGGAGTCCACCGAGGACATGCAAGCGAAGTCCCGACTGGATGAAATCCGTGCGTCCATGGCCAAGGACAAGCAGCTCACTGCCGGCGACGGCGCGGCTAAGACCGAAGAAAAGCCACAGGATGAGGTTGTTGAGCCAGAGGTAGCAAGTGACTCCAAGGACAAGAAGCCTTCTGGCGATGTTCATGATGCCGAAATCGAGCAGGTCCTAGAAGAGGCCAAGAAGGCTGTCGATGACAAGCCTGCCGATGACACCAAGTAGCATCCGCGCCCTTTAGGTACACCAAAGAGCACAGAAAACACACAAAGTAGCGAGGCCAGGAAGTTTAAATCCTGACCTCGCTGCTTTGATCTGTCTACCTGCTAACTACCAAGCGTTAATTGCCGGGCATAAGCCGTCAATTAACCATTGCGCGTGATGTTAATGAGCACACCACGGATACCGGAGTGGAAACCGTCTCGGAGATT
>JAUNRU010000085.1:3800-7426 GCA_030535535.1 Corynebacterium casei
GGCGCCATCATGGACGGCTTCGGTGCCGCCGATGGCTTCGGGATCCCTGATGAATCCGAGTCACCGGTGTCATCAGTGGCATCAGTGCCATCCGTATCGTCAACGGCTACCTCATCCACATCAAACTGCTCAACCTGGTTGGCCACTTCCACCTGGTCAACGTGCTCAACCCGCTCGGTTGGCTCAGCTGGCTCAGCCGGCTCAGCCGGGGTTTCTGGCACCTGTGGATCCGGATTCGGCGTGGCCGAAGCAACGGATTCTGGGCTCGGAGTTGGTGTTGGCCCAGGTGTTGGCGTTGGGCTCGGTGTCGTGGAGACCGCTGGCTCGCCGTCGCCGGCGTTTTCATCAGCCTCAGGCATGTGAGGGGTAGACGAAAAAGCGGCCTCTACTTCCGAAGGTTCCCCACATTCATCACGAGCGGGGAGTTCATCAGTTGAGGTCGCTTCTTCTGCATCTGCCACATCTGGGATAACTGGCGCGATAGGGCCTTCCAGCACCTGGATTTCCATGGCGTCATGGAAATCTTCGCGCGGATCCAAAATGGTGGTGGTGTCACAGGCATGGCGTAGGGCAGAGGACATTGAATCCCAGCCGAAGCCATAAAGGTGCACGCGAACGCCGTTGTTGGCCGCCTCGTTAACGCCAGGAATCATGTCTGCGTCACCGGAGACCAAAACAAAGTCTGTGAAGTGCTGGTTCATGGCATTAACAACCATGTCAGCAACAAGGCGGGTGTCTACTGCTTTCTGGGTACGGCGCTCGCCCCATTCAATGAGCTGGCCGGTGCGAAGCTGCACACCATCACAGGTGCGCAGTGCGCGCTGGTAGCGGTGCGGGCCGGTATCTGGAATACCGTCATACCAGTTCTGGCGGTGGACAGGGTGGCCAATTTGGTTCTCAATCATTGAGCGCAAAGTGGCTACTACCTCGGGTAAGTCAATTTCTAACTGGGCGCGTGCTCCGATTTCCCATGAGTTGTAAAAGCTGGCCAATAAGTAAGAAGTGTCAACAAAGACAACTGTGCGTTCAAGCATGGCTCCTAAATTCCGTTCATTTGATTCTAATTTTGTTTGTATTCTTCTAGTTTGCCTCATCTGTAACACTACGTCGATATCCTGACTTGAATCTGCTGGTTATTTCCATTTGTCCTGAGAAAGCTCGTGGTATGGCACCTGAATTTATGTCGGAAGATAGGCAAAGCCTTGCGCACTCAGGAGGTTGGTTGTACGGTTAGTTACATGAGTAACCAACCAACGTGGTTGGCTCTGTTCAACTTTTCAGACAGGCACAGAAACTATGGCTATGGATAACTCAACTCAGCCGCTCTTTAGGCAGATTGCCTCTTTGGTTGAGGACTCGATTGTGGACGGCGTTCTGGCTGAAGGTGCGCAAGCACCCTCTACGAATGAGCTCGCGGACTTCCACTCCATCAATCCGGCGACTGCCCGCAAGGGGCTCAATCTCCTGGTTGATGTCGGGGTGCTGGATAAACGCCGCGGGATCGGAATGTTTGTCGCTGAGGGAGCTATTGAAGTTATTCGCGAACGTCGCCGCAGCGAGTTCGCTGCAGATTACGTTGCCCCGCTTATTGATGAGGCGGTGCGGCTGAATTACTCCCGTGAAGCTCTGCTTGACCTCATCGAAAGAGTTGCTGAAAGCCGAGGCCTCTACAAATGACCGCCACTTCCAAACGGTTAGGAATGACCATGAACGCAATTGTTGAATCCAAAAGTTACGTGTTGGGCCAGGGCCTTACCCACGGGGTGGTCGGTCCCAATGGCATTGGCAAGACCACGCTCTTACGCAAAATTGCAGGCCAGCATCCATCTAACGGTCTCACGGTCTTTGGTGAGCAACCCTTTGATAATCGTTCGGTGATGGACCGAACCATCTTGATGGGTATTGATAATCCTCTGGTGGATGGGTGGAATATCGCTAAACTCATGCGCCTCGGAAAAGCCCGATGGAGCACATGGAATGCGCAGCGTGCCGATGAACTACAGGACCGCTTTGAGTTACCGTCCAAGAATTACTCGGCGTTGTCGCGTGGCCAAAAGTCCGCGATGGGCATCATCATGGCAGTAGCTTCAGGTTGTGAGCTCATGCTTCTCGATGAACCCTATCTCGGCCTCGACGTCGAAAAACGCCAAGTCTTTTACGACGTACTGCGGGAAGAACACGGCCGCACCATCGTCATTTCCACACACCACCTCAATGAGCTATCCGGGCATTTGGACACTGTGCTCATGCTCAACGGCATGAAGCATGGCTCAGTAGAAGAGCTCATCGACGGCATCCTGGAGCTGACCGGCCATCCCGAAAACGTGGACCGCCTGCTTAATCGCCTGCAGATTAAGCCATTAACCCGCGAATCGACTGCCCTCGGTGACCGTGTCATCGTCGACGCGATTGCGCTCGGCCCCGACAACGTCTTCGACGCCGCCGGTGAAGTCGATGTACGCGCCAGCGAAGTCAACCTCGAACGAGCAGTACTCGCCCTGGGTGAGGAGGGAATCGCATGAACGCCCGCCTAATGTGGGAGCTCGTCGAAAAGCCCAAATGGGCACTCCGACTGTTTCTCTTTGTGATGTTGTCAGTGGCCGTAAGCTCCGGGTCGAATATGTACTATTTCCTATTTGCAGTAATTGGCCTGCTCACGCTGACGGGGCCAGAAGGGGATGCGTTTTGGCTCCTGGGATTGAGTAAGCGCGAATACAACTTCCAACGTCGTATCGAAATTGGCATCGGAGGCGTGCTGTTCGTACTAATAGCCGTACTGATTGCAGGGTTGCCTTGGCCTTTTGTTGCTGGATACTTGGTGATCGCCGCCGTACTAATCGTCAAGACGTTTGATATTCCGCAACGTCAAAGCGTTAGGAAGGCGGGGCTTCTTTCGCAATCGAGCGGCAGAACCGAAGACGGACGTTTCCCACCGACAATCGAGGGTCAACTACTCATTCGGCCTCAGGTACGGGCTTGGGGATTCATAGCGATTCTAAGCGCGGTTACTGCTCTGATTTACTGGGCGGTGCACGCCATCTGGGGAAACGAATGGGCAGATACCCTTTCGATCGCGGCAGTGATTGGCTCCGTCATGCTGTTCATAACCTTCGAGGACACTCTCACTACGTCATTACGTGAATATGTGGTCTTCGGGGGCACTAGAGAATCTTGGGCACATCACACAATTGTCATTAATGCGGTTATTCCTGGACTGCTCATAGTTGTAAGCCTCGTCGTTCCAGGCTGGGGGATAGTCGGTTCCCTTGGTGCGGTCTATCTTCTATTGATCCTTGCACTTGTCTCACTTGGATTAACTACATCGCCAAGCTGGAAGGTGACAGTTCCGGTCGCAGTCGGCGCGATAGCACTTGAGGTCTACATGATCGTCGGCATTGCGCGGGAGATCTACTTGGTTCCCCAAATGGCAGCGATTGCGGGATACATAGTGGGAGGACTCTTACTTCCAACAATGGCAAAGAGAGCCAGGCTGGAGTCTGGCGGCTTGGCCAAATGGTTCGGAATGGCATCAACGACGAGTTAGGTTCATTTTCAGACAACTTAAAACATTCATTTATGTGGTTTGTGCTGGGGATTTGTCAAGGGTGTGGGTGGCGTGTAACTTT
>JAUNRU010000027.1:0-30067 GCA_030535535.1 Corynebacterium casei
CTTAGCGTCTGAGTTATGGAACTTCTTCAGACAATCAAACTCTATTTCAGCCAGGACATAGGCATTCTCCGCATTGCTTACGAGCACTCTCCTTATGACTTGGAAAGCTTTGGCATCGTGCTGCCAAAGGCAAAAGAGTATTCCAAGCTCGCCGATGCCCTTCTTGGCCCCGCCGACTCCCCGCGCTTGCAGCGCGAATTTTTAGCGCTCGCCGAACAACGCGAGTTCAGCCTCGACCACCTCGTGATGGTCAATAGACACGCCAAGAAATTGAATAAGCGCGGCGCAGCCTGGAAACTGCGCGCCGAGCTTATCGCACACGAGGGCTCCTACAAGGAAGTCAATGCTTACGGCAACCGGCGGGTGAAAGAAATCCAAGGCGAGAAGCCGAAAGAGCCCGGTGTAAAGGTGAGCCAAGCCAAGAACGGCATGGTCACTATGACGGTGACCGATACCCAACGCCGCATCACCGACTTCGAGAAAACCCTCGACGCCATAGAAACCACCGAACAACCGCGCTCAAAAGCACTACTGGAAGCGTTTTGGAAACATATCGATGGCGGCGGTGGTGTTCTCAAGCCTGAATACCGCACTGTTATTGCCATCGGCTTGGACCAATCCGCGGCGAAGGCGACGACTCCATCATCGGCGCCTCCGACGGCACCACCATGACTGGCGCGGAGATCGTTAACCTTGCGATGTCCGGCGCACTCGGCGACAAAATCTACGCCGGGCTGTTCCATCCGACTGCCGGTCCAGTCAATCTTTATGAGGCGCGATTCGCGTCAGGCAAACAGCGTATCTTGGCCATGGCCGAGAACCTTGTGTGTCCGTGGCCGGACTGCAACGTGCCAGCGGATAGGTGCCAAGTGCACCACTTGGATGCGCACAAGAACGGCGGTCAGACCAATCCGTCGAATCTGTCAACGCTGTGTGCTTATCACAACGGCCTCAACGACGATGGCGCACAAGGCGTGCGCCATGAAAAGAGCAGAGGTCGGATGATACGACACCGCGGCAAAGTCAAACTTCTAACGCCGGGCGGAATACTCGTGGGCAACACGCACGGCTTGAGCAGCATGGGAGCAATGAACTTAATCAAATAGCCTGCTAATTCTCCGTCAGCTCAACCCAGCGAGCCACTGCCTTCGGGTCAATGGGCTCATCAAAGCTGCTGTTGAGCCTCGCTGCTGAGCCAATATGAAAATTCCTGATGCCCGCTGCTTTTAAGCGCGGCACGAACTCAGCTTTTAGCCCACCGCCGGCTAGTATCAGCTCGGGGGTCGATTTGGCGCGGGCAAGTAACGTCTCCATCCCCTCTCCTACACCGAGCGGGCTCCCGGCGGTCAGAATGTGCCGTGGTGGATGTTCTAGGGCAAGCAGCGTTTCCCACGCGCCGTCTGCTTCATAGTCAATCGCGCGATGGAACGTGAAGTCCATGCCTTTTGCCCTGACGCTCAGGATGTCTTCTAGGACTGCAATGTCGATCTGTGAATCCGGAGTGAGGAATCCCAGGACCACACCTGCCGCGCCCGCGTCGGCGTACTGCAGGGCTAGCTGCTTAAGCTGCTCAATCTCATCCGCGTCGGTGGCGAACCCATCGCGCAAACGCAGCATCGGCCGCACGGGGATATCAACGGCGGCGACGACATCGTCAACCAACGCTGGTGAGGGCGACAGTCCATCTTTGTCCATGGTGCCCACCAGCTCTAATTGGTGCGCCCCACCTTCTTCGGCCTTGCGGGCGTCATCGACGTTGAGTGCAATAACTTCAAGCATGGGTTCCTCCTAGTGCGATCTAAACAGCCGCTGCCTGCCACATTAGGTGTGGAACAGACAGCGGCTGATTAGCTAGTGCTTAGTTAACTACTTCACCAAGACCATGAGCGTGAATCATGTTGGTGTTACCAGCGATACCGGCCGGAGTACCAGCAACGACCACAACCAGGTCGCCCTCTTCGTACTCATCCATGGAAAGCAATGCTTCATCCATAGCCTGCATCATCTCATCCGTGGTCTCCACATTTGGAGCCAAGAAGGTACGGGCACCCCAGGTCAATGCGAGCTGGGAACGAACAGCCTGGGTTGGGGTAAAGACCAACAAAGGCAGCTGCGAGTGCAAACGCGCCACGCGCTTCGCGGTGTCGCCAGAGGTGGTGAAGGCAACGATAGCCTTCGCGTTCAAGCGCTCTGCAATATCACGAGCGGAGTAAGAAATAACACCGCGCTTGGTGCGTGGAACGTGAGACAGCGGTGGCACGCGGCCATCGGTCTCAGCGCGCTGCACAATACGCGCCATGGTGCGCACAACGTTGTGTGGATCCACACCAACCGAAGTCTCACCAGAAAGCATGACCGCGTCAGCACCATCCAGAACAGCGTTGGCCACGTCAGATGCTTCCGCACGGGTTGGGCGGGAGTTCTCAATCATGGAATCCAGCATCTGTGTTGCCACGATGACTGGCTTCGCGTTCTCGCGAGCAATCTGAACCGCGCGCTTCTGAACCAGTGGAACCTGCTCCAGTGGAACTTCCACGCCTAGGTCACCACGAGCAACCATGACAGCGTCAAACGCCAAGATGATGGACTCCAGCGCGTCAACTGCTTCTGGCTTTTCCAGCTTCGCAATAACTGGAACGCGGCGGCCTTCCTCATCCATGATTGCGTGAACAAGGTCAATGTCTGCTGGAGAACGCACGAAGGATAGAGCGATGAAGTCAACGCCCAGCTTCAAAGCGAAACGCAGGTCAGCAATATCCTTTTCACTCAAAGCAGGAACGGAGATGTCCATGCCCGGCAGAGAGACGCCCTTGTTGTTAGAAACCGGGCCGCCCTCAGTCACGCGGCAGATAACATCATTGCCTTCGACCTTTTCGCAGACAACGGCGACCTTGCCGTCATCGATAAGCAAGCGATCTCCTGGCTTCGCGTCCTGCGCCAGGTTCTTATAGGTGGTGGACACGCGGTCGTGGGTGCCCTGCACATCATCAACGGTGATGCGAACGATCTCACCATTCGCCCAAATTTCTGAACCGTTTTCAAAGCGACCCAAACGGATCTTTGGCCCCTGCAAGTCAGCCAAAATGCCGACTGCGCGACCGGTGGAATCCGTTGCGGAACGCACCCAGTTGTAGTTTTGTTCGTGGTCAGCGTGGTCGCCGTGGGAGAAGTTGAGACGGGCAACGTCCATGCCATCTTCAACGAGGCGCAAAATGGCATCCTCGCTGGCTACGGCAGGGCCAAGAGTACAAACGATCTTAGTTCTTCTATCCAGCATGTTTGAGCCTAACCTCTTCATCTCTAGCAGTATTCAACGTCTCCTAACCTACCCGCAGTTGGAGCCCGCTGCTACTAATTCCACATTTCTCGATGCAAAAATGATCCAACAGAACCGGAAATACCCGGTCGGAACTGATTAGCTACTAGAAATTGGGCTTGGACGCATCTGCCGTTCCGGCAGAACCATAGTTATCCGTGGACTCTGCTGCGTCGTTTTCTTCCGATGCTTTCTCTGCCAACTTTGCTTGGTATTGCGGATCCACTTCCTCAGGAGTTTCTTGCCCCTTCTTCAGCGAGAAGAACACGATGACCGCGATGATAAAGACCACGACGGAAACAATCGCGTTGATGCGGAAACCAAAGACCATGGTGGCTTCATCGGTACGCATGTTCTCAATGAAGAAACGGCCCAGGGTGTAGCCGGCGACATAAAGCGCGAAGACGCGGCCGTGACCGAGCTTCCAGGCACGGTGTGCCCACAGCAAGAACAAGCAGACCAGGACGTTCCAGATCAGTTCATAAAGGAATGTTGGGTGAACCGAGGCAATAACTTCACCGGTGGAGCGACCTGAGATTGGCGCGTAGCTGCCGGCTTCGTCCACTCGGTAGTAGATATCCAGTGCCCACGGAACGGTGGTTTCAGCACCGTAGAGCTCCTGGTTGAACCAGTTGCCCAGGCGGCCGATGCCCTGTGCCAGAACCAAGCCAGGCGCGACGGCGTCTGCAAACGGCCCCATCGGGATGCCCTTGATTTTGAACATCACCCAGATCGCTAGGGTGCCCAGCGCAACCGCGCCCCAGATGCCTAAGCCGCCGTTGGTGAGTTTGAACGCGTCCACCGGGTTACAGTCGGCACAGAAGTACTTATCGTAATCTGTGGCCACGTGATAGATACGTCCGCCGATGATGCCGGCGGGAATGATGACAATGGCTGCGTCCCACACCGTGTCAGGATTGCCACCCGCTGCGGTATAGCGGCGCTGTGTGAGCCACAAAGCCACCAAAATACCGACGATAATGCACAAGGCATAAGCACGAATGGGAATAGGACCTAATTGCCACACGCCTTGCGGCGGGGACGGAATATTAGCCAAAATCATCGTTTGCACATAATTTAGTGTGCCATACTTCTTTGGCTTTGGGCACTACAGCTTACGTGATGGGCAGGCTGGGTGTTGGCCGGTGGCAACAAGGCTGCGCGCCAACGCCGACGGGCTCTGTGCCGTCATCACGGACTCGCCCACCATGATGGCATCTGCGCCGGAGGAGGCGTAGCTCAAAAGGTCTTTCGGGGATTCAACGCCGCCCACGGCGATGCGGATAACACTTTCCGGTAGCCCCGGTACGATTTCCGCAAATGCTTCCCGATGCAACGCGTCTGACGTCAATGACCACGCGTTTATCCCCACGACTGTTCCCCCGGCGTGCATGACTCGGTCTACTTCTTCTGGGTTTCGAACTTCTAATAAGGCCACCATGCCTAAAGACTCAATGCGGTCGAGCAATGATTCCAGGCGGGCTTGTTCCAAAATCCCCACTTGTAGAGGCACTACGTCAGCGCCGTAACATCGAGCCTCGTGGATTTGGTACGGGTCCACTATCAGGTCGCGGCAAATCATCGGCACCGTTGTGGCTTCACGCGCTGCGGCCATGTCCGCGAGCGAGCCGTGGAAACGCCGCCGCTCGGTCTGACAGGCCATCAGATGCACGCCGACTTCCTCGAGTTGAATTGCGAGGTTTGCCATCGACTGCGGCGATTCTAATTGTGCAATCTGGCCACGGTATGGGACTGCACGCTTGAGTTCAGTAATGACGGAGCAGCCATTGCGCAGCAAGGCGGCGCGAGCATCACGCGGTGGTTCCATGCTGCGCGAGCGAGCTTTGATGTCTTGGAAAGACACCTTTGCCTCGCGCGCAGCGACGTCATCTAAAACGTCGCGCAAAATACTTTCCACCGCGATCGGGGCTGGCACTCCACACCTCCCGTTCTGAACTCAAGAATAGGTGAAGTCTAGATCACAACTAGGCTATCGCGCGCAGTGAGAGTTTAAGAAATCGTGCCCTATTTTTGGTTAGGAAGGTCCGTCGGATCGATGTCCGCGTCCAGCGCATCCCACATCACGCGGCCTGAATCTGGAGAATTCTGCAGGTCTTCGGCCAGTGCCTCTTCACGTGCCGCAGAAGTCTCGTATTTGTGGGAGCGTGGTTTGTCTACCCCCGGCTGCATTGCCAACAACACGCCACCGAAGACTGCGGCTGCACCGGCAATCACGGCGAAGATAGGTCCCAGCTGAGAAACTTCAACGGAGACTACTTGCGCCCACGCCGAAATCGACACATTGTCCACGGCGTTCTGGTTGGCTTCGCTGGCTTGGAGAAGCTCCTGCGCGCGGACCGGGTCCGCACCAGTGGTTAGCAACTGCAGCGGTCCCCATGCGGCAGCAGCACCGGCAAGTGCCACGATGATGCCCACGATTCGGCGACCGATTAGACGCAAGGCAAGACCAGCGATGGAGCCTGCCAGCAGCAGCAAGGTCAGGCCCATCAACTCCAGCGACCAGAAGCTACCGTTGAGCGGCAAGGTCTGCGCACCGGAAAGCTCATCTTCAACATGTGCCGTGACCCAGGTCGCGCGAGAAGACAGCCACAGAACAATGGCGGCTACTGCAAATAGGAGGGGGCCAATACGCCTGCCCATAAAAAGATCACTTCTCCTTAAGAAGGATTCTTAGGTTGCGGGTGAAGCAAGTCGTCTGCATCAAAGCAGGTCCTATCACCCGTATGGCAGGCACCACCCGACTGACGCACGGTCAGCAAAATGGTGTCGCCATCACAATCTAGTCGTGCACCGATTACCTCTTGTACATTGCCAGAGGTCTCCCCTTTTACCCAATACTCGTCTCGAGATCGGGAAAAGTATGTGCCCTTGCGCGTCATCAAAGAATGCGCCAATGCGTGGTCATCCATCCACGCCATCATGAGCACCTCACCGGTGTCTGCTTGGACGATGGCTGGGACAAGTCCCTGCTCATTGCGTTTGAGACGCGCGGCAATATCTGGCGCTAGGTCATACTCAGCAGGATTGGTGCGTTCTGCGTCTTGAGCAGTTTCACTACTCGAGGTGTTATTACTCACTTGCGTACCTCAAATCCCGCATTCGCCAGTTCATCTTTTACTTCCTCAATGCTAACTTCACCGAAGTGGAAGATGGAAGCCGCCAGCACAGCATTGGCGCCGGCTTCAACAGCAGGTGGGAAATCAGCAGCTTTACCCGCACCGCCGGAAGCAATAACGGGAACGGAAACTACTTCGCGCACTGCCTTGAGCATTTCAATATCAAAGCCGCTGCGGGTGCCGTCCCCATCCATGGAGTTGAGAAGAATCTCTCCGATACCGAGTTCCTCACCGCGGCGTGCCCACTCCAAGGCATCCAGGCCAGCAGATTTGGTGCCACCGTGGGTGGTCACCTCAAACCCGGAAGGCTGCTCTGCTGAACGGCGCGCATCAACGGACAACACAATGCACTGGGAGCCAAAGATATCGGCCAGCTCGCGAAGTAGTTCTGGACGCGCAATAGCGGAGGTGTTGACAGAAACCTTGTCCGCGCCAGCACGCAGCAGCTCTCGCACGTCGTCTGCGGAGCGCACTCCACCGCCGACAGTCAGTGGGATGAAAACCTGGTCTGCGGTGCGGCGGACAACGTCAAGCATGGTGCCACGACCATGCTTGGAGGCCGAAACATCCAAGAAGGTCAGTTCATCAGCACCAATATCGTTGTAGCGCTTGGCCAGCTCGACTGGGTCGCCGGCGTCGCGCAAGTTTTCAAAGTTGACGCCCTTAACCACGCGGCCTTGATCGACATCGAGGCATGGAATGACGCGGATTGCCACAGACACGGCAGACTCCTTATTTAAAAAGTATGTAAAAGTTTAAGACTGGCGGTTGCCAACGCCGGTGCGTTCAATGGCATCAAGGATGGTGGCATGAACTTGTTCAGTTCCCACAACCAGGCCTTTAGACGCTGTGGTCCACGGATTGCCCTGCGGATCGGTAGCAACGCCGCCAGCAGATTGAACAAAAAGTACACCCGCAGCGTTATCCCATGGGTGCGGAGAAAAGTTCACCGCACCATCGAAGACGCCCTGGGCCACGAATGCCGAATCCAAGCAGACCGAGCCGGACATGCGGGGGCGCAGTCCGATGCTGCGCAAATCATCAAAAAGCGTAGTTGGCAGATGCGAAGAGCAACCAATGTGACCGCGCGAATCTTCAAAAGCCAGAGCATCCTGGCCACCACCAAAGCCAGACTTCGGCCCACCCAAGGTGCGAAGTTCCATGCCGTGGGCTGCCACCAAGCGACGACCCACAAGCGGAAAGTTCGCGATAGCAACAATCGGTTTACCTTCATGCACCAAAGACACCACCGTGCCGCACATCGGGTTACCGGCAGCGTAATTCGCAGTGCCATCGATAGGATCTACTACCCACGCTGTCTGGTTGAGGTCAGCGTCCCCGCCGCCTTCTTCGCCATAGACTCCAATTCCAGTCATCTGAGTCAGCGCACTACGCAGGTGCGCCTCGATGGCCAGATCGACTTCGGTGGCAAAGTCACCTTCGCCCTTAAATCGGGCGGGAGGTGCGCCGAGGCCATCGATGAAAAGCTGCTCTACATCATCAACAACAGCTTCAGCGATGGCAACCAGCTCTAGTGGTGAGGTCATTCGCGGGACTCCAGCAAATCAATAGGGGTTTCTTCTGGCAATGGTTCAACCTTAGCCACTGCGTCAAGCGCTGTCGTGAGATCGAATCGGCCCTCGTACAAAGCTTTACCGATGATGGCAGAGTCAATGCCCTCGTTCTCATACAGCGCAAGCTCCGTAACGTCTTCGAGCTTGGAAATGCCGCCGGATGCAACAATCTTGGCCTCCGTTGCCATGGCTACTTCGCGCAGAAGCTCGACGTTTGGGCCGGTCAACGTGCCGTCCTTGGACACATCGGTAACCACAAAGCGAGTACAGCCAGCGGAATCTAGACGCTCCAGAACTTCCCAGAGGTCTCCACCGTCAGAAACCCAGCCATTGCCGCGGGTACGCCACTCGCCGTCAATCTGACGCACAGCCAAATCGACCGCAATCTTATCGCCGTATTCCCCCAGCACCTTGGCAATCCACTCTGGATTCTCCAATGCCGCGGTGCCAATGTTGACGCGCTGCACGCCAGTATCTAGTGCACGCTTGAGCGAAGCGTCATCACGAATGCCACCGGTCAGCTCCACCTTGATATCAAGATTAGAGATAACCTCCGCCATCAACTTATGGTTGGAACCACGGTTAAAAGCTGCGTCTAGGTCAACAAAATGCAGCCACTGCGCACCTTGTTCCTGCCATTTCAGGGCAGATTCCAAAGGCGTGCCATAGGACTTTTCAGTTCCTGCTTCGCCTTGATCAAGGCGAACGGCCTGGCCGTCAACAACGTCTACTGCGGGCAATAAAGTAAAGGTCATGGTGTCCTATCCTACCTAGAGTTGTCCCAACCAGTTACGCAATAAATGCAGGCCGGCTTCCCCTGATTTTTCAGGGTGGAATTGAGTTGCCCACAACGGGCCGTTTTCTACTGCCGCCACAAATGGATCGCTCTCGTGGCGTGACCAGGTCACGGTCGGCGGAATGGTGATTTCGGTTTCCAGCTCCCAGCGGCGCACACCATAGGAGTGCACAAAGTAGAAGCGGGTGTCTTCGTCCAGGCCTGCGAAAAGCTCGGAGTTCGCGTGCATGTCCACGGTGTTCCAGCCCATGTGTGGCAAAACATCGGCATGCAAGCGCTCTACTAGGCCTGGCCATTCGCCGCAGCCTTGAGCGTGCACGCCGTGCTCATTGCCAGCGTCGAACATGACCTGCATGCCCACGCATATACCTAAGACCGGGCGGCCGCCAGCAAGGCGCTGGCCGATGATCCGTGGTCCCTGAATCGCATTCAGTCCCTCCATGCAGGCGGCAAAGGCACCCACGCCTGGAACCAGAAGGCCATCGGCTTCCACTGCCACCTTGGGATCGGAAGTCACGGTGACATTCGCGCCAACGTGTTCTAAAGCGCGCTGCGCCGAGCGCAGGTTGCCTGCCCCGTAATCCAAGAGGGCGACGTTGTTATTGGCCATAATTTATTTGTCCTTTCGCAGGCGCTTGAGTCGAGTTTTAATATTGTCATATTCACTAATTCGATGCTTGCCCATAAACCTGTCCAGGCTGGTCAAACCAACGCCGATGACGATGACCGCAGCGCCGGCAGCGTAGCCACCGGCATAACCAGCGCCGGCAACAACACCGGCAAAGACCATGGAGCCAAGGCCCGTGCCGCCGTCATAGGCGATATTCCACAATGCCGATGCCTCGGATGAGCGGTTGCGTGGCAGACGCTGGAACATCGACAGCAATGCTTCTTGCTGTACAACGCCAAAGCCCAAGCCAAACAGCGCGGCGGCGACAACCAGCCACCACACGGACCAGCCGGCAACAATCGCACCCGACATCAACGCCATGCCGAAGAAAGACACCAGTTGTCCTGGGATATACAGCCGTCCTGCTTCCCCGAAGCGGTCGGCGGCGGAGCCAGCCAAGTAGCGCGAAATCATGGCCGAGCCACCAACGATGGACAACATGATGCCGCCCAACGTGGCACCGGTGACCGGATCAAGTTCGGTGACAGTAGCCGGCAAGAAGGAGGACACGACGCCGTAGCTCATGGAAATTGCACTGAGACCAAGTGCCGGCACCAGAACTAGTTTCCACATTGACACCCGTCGGCGCGCGTGCTCGCCAGTACCTATCCCCTCATTCGCTGAGTTTTCCGACTCATTCTTGGGATGAATATCAGGGATTCTAAAGACCATGCCCACCGCGACAACCGCGATGACAGCAGCGGCAATGTAGGTGATGTCATAGCCCCACGACGAGGACATGAAAAGACCTATCGGCAGGAAGACCATTTGGGCAGCGCCCACGAACACGCCCAGCAAGCCGGTGGCTTTGCCCAGGTACTTCAGCGGAACCAGCTCCGCCATCAACGCTGCCTCAGCAACGGTTAACGCGCCGAAACCAGTGCCGCGCAAGGCCGAAAACAGCAAGACCGCCCATACCTCAGTACCAAACAGGTGACCCAGGGCTGGCACACCGAGCATGAAAGCGGATACCGCCATCAACGGGCGATATCCAAATTTGCGCAGCATCCACGGGGTAAATATCTGCGTCAGCACGGTAGCAGCCATGAAAATGCCGGTGGATGCACCCGCGAGTGCAGGTGAACCACCGTTTTCAATGACCTGGGTTGGTACAACAGGCAACAAGATTGACCAAGCACCGAATGCTGCCGCCACGGCAACCATGGTGGGTGAAAAGCCAGGGACTTTCCACAGACTCATCTTTTCCGGAGCCTGGGAAGCATCCGGCCCCAGCTTGGGCGCTGGCGTATTCGCGTCATCGACGGTGTGAAGGCGGATCTTGTTGTCGGCGTTCTTGCGGTTTTTAGCCAATTACTACATCTCTCCTATCATCCATGCAATAGCCGTCGCCGAAGCTGCCAGGGCCAGGATTGCGGCAATCGCTGTCCAGAACTTAGAGCCTTGTTTATACGCTGTCCACGCTCCTCCCACCAACATGCCAGCGACAAGGAACATCAAAATTACAACTAGATACACGGCGGAGTCTACAGAGCTCCCTTAGTGGATGGAATACCTGTTTGACGTGGGTCGTTTTCCACTGCTTGGCGCAACGCACGAGCCACAGCCTTATATTCTGCTTCGGTGATGTGGTGCGGGTCGCGGCCGTAGCGCACATTGACGTGCAGTGTGGTCTGCGAGTGGATGGCAAAGGTTTCAAAGAAGTGCCGGTTGATAACGGTGGCATAGTGCCTGCCGATGATCTGCCAGTCCATGTTTTCTGGCTCGCCGTTCATGACGAAGTAGGCGCGGCCAGAGATATCAATGACTGCCTCAACCAGTGCCTCGTCCATCGGCAGCAATTGCGAACCGAAACGACGAATACCCTTCTTATCCCCAATGGCTTCGCTGAATGCGCGGCCTAAGACAATCGCGGTGTCTTCCACGGTGTGGTGGGCGTCAATCTCAACGTCGCCTATCGCGTGCACCTTCAAATCGAAGCTGCCGTGCGTAGCGAACGCGGTGAGCATGTGGTCAAAAAAAGGCAGCCCGGTGGAAATGTCAGACTTGCCGGTGCCATCCAGGTTGATTTCAACCGTGATGTCAGATTCGGAAGTTTTACGTTCCGCCACGCCTACTCGTTGCGCCATATTAGATCTCCTTAACAATCGCCGCTGCTGCCTCTAAGAAGGCATCATTTTCAGATGGCAACCCAATGGTTGTGCGCAGGAAGCCAGTGATTCCTACATCGCGAATCAGAACGTCGCGCTCGAGGAACTTCTTCCAGATCTCGTGCTGGTCTTCAAATTCACCAAAGAACACGAAGTTGGATTCACTTGGGATAACTTTAAAGCCCAGCTTATCCAATGTATCTACCACGCGAATTCGTTCCGCGGAAAGCTTTGCCACGGTAGAGAGGGTGTCTTCGCTGTGGCGCAGTGCCACCACCGCTGCCGCCTGGGTCAGGCTGGACAGGTGATATGGCAGGCGCACCAGCATGACGGCTTCAATAAAGGCCGGTGCCGCGACGAAGTATCCCAAGCGTCCGCCAGCAAAGTCAAAGGCCTTAGACATGGTGCGAGAAATCACCAGCTTGGTGGGGTATTTCTCCAGCAGGGTTACAGCCGATGGGCTGGGGCTAAACTCCGCATAAGCTTCATCCACAATAACAATTCCGGGTGCGGCTTGGATGAGGGTTTCAATGTCATCCAGGCTGGTCACATCGCCGGTTGGATTGTTTGGGGTGGTTATAAACACCACGTCGGGAGCATTCTTGTCGATGCTCTCTAAAGCCTTCTCAATATCAATAGTGAAGTCTTTAGCACGTGGGCACTCGATGAATTCCGTTTGGGTTCCGCCGCTAAGAATCGGGTGCATGGAATAAGACGGGGTAAAGCCCAGCGCCTTGCGGCCAGGACCGGCAAATGCTTGGAGTAGCTGCTGCAGGATTTCATTGGAGCCATTGGCTGCCCACACCTGCTCTTTGGTGACAGCTACCCCAGTTTGGCCCGTGATGTACTGAGCCAATGATTCACGCAACTCCACTGCGTCGCGCTCTGGATAGCGGTTGAGGTCGCTAGCAATCTTGCGGATTTCTGCAATCAAATCAGCGATCAGCTCATCCGAAGGCGAATAAGGATTCTCATTGGTGTTGAGCTGGTACGCCACGTGCAACTGCGGTGCACCATAAGCTGACTTGCCGCGGAGTTCATCTCGCAATGGCAAGTCATCCACTGTGATGTTCTGCAAAGAATTTTCAGTCATGGCGTCCTTTAAAAGTTGTCTTCAAATCGTGCACGGATTGCCTCACCATGTGCTGGGAGGTCTTCGGCATTAGCAAAATTGACCACGGCATCTGCTACCTCTGCGAGGCCCTGGCGGTCATATTCGATGAGGTTGACCGGGCGCAGGAAGGTGTGGGTGGACAGGCCTGGGTTAAAGCGCGCGGTACCTGAGGTGGGCAGCACGTGGTTGGAACCAGCCGAGTAGTCACCCAGCGGAACCGGCGAGTAATCGCCGACGAAAATCGCACCGGCGTGCTTGATGCGTTCTGCAACTGCGCGGGCATTTTCCGTGTGCACTTCGAGGTGCTCGGCGGCATAGGCATCCGCAACAGCAATACCGTGCTCGAGGTCATCAACTAGAACGACACCAGACTGCTCACCGCGCAGGGCTTCCTCAGCACGTTCTGCATTAGCGGTTGCGGTATAGCGTTGCCCGATTTCGTGCGAAACAGACTGCGCCAATTCTTCAGAATCCGTGATAAGAACACTCGCTGCCATCGGATCGTGCTCAGCCTGGGAAATCAGGTCATAGGCCACGTACACAGGATTCGCCGTGGCATCCGCAAGCACTGCGATTTCGGTTGGACCTGCTTCAGCATCGGTCCCAACGAGTCCACGTACCAGGCGCTTTGCGGCCGTGACAAAGATGTTGCCTGGACCAGTGATCATGTCCACCGGCTCCAGCTCAGCATCATCATCGCCATAAGCCAGCAGCGCAATGCCCTGGGCACCGCCGACTGCCCAGACTTCATCCACGCCCAAGATGGCGCAGGTTGCCAGCACCGTAGGGTGTGGCAAACCGCCGAATTCCTTCTGCGGAGGAGACGCCACAACCAGCGTGGATGCGCCGGCTTCTTGCGCCGGCACGGTGTTCATGATGACCGAAGATGGGTACACGGCCTTACCACCTGGCACGTACAGACCCACGCGTTCTACCGGCAGGAAGACCTCAGTGACGCTTGCCCCCTCAGCCAACGTGGTGGTGTGGGAATCTGGCTTTTGCTCAACGTGCACCTTGCGCACGCGCGCAATAGAGGTCTCAATGGAATGCTTGACTTGGGGGTCCAGCTGCGCAAGCGCGTCTTGCAATGCTTGCTCTGGTACTCGCACAGCTTCGGGGCGGATGCCATCGAATTGCTCGCAGTAGTCGAGCGCGGCTTCGGCGCCACGATGCTGGATATCGCTAACGATCGGTGCGACTTTTTCCACGACGGAGGCGACTGAAACGCCACCGCGGGGAATAACTCGGCGCAACTGGGAGGTAGTTAATTTCCGACCTCTAAGATCGATGACGCGCAACATTGAGCTGGCCTTTCCAACGAGTGTTATTAGGTGCTTTAACCTATCATACGACCGCTATTCCTCTTCTTAAGAATGAGCACCCGTATTCCATGCACAGCCACGCATATTAACCCTCGGATTAACACTCGGACTCACGCCTTAATACAACCGAAATCAATACAGAGGTTGTCCGACTTCAACCGACTGCGAGATCCCCACCCCACCGGATGCGTCATCATCACGGGAGTCACCGATAACCAAGTAGAGCCCCGACCAATACACCAGCAAAGATATAAATGGGGCTGCGCTCAAGCCAAGACCAGGCGCGAAGGTCGGCGTCCATTCCACCTGACTGCCCACTGCAGAACTGACATCCGGCATTGTCGGGGCAACAAATCCGCCCACGAGCCAAAAAGCCAGCGAACCAATGACTGCCAAAATGGCCAAGTACATCATGGTGCCAAGTCCGCGGCGAGCCTTGGCGTACTTAAACACGCTGAAGGAGATGACTCCTGCCAAAAGTGCGGTGGCGACAACGAAGGAGCCGAACCCTTGAAATTGCGCATTGGAGGTTGAATCGATGGCGAAACCGCCGCCTTCAACAGCGGTCGCTGTCATTGTTGGGCGCCAGAGGCCCCACAAGATTCCGAATACGGAATAGACAACCAGAACTAACGCAAGAAGCCCCGCACCAAAGCCGACGGTGCGGGGGAAAATTGAACGTGCCACGATTGCTAAGAGTAACTAATTTCTTGCCTTAGTTACAGAACAACCAGCTACCGCCCTCATTCTTGAAACGCATAACCGAGGTGTCAACGCCTTCACCGGTGTTAACCGTGACTGTTGCGGAAGCATCATTGCCGTTGACAGTCAGGTCATCAATGGATTGAACGCCAGCAGCGTTCCAGTTGGTGCTCACCTGGGACATAGGGATCTGCGGGAACATGTTGTAATCAACATTGTTCACGTCAGGGTTTTCTGCCAGAACCTGGGAGCAAGTGTTATCCGGGATGTAGCGCATGTAAGCACGCATATCCGGAACTTCGTACCAGCCGTTCACCAGCGCAGAAATCTGGCCACTAGTTGCTTCATCGGCAGCCTGGCCGCCTTCGACTGGCTGAAGTTCTTCGGTACCCAATGGGTTACCAGCAGCTGCGTCTGCCGCAGCACCGGCACCGGCAGCAGCGCCGCCATCTTGTGCGGCTGGCTCTTGCGGAGCAGCCTGTGCCTGAGTATCTGCCTCAGTGGTTTCCGCGGCCTCCGACGTGGTGGTTTCCTCCGACGTTGCTTCCTCAGAGGTGGTCTCCTCTTCGGAGGTAGCTTCTACGGTCGAGGTGACTGCGGACGTGGTTGCCGCAGCTTCATCCTCGCTTTCGCCGGAGCTACAAGCAACAAGCGCTAATGGTGCTACCAGCGCGAGCGCGGCGGTGGACAATTTCATCGGGCGTGGAAAAGACAAGTTTTCTCCTGAATTAGTTTGTGCTTGCTGCGTTGTACGAGCATCTAGAAAATCTAAGACGTCAAGACATCTTACTTGTACATCGCGACAGGCATCGTGTGCGTTATATCCTAACAATTCAATGTTCCCCAACCCTTTAAGGAAACCTCAAAGCTCCCTGTGAACATGTCAACTAATCTCAGCTAGTGCACATTGGGTAGACTCCAGTGCTGTGCAGTTGACCCGTGAAGACATCATCACAACAGCCGTAGAGCTCCTAGACACCTACGGATTTGCGGACATGACTATGCGCCGAATCGCCACCACACTAGGGGTTGTGCCGGGCGCGCTGTACTGGCATGTCGCGAACAAGCAGGCGCTGATTGCCGAGATCGCATCAAGCTTTGTTGCCCACCTGGACGGGGATTCAACGCTTGACTTAGTGGCAAAGCTGCGCAAGATTTTGTTGTCTCACCGTGACGGTGCGGAGCTTGTCACCGCAGCACTGTCCCAAGCAGACTCCCCCACGTGGACGGTTCTAGCACAGAAGTTTGCTGATTCTCTGCGGGAGGTCAATGCGGAAGAATCGACACGCATTGTTGCCGCGCAGACACTCGTGCACTTGGTCTTGGGCGCAACAGTGATGGATCAAAACCGCGCACAGCTGGCGCAGATGACCCAGGCCGCCAAGGGTGGCTCCGCTTCTGAGGACTCCAGCACGCCTGAGAATCCCTTCGATGATGCGGCACTGATGCGAGGTGCTGAGATTATCATCGCCGGCGTAGCAGCTTCTGCACACTGATTGCCTCTATTCTCTTCTAGTTTCTTTTAGGTGCTGGATAAGGCGCCAGAACGCGCCTTGTGCATTAAGCTTCTCAACCATGACCTCATCTATTAGTTCATACACACAACCGTGGCCGGGAAGTTCTTATCCTTTGGGTTCTTCCTTCGATGGCGCGGGAACCAACTTTGCGATCTTTTCCGATATCGCTGAGAAAGTTGAATTGTGCCTCATTGATGAGGACATGAATGAGGTGCGCATTGAGCTCGAAGAGGAAACTGCTCATGTCTGGCACTGCTATCTTCCAGCTGTGGGTCCAGGCCAGCGCTACGGCTACCGTATTCACGGCCCCTATGATCCAGAAAATGGTCTGCGTTGTGATCCCAGCAAGCTGCTGGTTGATCCCTATGCGCATTCCTTTGAAGGTGACTTCGATGGTCACGCGTCGCTGTATTCCTATGACATCAACGCTGAGCCAGCCGGCTCCGGCCGCAATGAAGAAGACTCACTGGGCCACACCATGTTGTCCGTGGTCATCAACCCTTATTTCAACTGGAAGGGTGACCGCCGTCCGCGCACCCCGGAGACGGAAACCGTCATCTATGAAACCCACGTTAAGGGTATGACGATGACGCATCCGGATGTCCCGGAGCACCTCCGGGGTACTTATGCGGGCATGGCTCATCCTTCCGTCATCAAATACTTCCAGGACCTGGGTATCACCGCGGTGGAGCTTTTGCCTGTGCACCAGTTCCTGCAAGATGACCGCTTGCGCAATCTGGGCCTGCGTAATTACTGGGGCTACAACACCTTTGGTTTCTTTGCGCCTCAACAAGACTATTCTTCAAACCGCACCCCAGGCGGCGCGGTGGCGGAGTTCAAGTACATGGTGCGCGCCTATCACGCCGCGGGCATTGAGGTCATCTTGGATGTGGTGTACAACCACACCGCTGAAGGTAACCACTTGGGCCCAACCATTGCTTTCCGCGGCATTGATAACCATGCGTATTACCGCTTAGTAGATGAAGATAAGTCCAAATACATGGACTACACCGGTACCGGAAACTCCTTAAACGTTCGTCATCCACATTCTTTACAGATGCTCATGGATTCTTTGCGTTACTGGGTGAAAGAAATGCGCGTCGACGGCTTCCGCTTCGACTTGGCGGCAACGCTGGCCCGTGAACTCGATGACGTGGATAAGCTAGCCACCTTCTTCGATCTGGTGCAGCAAGACCCCGTGGTCAGCCAGGTCAAGCTCATCGCTGAGCCATGGGATATTGGCCATGACGGCTATCAGGTGGGTAACTTCCCTCCGATCTGGAGTGAGTGGAACGGTAAGTACCGCGACACCGTGCGTGACTTCTGGCGCGGCGAGCCTGCCACCTTGGGTGAGTTTGCTTCCCGTCTAACTGGTTCTTCGGACCTTTATGCAAATAATGGTCGTCGCCCAACCGCGTCCATCAACTTCATCACCGCGCATGACGGGTTTACCTTGCGTGATTTGGTGTCATATAACGAGAAGCACAATGATGCCAACGGTGAGGATGGCCGCGACGGCGAGTCCCATAACCGCTCCTGGAATCATGGTGTTGAGGGCCAAACTGATGACGAGGACATTTTGCGTCTGCGCCGCCGTCAGCAGCGCAACTTCCTCACCACCTTATTGTTATCCCAGGGCACGCCGATGATTTCGCACGGTGACGAAATGGGGCGGTCCCAAGACGGCAACAACAACGTCTACTGCCAGGACAATGAGATTGCGTGGATGGACTGGTCACTGCTGAACATGGCGAAGCCATCGGAGCTGTACGCCTTTACAAAGCGAGTGATTGCCATTCGCCGTAACCACCCGGTCTTCCGTCGTCAACGTTTCTTCTCCGGCGGCCCCCTCGGCGCGGATGTACGCGAACGTGATGTGGCATGGTTGGTGCCTTCGGGTCGGCTGATGACGCAGGGCGATTGGGATCATGATTTCGGCAAAGCGCTGATGGTCTACCTCAACGGCAATGCGATCACAGAACGTGACCGTTCGGGGCAAGAAATCAAGGATGATTCCTTCATCATGATGTTCAACGCGCACGATGAAGAAATTGAGTTCCGCCTGCCTACCAAGGATTTGGGCGCGAAATGGCAACTGATGGTTGATACCGCTTTTCATGGCGGGTACCCCAAAGAGGACACCATTCATGACGCAGAGGGTACGATTTTAGTTCAACCCCGTTCGACTCTTGTTCTGAAGCAGACCGAACCACCGGTATTTGAATCCGCAAACTCAAGTCCGGTTGGCGCAGACTCGAATTCTGAGGCAGAAGCTGAATCTGAGTCAGAGTCTGAATCTGGGGAGCAAGAGCAGTAATTTCGCAGAAAGGCGTGAGCACTTAACGTGACGGTTTCAGCACTCGGAGCTTCTTTGTCCATATCGCAGGGCAAGTTGGTCTATGTTCCATCGCAGCTTACGGCCTCGCTCAACAGCGAAGAACGCCGCGACATCGCTCTTGATGAGATCAAGAGCGTTAACGCCGTGCAGCCAAGCGCAACCTCTAACGGTGAGATTGTCATTTCTTTCACGGGCAAGGCTGCCGATGCATTGACGGTAGTGTTCGCGCCGAACCAAGATGCTGAGGCCTGCGCACGCTGGATTAATGATGTGCGCTCTGGCAAGGCATCGACAAGCTCTGCACCCGCTGGCGACCCAAGCGACCGCGTGTTGGCCGCCACTGCTACCCCTGGCTTGGACTTTGTTGCCGTCGACGTGGAAACCGCCAACGGCAACTGGGGCTCTATCTGCCAGATTGGTGCCGTACGTTTTGTGGCCGGTGAGGAAACCGAATCCAAGGTCTGGCTGTGTAAACCACCAGCGGGCATTGACCACTTCGATGACATTAATATCTCCATCCACGGCATCACCGCCGACGACGTCAAGGATGCCCAGACTTTCGCTGAAGCAGCTTCTGAGCTGTTGACGTTTATGCGCGATGATGTGTTGGTCGCACACAATGCGCAGTTTGATTCCACTGCGCTTCGCTCAGCTTTCCTTCGCTCCCAGATGCCGGTTCCAGAAATGAAGCTGGCGTGTTCTTTGGCGTTGGCACGCCATGCTTCCAAGTCCAAGGTGCTCTCAGTGGCTAACCACAAGCTTCCAACCGTGGCGAAGGCCGTGAGCTTTGGAGACTTCAAGCACCACGATGCTTTGGCTGATGCCCGTGCGGCTGGCCACATCATTTCGGCTTTGGCGCCGGCGTTTGACTCGGCTGTGGAAGGTGAGCAAAGCATCCGCGACGTGTTTGATGCGCAGGGATTCCAATTGGGCACCATGACCCCGGAGCACATCATGCCGGTGCTGCGCAAGGACACCGCGCCAATTTCTCCGGAAGATTTGGGCGCAGGAACCGACTTCCGTGACCGCACTTCTTCCGACCCATGGAGTTCTTCTGAATCTCCCGCCGCATCTGAGAAAAAATCTGCAGGCGCCGGTGAGAAGAAGGCCCAGCGTCGTCCGGCACCATGGGAGTCGGTGGCAACGCCGGATACTATCCCCGATCCAAACCCGGATGCGGACAAGGATTCTCCACTTTATGGCCAACATGTCACGTTGACCGGTGACTTCGAGCCCTTTGACAAGGGCGTGCTGTGGAACGGTATCGCGCACCACGGCGGCCAAATTGGCAAGAACGTGACGAAGAAGACCACCGTTTTGGTCCTCGGAGAGTGGGCCACCACGACGTCGAAGGAAAAGCGTGCGGATGAGCTCAACGAGAAGGGCCAGAGCATTGAAAAGTGGCCGGCTTCCAAGCTCTTTGAAGTCCTCGAGCTAGAAACCGAGCCTCCGTTCTAGGATTCGAGGTTTCAACGAGGACCTCCCCAACCGCTTCCTTTAAGGTGCAGAGATGAGATAGTCTCTGCACCTTTCGCCTTGCTGAGGGAACCTTTCCTATGGCGTGAGCAGTCCATAAAGGCATAGACCCTTATTTTGCCCTTCTGGACACCTCTGGAGAACAACAATGCTGTCTCACGCAAGCACCGTTATTGACCATGCCACCGGCGAGCTTTCCCTGAGTGACTCCCCGAGCCCGTTGTCCCAACCGCTCATTGATGTAGCAGTCTCTCGCGCGCTCTCTGTTCGAGAAATCACTCCGAAGCTGCATGCGAAAGATTGGGTGGATACCCGTCCACTTTCAGATGATGGGTTTTCAGATTCGCTTGCAACGCTGGCATTGTCTCCGGGGCTGCGCCTGGGTTTGCAGACTAATGAGCTCAACATCAGCCAGCGCGGTCTTGACCTTCTGGGACTAAGCATTCACACCGCCTGGGATTTGGCAGCCTTAAACTTAGAACGCGCCGCACGGACCCCGGCAGGACTAGAGTTCTCTACTCGTTCTGCTTCTGTCCTTCTGGGCCGTGGCATGCCGACTGGGGTGGAAGTCAAGGTTCGCGGTGCTGCTTCACAAGCGTGGCTGACACACCCTCAGACTTTCACCATTTTGCACCACCACTTGCTGCGCGTCCTACGAGTTCAGTCATTGGTTTATGTTTTGCCGGACGCGCATTCGCTGCTAGCGTTTATTGATTTACCCGCAAAAGCTTTAATGGGCTTGGCTGCGTCACTGCCAAGCCCATGCGCATACCCGTTACTATGGTCTCATGGATTTCCGCAGGAATTCCGTGGCTAGCCTTTGTTCAAGGAGGACCAATCATCATGGCTGAATCCCCCATCTCGAAGCTGAGCAATCAGTACCACGAATGGGTTCGCGTGCACCCTCGAGCAGCACGCGATTTTCGTGATGCCATTGAAGACCTCCTCAATGACGCCGGCATTATCTTTGACCGCGTCGCAGCCCGCGTCAAGGGCTGGCCATCGCTAAAGGCCAAGGCGAAGAAGCGGAACATCGATGGCGAGTTGATGTATCCGAATCCGTGGGATGACATCCAGGACATCGTTGGTGTGCGCGTCAATGTCTTTCACTCCACCGTCATCCCGGAAGCCATCACCATTTTTGGTGATTCCTTTGAGGTGATTAAGTCCGTGGATAAGGCCGCTGAAACGCGGGTGGCTGGCGGCTTTGGCTATGGCTCGCACCATCTGGTGCTGCGCGTAACCGAAGATATGGAAGACCTAGCGGACTTTGTCGGCATGCGCTTCGAGGTACAGATCCGTACCGTGCTGCAGCACGCTTGGGCTGAGTTTGAGCACGACATTCGCTACAAGCAAGGACTTGGCGCACCCTCACCACAGGTGGACCGCTTATTCACCTTGGCTGCGGGTCTCATTGAGCTGGCAGATAACCAGTTTGATGAGATTGCTGCGCTGAAAGACCCTGCCCATCACGCGGATTCAGATATTGAGATCTCAGCAGAGACGCTGCCGGGCATTCTTGCAGTGCTTCTCGATGGCCGCTTCCCGCGCTCACGTTCCGAGCACTACCGCTGGCTCGCGGACTTGCTGGAAACCAATGGCATCACCACCATGAACCAGTTGGAGAACCTACTATCTGAACGCGATATCGAGACTGTCCACGACGCTATGAAGTACCGTTTCCGTCCTGGGCAGGTTCGTCTGATTGATGATTTGCTGCTCAACCGCTTTGGCAAGGACCACATTGAGGCCACCGGTGATACCGGCACCCGCCGGGATCGTCGCCAGCGACTTGTCTCCCGCCTCAAAGCCCTGCGCGCCACGCGCAAGTAAAGCTCACGAGCGGCTGCAGTATTCCCGGCTATTCTGCGGCTGCGGGACGTACTTTGCCGTGTCGCGCGGTCTGCTCAATCTTCGACAAAGTCGGAATAAGCAGCGCTGCCATCCGTTGTGGGGATAGTTCCTTCCCTGATTCCGACAACGTCTCCCCTGTCATCAGCATTCGCTCTATCCAATCGCGGGTGCCAGGTGCATCCTCATGCGGAACGCGGTCTTGGGTCGTGGCTAAAAAGCCCAGAAACTCTTCCGCAGACTGTTCATCATCAGCCGCACTGTGGGCGCCGCGGGCAGCCGCTTCGGTCGCGCTGCTTATCGCATCGGCTTCGCCAATAGAGCTTTTCTGCCTGTCGGTCAGACCATAACGCGCAGCCTGTTCAATCTTGGACAGCGAAGTGATCAGTGGAGCAATCACGCGTTCAATGCTGAGTTCATCGCCATTTTTCAACGCGGCTTCCCCATTGATAATCATCGCTTCCACCCAATGGCGAGTCCACGGCGTTTCCTCTTCACGAATGTCGCTGATTCTCATGGCGAGAAACTCGACGAAGCTCTCGGTCTTTGATTCCTGGTCCGACATGGGCATTCGGTCCTCTCCGATAGGCGTTGTTCTCAATGCACGGGTAAAGAAGCAGCCTTCACTATGGATTGATGCTTCCCCCATTCCGCGCCACCGTATCAGCAACGGTTTTCAAGTGGATGCCAATAAAGAATCCGTCCTAGACACGCGACATAAGTTCATTCCTATCACCCGCGCAGAATCCTTTCCCAATGTCTTTTCACTGCGAACCTACCCCGCTCACATGTGAAGGGACTTCCCATTCGCAACAGGAAGTCCCTTCACATGTTTGACGCAATTGCAGTCCCCGCTAGCGGCGTTTGCCGAAGAATTTCTCCATGTCGCGGCGGTCTTTCTTCGTTGGACGCCCGGTGCCTGGGTCGCGTCGTGGCACGGCCGGCATGAATTCACGCGGTGGGGGCGGTGGCGCATGGTCCGTGTAGCAGGTGCGGGCAACAGGTGCGCCGACGCGCTTGCGGACTGTGCGCAGGATTTCTAGGTCATGCTCGTGGTGGTTCTTCCACACACGAACACGATCCCCAGGTACTACCTGTTGCGCAGGCTTGACCGCATTGCCGTTGAGCTTGACATGCCCGGCACGCACGGCATCGGCTGCCTCACCGCGCGTTTTGAACATACGCACGGCCCATACCCAAGCGTCGATGCGTACGGGCAGTCCGTCAGTATCCGCTGTTGTTTTCGTTGACAATCTTTTGAATCTTTACCCAGTTAGAAACGCCACCGACAACTGCCACGACTAGACCAATGGAAAGCCAGATCCATGAGCTTCCTGCCAGCACAAGTGCACCAAGAAGGCCGCCGCCAACACCAGCAGCAACCGAGATGACTCCGTTGCGGGCATGCTTGCGAACTTTTTGCTTCTTAAGCTCAATGGGATTATTCGGACGGGGCTGCATTGTCATGGGATATATCCTAATCGATTAACTGTTTTGTGCTATTTCCACCCATTGGGTGCCGGCTTCTTTTGCCTCCGCCGTGGCCTGAGTCAGCGCGGCGATCGTATCAAACAATGCGTCTTCCTCACCGGGCGCCACAGCCAAAGTCATGGTGGCTTGAGAGCCGTAATCTACTCCTATTACTTCATAGCCACGGTTACGCAGTTCTGATTCCCACCGGCCGGCCTCGGCATGCGGTGCATCCAGGGTAAAAAGGTGCCGGGTGGTGCGAAGCACGGGCTTAACCAAGTCGATGGCTTCGCTAACAACGCCACCATAGGCATGAACCAATCCCCCTGCGCCGAGTTTCACACCACCGAAGTAGCGGATAACCACCGCGGCGATATCCATCAATCCGGCGCCCTTAAGCACGTCCAGCATCGGTTTGCCGGCGGTGCCGGAAGGCTCACCATCATCGGAGGAACGCTCCACCGGATGGGAGTCGTCCACATGGTAGATATACGCAGAGCAGTGATGGCGCGCATCAGGAAAACGCGAACGCGCCTCATCAATGAATGCGCGTGCGGAAGCATCATCGGTGACGCGGCCAATAAGACAAATAAAGCGTGAGCGCTTGATTTCAATCTCATGTTCAACCGTCACATCAGCTGGTGGACGTTTATATTCTGTGTGCACTAAGCCACCAAGAAGTCATACTCCGGTGTGCCCGGCTTGAGCTGACGGCAATCAATGCGTGATGCCTCCATGCGCTCGAGCAAACCGTCGATGTCAGCGGCGTTGCCCAGTTCCAGTCCAACCAGTGCCGCACCGGTTTCACGGTTGTTGCGCTTGAGGTATTCAAACAGCGTGATGTCATCATCTGGGCCGAGTATATTGACCAGGAAATCACGCAGCTGGCCAGGTTCCTGTGGGAAGTTCACCAAGAAGTAATGCTTCAGGCCTCGGTGGACCAGGGAGCGTTCCATGATTTCGGCGTAGCGCAGCACATCATTATTGCCGCCGGAGATCACGCAGACCACGGTGGAGCCTGGACGCAGATTGATTTTGCGCAGTCCAGTAACTGAAAGTGCACCGGCTGGTTCAGCGATGATGCCTTCGTTTTGGTATAGCTCCAGCAGCTCTGTGGATACTGCGCCTTCGGTCACGGTGTCCCAGTGCAAACGTCCGCGGTTGGCGTCCAGGATGTTGTATGGGGTTTGGCCGATTCGCTTGACCGCAGCGCCGTCGACGAAAGGGTCGACGGTGTCGAGGGTGACAGGTTCGTTGGCTTCGAATGCAGCGCTTAACGATGCCGCGCCGGCTGGCTCAATTCCAACGATGCTGGTGCGTGGCGCCATATCCGCCAAATAGCTGGTGATTCCGGACAGCAGTCCGCCGCCGCCAACTGGCACAACCACGGTATCCAAGGCGCGGCCCTGGGAAGAGAGCTGGGAGATGATTTCTGCGGCAACCGTGCCCTGACCGATCACGGTATCGCGGGCATCGAAAGGCTCAATGAATGTCGCGCCGCTGGCATCAGCATCCTCGTGTGCTGCGGCAGCAGCTTCATCAAAGTTCGCACCGATGACGACGAGCTCGACCATGTCGCCGCCGTGGACCAAGATACGGTCGCGCTTTTGCTTTGGTGTTGGGCCGGGGACGTAGATTTTGCCCTTGATTCCCATGGTGCTGCACGCATATGCCACGCCTTGCGCGTGGTTGCCTGCGGAGGCGGTCACGATGCCCGCTGCCTTTTCTTCTTCGGTGAGATTAGAGATGGAAAAGAAGGCGCCACGGATCTTGTAAGAACGCACACCTTGCAGGTCTTCGCGCTTTAGAAAAACGTCACAACCAGTCTGTTCCGACAGCCGAGGGCAGTATTGCAGCGGCGTCGGCGCAATCTCAGAAGAAATTCGTGCTTGTGCCAGCTGAATATCGCTTGCGCGAACTGGGACGAATTTTTCTGCGTTGACCTTCTGGCTAGTACTCATGAGCAAGCATTTTAGTCTCTTGCACCAAACTGTGTTGGCGTTGCCCCCAGCAAAATCGAATTCATGTGAAATTCAACTGTCGGACACGGACACTCAACATTAAATTAGCCGCGAAATCATGTTGCTCAGCGAAGATTACCCAGGTTGTTTTCAGAACCTTTTTAACTATTCCCAAGGAGCAATTAATGTCCATTCGTCGTCGCGCCATCTCTTTGTGCGCTGCAGCTGCCCTCACCGCCGGCATCATCTCCCCTGCTGTTGCCAATGCGCAGGATTTCAACGGCATCGTTGATTCAGTAGCTACCGATTCCGCGGCAGGCGCCGGGGTTTCTATGGCGCCCATCGGCAGCTATGCCTCTGGCCAGCTGGCTGAGTCTGCAGCTGAGATTGTTGCATTCCACGCTGAATCCCAGCGCATCCTGACAGTGAATGCCTTGTCTGGTGAGATTGACGTTTTGGACGCGTCTAACCCGGAGAACCCAACCAAGATTGGTTCCATCTCTGCTGGTGCAGACAAGGAAATTAACTCCGTGACTGTTCGCGAAGATGGCTTGGCCATCGCAGCGGTACAGCAGAGCGACAAGCTGCTTGAGGGCGAAGCACTCTTCTTCGATGCTTCCGCAGAAGACTTGGGCTCTGCCGAGCTGGGCCGCGTCACCATCGGCGCTTTGCCGGATAACGTGCACATCACCTCTGATGGCGCGTATGCATTGATTGCTAATGAGGGTGAGCCTTCCAACGAACTCAATGCTGAGGGTACCGCCTATGTCGCAGACCCTGCAGGTTCTGTTTCTGTCATTACCTTGCCTGCAGTGGGCACCGTGGAGGCAGCGTCCCAGGCGGACGTTCGCACCGCTGGCTTTGAGGCTTTCGATGCCCCAGGCGCGCTGCACGAAGATATCCGTATCTTTGGTCCAGAGGCTCACCACAACCAGCCTTCCCTAGACTTGGAGCCAGAGTACGTAGCCTCTGCTAACGGCAAGGCTTTTGTCACCCTGCAGGAAAACAATGCGATCGCCATCATCGACATTGCTTCTGCAACCGTTGAGAAGATTGTTCCAGCGCACATCGCTGACCACTCGCAGATTGCTATTGACTCTTCCAACAAGGATGACGCTGCTGAGCTGCGCACCATCCCGGTTAAGGGGCTGAGCATGCCAGACTCCATCCACGCTTTTACCTCCAATGGCCAGACCTACTTCGCTACTGCGAATGAAGGCGATGCCCGCGAATGGGGCGTTGATGAAGATGAGGGCGGCTCCGGCATTTACACCGATGAAGTCGAGCTGGCTGATGTTGTTGAAGATGGCCAGGTCTGTGAGGGCGCTCTGGGCGATGTTGATCTGGAGGAGCTTGCATCCAAGGAAGTAGCGGGCAATCTGAAGCTGTCCAATGCTTCTGGCTGGAATGAAGAAGAGCAGTGCTTCGATGAGCTCTACGCTTATGGTTCCCGTTCCTTCTCTATCTACGACGCTGAAGGCAATGTTGTCTTCGATTCCGGTTCCAAGTTTGAAGAAGTCACCGCCTCCCTAAACCAGGCGGGCGTCTTCCACCACAACGCGGACAACGAAGGTCCTGAGTTTGATGACCGTTCTGACAACAAGGGCCCAGAGCCAGAGGCGTTAACCATTGGCCAGATTGGTGACCGCACCTATGCGTTCATCGGCGCTGAGCGCGTTGGCGGCGTGTTTGTCTACGACGTTACTGACCCAGCGAATGCGAAGTACCAGACCTACGTCAACAACCGTGACTTCACTGTTGACTTCGATGAGGACAACTACGAGTCAACCAAGTTCGCGGGCGACCTGGGCCCAGAAGGCTTCGCTTTCATCGATAAGGAAGACTCCCCTAATGGTGAGTACCTGTTGGTTGTCGGCAACGAGGTCTCCGGCACCACCACTATCTTCCAGATTGAGGATTTGCTCGCTGACAATGAGCATCCAATTGGCAAGAATGAGGGAAGCGCTGAAGGTTCTTCAAACTCTTCCGCAGGCTCCTCTGAATCCAATTCTGGTTCCGCGCTCGCCGGCGGCGCCCTCGCGGCCATCGTTGCGGTAATCGCTGGCGTCGTCGCTGCACTGGGTGTCATTCCAGGCGCTAAGGACCAGATGCTGAAAGTTCTGCCACAGGAAGTTCGCGCGCAGGTAGAAGCGTTCCTGAACTAACCTGTCGCACACAGGCGGGTGTTAGGAATTTTTCATTGCACTATCGGGATACGGGTCGGCCTGCTACATTCATTGGAGTACAAATTGGCCCGTCTGCCTTCCAAGGAGAAATTTCCATGCGTAACTCCCGCCTTGCTGTTGCTGTTGTTGCAGCTACCAGCGTCGCTGTCTCAGCGTTGACTCCGGTTGCTGCAACTGCACAAACCATCCCGTCTTCTAGCCAGCTGTCCTCCGGTGGCCACATCAACGCGGATGGCTACTCCGACGAGTGCAAGGAAGCTGTAGAAAAGGCCCGTGAAGACCACGAGGAGGCTGTTGAAGACGGCACCGTTGGTTCCTCCTTCATGGGCCCACAGGAGCTCGCCTTCGGTATCGCTAACGGCTACGGTTCCTCAGGCATGCCAGAAGAGCCAGACTGCATCGAAGAAGAAGATGAGCAGGCAGAAGACGAGCGTTGGGAAACTGTCCCAGATTCTTTGAAGTCTATGCGCGGCAATGAAACCACCGACATGATATTCGCTGTTGTCGGTGCCATCCTGGCAGTCGGCGGCTCCCTGACTCAGGCAGCAACCATCCTGGCAGCATTCTCCCCAGAGGCACGCGACCAGATTGCTAGCGTCTTGCAGCAGTTCGGTTTCCGTCTGCAGTAATTCCGCATTACGCCGAAGAAGGGTGCTGCAACAGTTCGAAACTGTTGCAGCACCCTTCTTTATGTTTTAGCGCTAAGCGCGAAGTTTAAAGCGGTTAGCGCTAATTTCTAGTACAGGCGAGAAGACGCGATTTCAGCACCCTTGACCAGAGAATCCAGCTTTGCCCAAGCAATCTGGTGGTTCAGGCGGCCGCCAAGACCACAGTCGGTGGATGCAACAACCTTGTCTGGGCCAACAACCTCAGCGAAGTTGGAGATTCGGTCTGCAACCAGTTCTGGGTGCTCAACCACGTTGGTGGAGTGAGCAATCACGCCTGGGTAGAGCAGAGTGTTTTCTGGAAGTTCAACGTCTTTCCAAATCTTCCACTCGTGTGCGTGGCGTGGGGATGCAGCCTCGAAGGTGTAGCCGCCAACCTCTGCGCGCAGAATCTCTTCCAAGATGTCGCCAAATGGTACGTCGGTCACGTGTGGTCCGTGCCAAGAGCCCCAGCAGATGTGCAGTCGGGTTAGTTCCTTAGGAATGTCCTTGATGGAGTCATTGAGTACGTCAATGCGCTCACGGACGAAGCCACGGAAGTCTTCGATGGAAGGCTCAGGGTTGATCTGGTCCCATGCTTCCGCCAGGTCTGGTGCGTCGAACTGAACGGTCAGGCCGGCGTCAGTAATTGCCTTGTATTCGTGGGACAGTGCCTCACCACAAGCCTTAATGACGTCAAACTCGGTCTCGTAGTACTTGTTTGCAAGGCGTGCTGCGGAACCTGGGGAAAGCGCTGCAACGAAGCCGTCGGAAACGTTGTGCTTCGCCATTGCGTCCTTGAGCAGTTTGACGTCTGCTTCAACTTCCTTCTGGCCAACATAAGTAATTGGGCCGGTGAACTCAGGGTTGCCCACCTTGGCGCGGCCGGTGAAGATGCCAGATTCTGGATCTTCATAAGCCTCGGAGAACAGCTGACGGTCGCGGCGATCAGAGAAAGAGGTAAGACGTGGCTTGCCTGGCTCGGAGCGAACTACTTCTTCACTAGCCCAACGGTCAACGTCGGTCATGGTCAGGCCGCCCAGGCGGGAGAAAGAGTAGTTCCACCAGGAACCGTAGTCCACCGCACCGGAGGTGATGTGGCCGTACTCGCCCTCATTGATGATGTCGATACCGAGCTCAACCTGGCGAGCTACAACTTCATCGACTGCCTTTTCCAACAGCTCGAAAAATGCTTCATCTGGAACGGAGCCGGATGCGCGATTCTTGTTTGCTTCCAGCAGTTCTGGGGTGCGTGGGAGTGAGCCAACATGTGTGGTGCGGATTTTTTGTGCCACGGGGTTTTTCTCCTTTAAAGAAATAGACTGTGCTGTCTACCCTATCGCAGATCCACCACCACGCATGATTTTTATTCACGCCCGCGCATACACCTTGGCAAGATGGGCTGTTAGCCCAAAATGCCGGTGCCCATCGTTGCCTTCAAATCACCCATCAAGCTGGAGGAACGCTCCACCCGCAAGTGGTCACCCAAGACCATCATGGTGGATTCATCGCCATTGAGCAGAGTCAGATAAACATCTGAATCACCCTTGTTCTTCACCAATACCTGCTTGAGTTTGGCAATGTTTTCCATAGTGCACTGATCGGTACGCATGCTCAGGCGCAAAGGCAGGCCAGCACCGTTGCCGGGGCCAAGTTCTGGCACGCGAATGTCATTGCAGAAGAAGCTGGTGCGCTCATCGCGCACTCGCACCTGGACCTTGGCCAAGATGATGTTGTCTTCCACAATCTGCGGCGCGACCAGAGAATAGACCTGGTTGAATACCAGGATTTCCACCTGCGCACCGTTGTGGTCCTCGATGGTGACAATGGCCCACGGCGAGCCATCACGCTTGGAGAAGCGGCGGTCCACGCCAGAGATAATGCC